>JAEWJO010000189.1 GCA_023386455.1 Pseudomonadota bacterium | reverse complement strand
CCCTCGCCCAGGCTCTCGGGGAACGTGCGCGCGAGCTCGAGCAGGTGACGATCCGGCGTCACCCCGTACTCGCGCAGGTACAGGTCCGGGAACGTCGTCGGGTTCGCGACCGACTCGATCATCGCCGGCCCACCCGCGCGCTCGCCGGGGAGGTGGTCGTGGGTGACCACCGGTCCGGGCATGCGCGCGCCATCGGGGCGGCGCAGCGCCATCGCCTCGTCGCGCTTCGTCTTGATCTCGTCGACCTGCGGCGTGCGCGCGAGCTCCGAGCACCGGCCGACGAGCGTCCACAGCTCCTGCGCTTTCGTCTGCCACTCGGCGAGCCACTCGGTCGCCTGCGCGGCGGCAAGCGCCTCCGCGCGGCCCTCCTCCGTGTTCGCGAGGTCCTGGTCGTGCTGGATCGTGCGCGCCGCCACGTCGCGCGCGGTCATTCCCATGACCGGCAGCACGGCCGTTTTCTCCTCGGCATCGAGCGCGCTGTTGAGCTGGGTCTCGAGCGAGCCGGTGCCGATCTCGCCGTACGCGTTCACGAGCAGCTCGATCGGGTGGATGCGCTCGATGCCAGTCGCGCGCTGCAGACCTTCGACGTGCGGGTTGACGCCGGCGAGGTAGCCGTTCCAGATGCGCAGCACGTCGTCGGAGTCTGCATAGCCCGACGCCCACGACTCGTTCAGCTCGGCCGACATCTCCGCGGCCTTCGCGTGGATGTACTGGCTCAGGGTCGACGTGCCGCACATCGTCTCGCGCAGCGCCTGGGCGAGCGGCACGACGTGCTCGCCCGACGCGACTCCGGTCTCGTCGGCCTGCGTGCGCGCGGTGCCGTCGACGACACCGATCGCGGCGGCATCGACGCGGATACCGAGGACGCGTTCGGCCGCGGCGCGCACGTCGTCACTGCAGCCCGCCTGCAGCTTCTGGCGCACGCTGCCCGCGAGCGCGTTGACGCGCCGCTCGAGCTCGGGCCCGGGCGCGATCTGGCCGCGGCGAAGCAGCGTGCGGATCTCCGGACGCGCGGCGCGAACCTCGAACGCATTCAGCAGCGACGTGACCGTCGCGTCCGAGATCCACATCGTCGAGTTGAGCTCGTTCGCGAGTGGCTGCACGGTCGGCGCGAACAGCTCGTCGTTGAGCGTGCGGTGCTCGGTCGCGTTGAGCGGCAGCACCTCGGCCGAGTCCGGGTTGACCTCGGTCTCGTGCGCGCCGCCGGCCGGATCGCTCGTGTCCGTCGGGTTCTGGCCCCACAGCTGGAGCAGCAGGTCGAACGGGCGCACGTCGAGGCCACCCGCGTGGACGAGGCCCATGCTCTCGCTCGCACGCTGGACGTTCGTGCGGAACACCTGGTTGTCGCGCAGCGCGAGCAGGCTCGCTCGATCGGCGCCCGCGAAGTTCAGCAGCGCCTGGACGAGCTGCACGCCATTGCCGCTCGTGCACGCGTCGTTGACGCGATCCTCGGGCGTCGGCTCGAGCGTGCCGCGCGTGACGAGGCGCATCACGAGCTGCTGATGCTCGGAGCTCAGGTTCTCGTAGACATCGTCCATGAGCCGCGCGTGGCCGAGCACGCGCTGGCGCGCAGGCCGCATCTCATCGCCGGGACGCGCGAGCAGGTACGTCCGGATCAGCGCGAAGCGACCGGCGCTGTCGAGTGGCGCGTGGCTGCGTTCCGTCGATGTCGTCGGGTGGTCGCCCTCGAGCCGCATGGTGAAGCCCGTGCACTGCTCGTAGAGCGCATCGACGCTGTCGACCGAGCGCGACAGCTCGGCGAGCTGGCTCATCTGGCTCGTGGTGAGATGCTCGTTGAGCTGGCGCATCAGCTCGGTGTCGGCGAGCACCCGATCGCGAACCGCGGCGGGAGAGGATCGGATCCGCGACTGCAGCTGCTCGTACGTGCGGCGCGTGAGATCGCCGACCGGCGCCCCCGGCTCACCATCGTCGCGCGGCGGTGCCGTGATCGCCGTCGTGATCGCGGTGCGTAGCTCGGTGTAGAGGCGATCCTGCTCGGCCCGCTCCTCGGGCGTGAGCTCTCCCGCCGTGTCAGCGGCCGCGCCCACCGGCATCGCGGCGAGCTCGCCTTCGTTGCGGAGCATGCGGGCGAACGCGCGCGTCGCGTTCCGGCGGCGGTCTCCGGCAGCGGTACGCGTCACCATCGTCTCGGTGTCGGCGACGTCCGCCATGCCATCGTGATGTGCGCCGTCGTTCGCGTAGGCGTCGAGATCGCGGACGACCTGCTGCTGTGCGAGCCACTGCTTGCCGGTCGCCGTCAGCATGGCGTGCGCGGTGACGAGGCGCAGCTGCGCGGTCGGCACGTCGCCGTGGCCGCGATACCAGCCGACGACGTTCGTCACCGTCGTGACGTGCGCGCGATCGGCGAGCTCGTCGGTGCGCAGCTGCGGCAGGGCCGTCCGGTACGTCTGCTTGTCGGGCGGCACCAGCGCGAGGAACGCCTCGGCCTGCGTGTCGCCGGGCACGTGGTCGTGGAGCAGGCCGTAGACGTCGCGCTTGTACTCGTCGAGGTTGGGCCCGCTTCCGATCGTCGTCGATCCGCCGCGCGGCAGCAGCCCGCCGAGCACCGGCCTCCACCGCTCCGGCACCGCCGCGGCAGCCGCCGTGATATCCGGCGTCGCGGTCGCGGCCGTGCTCGCGGTCTCCGTGCTGGCCGCGGGCGCGGCCGGCGGATCGCCGTACGCCGAACGCGCGTACATCCCGAACGCCGAATGACCGTAGAGCGACCGCGCGTGCCGCGAGGCGCCTGCTCGCGAGGGCGCCGCACCACCGGTGAACCGGCCCATCGAGCCGTGGTTCGCTGCAGGTCCGGACAGCACCGCGCCGCCGGTCGGAGACTCGACCGCACCACCGACGTGCGTGTCGCGCCCGAGGAACGAGGTCCCGTCGATGCGGCCGGACCAGTTCACGTCCCAGCGAACGTTGCCGAGGTAGATGATCGTCGACGAGTCGTTGCCGACCATCGCGACGACGTACGTCGTGAACGACTCGCTGCCCTCGAGGCGATCGACAAACGCGGTGTCACCCGGTGCCGCCGCGGGCACCTCGAACGTCGGATTGTCGGACATCGCCGGATGGCGGCGGTCCGTGCTCAGGAGGACGCCGAAGTTGTACCAGGGCGCCGGCGAGCCGATGTCGGTGCGCTGATCCATCACCGCGCCGCGCGACGCGACGAATGCGTTGCGAACGACACCGTTGTCGTCGACGTAGATCGCGCGGCGATTCGACGCGTGCATCGTCTGGACGAAGCCGACCGAGTACCGCTGGGCATCCGGCGTCAGCGCGCGCACGTCGGCGCTCGCCGCGATGCCACCTTGCTGGACGAGGAACGACTCGCCGCCGTTCGTGAAGTCGGACGTCAGCGTCGTGTTGCGATGCGCCGTCCAGTTCTGGAGCTCGAAGTTCTCGCGCGCCGCAGCGGCGGTGCCACCCGTGCGCGGAGGCTGATGACCGGTGCCGCGTGCGGTCTGCGGCGCCGCGTCGCCCGCGCCGTACTCGAGCGTGTGATTGGCCTGCGCTGCGCGAGGCGCGAACCCGGTCGCCGGCGATTCGGCCTGCGCCTCGGCGCCCTCGGCCTCGGCGAGATGCTCCGTGCCCGAGCGCTTGCCCGGCACCTTCGGCCGTGGCCCCTGGCGACCCTTGCCGACGAGCTCGGTGTTCGCGTAGCGGCCCGGTGCGACACCGGCGGAATCGACGTCGCGCTGCGCGGGGCCCTGCCCGTCGCTCTTTAGATCCCGCTCGCTCATGACAACAGCCTCTATGTTACGCAGCGCCCCTGCGCGTCTTCCCCGATCAACCCGGTGTTTTCGCTCGGGATGCGTGGCAACCATCGCTTGACAAACTGAATCGCATCCAGCGTGGCACCGCCGACGCCAGGCGGTCGGACCTTTCGACGCCGTCAGCGCGTGCGGGGGAGCACGAGCCCGATCCGCGTTCCCTTCGCAGGCGCGCTGTCGATCGTGATGGAGCCGCCCGCACGTTCGACGAGCGCACGCGCGGTCGTCAGCCCCAGGCCGGTGCCGCGGCCGACCGGCTTCGTCGTGAAGAACGGCTCGAACACGCGCGCGCAGGTCTCGGCATCCATGCCGTGACCGTCGTCCTTGACGTCGACATGGACGTGGGTCGGCGTCGCGGTGACCGAGACGCCGATCGTGCCGGTCTGGACGATCGCGTCTCGCGCGTTGATGACGAGGTTGCTGACGACGCGCAGGAGATCCGTCGAGCCGAGCGGCGTCCACGCGGACGCGTCGGCCGAGACCGCGAGCTTGATCCCGCTCGGCAGCATCCGGCGAACGACGCGAGGGAGGTCGCGGACCACGCGGCCTGCATCGGCCCCGGCCTCGGGACTCGCGAGCTCGTCATCGAGGACGCTCAGCGAGCGCATCGTGCTGCCCGCGTTCGTCGCGACCGCGATCACGTCGCCCAGGCAGGCGCGTGCGTCGTCGCGCGTGAGCTCGGTCGACAGCTCGGTCGCGCGCGCCGCGATCGTCGCGAGCGCCGCACCGATGTCCTTGCCGACCTCGGCGGCGAGCTCGACGATGAGATCGACGCGGCGCGCCTGGGCGATGTCGGCATCGAGCTTCTCGCGCTCGCGCCTCGCCGCACGCTCGTCGTCGAGCGCACGCGCCATCTCGCGCTGCGCCTCGCGCTGGTTGTGGATCGCGGCACGGACGACGAGTGCGGTCGATACGAACGCGAACGCGCTGACGATGAGCGCCGGCACCCAGGTGAAGGAGGCGCCGAGCGGGATCACGGGTGGAGGCAGAAGACCGGTGGACGTCACGAGCACGCCGACGCCGAGCGGCGCCACGGCGAACGCCGCGATGACGATCCGGCGGCGACGCCGCGGCAGATACAGGGTCGCGAGCGTCGCACCTGCGAGGGACAGGCCGCCGAGCTGGATCAGCGGACCGCGCGTCGCCATGACGACGATGCTGCCGGTGAAGAACATCGCGAGGTACGCGAACGGTGTCCAGCGGGCGCGCGCGACGACACCGGCGAGCGCCGCAGCGGTGCCGGCCGCCGTCGGGATGACCGAGATCGCCGGCTCCTTGCCGAGGAGCGCGCCGATGATCTGCATCGTCGCCGTGCCAAGGCCAGCGACGAGCACGAGGAGATCGAGGACGCGACGAATCCGCGCGTCGGCGTCCGCGCGCAGCTGCTCGGCGGAGATCCGCTCGGTCGAGCTCATGCAGAGACCTGCATCGCGGGTGCGATCGCGGCCTCGAGCTCCGCACGCGTGAACGGCTTGGTCAGGAACACCAGCCGGGCGCCGCGCAGACGATCGCGGAGCGCGTCGTCGGCACCGAACCCCGAGCAGATCACGATCGGACGCTCGGGCGCGCGCGCGAACGAGGCGATCGCGAGGTCCTCGCCGCGACCGTCGCCGAGCTGGAGGTCGGTCACCAGGAGGTCACAGCCCGCCTCGAGCTTCGGCGCTGCCTCCGCGAGGGACGAGGCGGTGACGACGCGGTAACCACGCGCGGCGACGAGGCGCGCGAGACGCTCGAGTATCAACGGCTCGTCGTCGACGACGAGCGCGCACGTGCCGGCCGCCGCGACCGGCGACGCGGCTGCATCGAGCTCGGCCGCCGCGGGCAACCGCAGCTCGATCAGCGTCGTGCTGCCCGAGCCCGCGATCGTGATCCGTCCGCCGCTCTGTTCGATGACCTCGTGCGCCGCCGACGCGCGGAGCTGCGCGTGCTTCGCCGGGCGGCCGTCCGCATCGAATGCGATCGCGTCGCGCGCGCCGAGCTCGACGACGACCTCGCTGCCATCGCGACGACACGCGAGGTCGAGCGCGCGGATGCCAGTTCGCTCGGCCTCGACCAGCAGCCAGAACAAGACCTGCTCGAGGCGCTCGGGTGCGAGTGCGATGCGCAGCTTCGCGTGCGGTGTCCGGTCGAGCGTGATCTGCCGCGACATCCGGTGCAGGCGTGCGATGCAGCGCTCGATCGTCGCGCCGAGGTCCGCGACCTGCGTCGTCGGCGGGAACTTGCGCCCGATCCAGAGCAGATCGCGCACGAGCTCCGCGGCACGATGCGACGCCGCCTCGAGCTCCTCGAGACGGCCACGCTGGCGATCGGTCGACACGTCATCGCCGAGTACCTCCGACGCGGCCATGATGCTGGTCAGCGCATTGTTGACGTCATGCGCGACGCCGCCGGCGAGGCGGCCGACGAGCTCGACCTCCTCGAGATCGTCGAGCTCCTGACGACGTGCGTGGAGCTGCGCCTGCATGGCGACCTCGGCGCGATACGCGGCGGCCGTGCGATCGAGCGCTTCGTCGAGCGACAGGTTGAGCTCCTCGAGCACGCGCAGCGCGACCCACGTGACGACCGCGCTCGTCAGCGTGATGCGAAACCACAGGCGAAGCGTATCGAACGTGATCGCGTCGGCCGAGGGAGGGCCCCAGGCGCCGGTCTCGAACAGTCCGCCACCGGCGATCGCGGCAACCGCGGCGGCGGTGACCGCGATGGCGAGCCGCGTGTTACCGAGGGCCGACGCGACGAGCACGGCGAACGCGAGCACGCTGCCGACGCCCGTGAGCGGGCCGTGCGTGAAGACGGCGAGCATGCCGGCCGCGAGCGCGACCAGCGGATAGAACCGCGCGCGCCAGGGTGCTCGGCCGAGCATGCCGGCGACGGCGACGAACGACGTACCGGCGACGATCGCGACGAACAGCCCGATCGACCACTTGCCGGTGATCGGCGCCTTGACGAGCACGGCGAGGATCGCGAACGCGCTCGCGATCACGACCGCCCAGTCGAGCACCGACAAGACGGGTCGGGGAGATTCGGAGATCGCGGCCAACCCGCGATCTGAATCGGCCGTTCGGGTGGTGCGTTGAGCGCCTACGGCGCGACGCTGTCCCAGTCGGAGTCGGGATCGAGCATCTCGGAGATCCAATTCGAGAGGTGCTTACCGCCACCGTCGGCGCGCGGCGAGGTGGTCCCCAGCTGGAACAGCAGCCAGACGTGCATGGCGCTGTCCTTGGCGTACACCCGAAAATTCGGATGGCTCGCGAGCGTCTGGTCGCGGAGCTCGGCGACGCCACTGGCGAACGCGTCCTCGGGCATCGGGAAGCCCTGGGCGCCTGCCACGCAGTCCGGGTAGCCGAAACCGTAGAAGCTGCGGATCGTGCCGTCGCGGGTCGCGGTCACGAGACCGAGTCGGCGATCGGAGTACTTGTCGGCGAGCCAGCCGAGCGCGTTCGTGAGACCGCCGCCATCGGCGCGCGTGCAGTCCTCGCAACCGGCGGGCAGCGCGGCGTCGAGGTTCCAGGCGTCGCGGAACATCTTCTGAAGGCAGGGTGTCATGAACGCGTCGCCGAGCGGTGGGCCGGAGTCGTCGAGCAGGTACACCGGCGTCGTGCCGAACGCGGTCTGCGTGCGGTCGTAGTTCATCAGCGCGCCGAATCCACCGGCCGACGAGCCGGAGAGCACGACGCGCCGCACGTCCGTGGACTTCGGAATGATGAAGTCGAGATCGAGACCGACGTTCGTGTAACCGACGAACTGGCGGCCGCCCATGCCGTCGGGCTTGGAGCCCGCGTGGACGTCGCCGGTGCAGTACGGGACGAACACGAACGTCGCGTCGCGCAGCGGGTTCGCATCGTCGGTGCGATCGAACAGGCCGATGTTGTACGGCGCGATGTTGACGCCGAACTGCGCCGGTCCCCACCCCGTCGGATGGGCGACGTTGCCGCACGTCGAGCTGTTGAAGCAGGCGCCGCCGCCCTCCATGTAGATCACGAGATCGCCACTCGTGCCGAGGTTCACGCCGATGCCGGTCGGCGATCCGTCGAGGCACTTCGTGCCGTCGATCGGCACGTAGGCCCATTCCTTCGGCGTCGTGCCGAACGTCGGCGGACCACCGTCCTGCTCGGATCCTCCGCACGCAGCGACCAGGAGTGCCAGAACCCCGAACAGCCGTTTCATGGCCGGACAGTACCTCCGTTCACGGCCGTGCAACGAGGAAATGCCGTCAGCCTGCGCGCTTGCCGACAGCGACGCCCGCCGGGCGCAGCGTGTCGTCGCCGATCAGATAGCCCTCGCGCATGACGCCGATCACGCGACCGTCCTGCGCCGGGTCGGCGACCGGCACCATCGCCATCGCGTCGTGGCGATTCGGGTCGAACCTCTCGCCGAGCGCGGGTGCGTGGGTGACACCGAACTGGCCAAACTTGGCGAGCATGCTGCGCCGCACCAGCTCGAGGCCCTCGACGACGTCGGCCGACTCGACGTGCTTGCGCGCGGCCTCGATCGCGCGATCGAGATCGTCGACGACCGGCAAGAAGCCCTCGAGCAATTTGCGCGTCCGCTGCTCGAGCTCCTTGCCCGATGCGGTCGCCAGCCGCTTGCCTGCCGCCTCGATCTCCGCGTTCGCCTGGTCCGCACGCTGGTTGGCGCGCGCGAGCTCGACGGCCTTCTTCGCGAGCTCGGCGTTCAGCTCCTCGAGCTCGGCCTCGAGCCCCGCGACGTAGTCGTCGCTCTTGCCGCCGGACTCGGCGAGCATGTCATCGAGCTCCTTCGCGGCAGCGACGGCATCGAAGTCGGACGGTTCGGGATCGGGCGCCATGCTCGCAGCGTAGCCGACACCGCGCTCACTGCACGGTGATCGTTCCGGTGAACGAGTGGACGCCGCACAGAAATCCGTACGTACCGGGCGCGTTGAACTGGAAGCACTTCGTCTCGCCGCGCTTGACCGACAGCGCGGGATCGGTCGTCGTCAGCGTGTTCGGGATGACGAAGTGCTCGGACGTGATCACGAACTTCACGACCTGATGCAGCCCGATCGTCGTCGCCTTCGGGATGAACATCGTCGGGCTGTCCTCGACCGTCGCGGCAACGGTCGCGGGACACGAGTCGAGGGCGACGACGGGAACCGCCGCCACATCCGGAGCTGCGTCGATCGCGGTGGACGATCCACCACCGTTGTCGCACGCGGCCGCAACGAGGAGCACGAGGCAGGCACTACGCATGGGCCGACAGTACCAGGCGTGACAGGCGCGGTGAGTTGCGCGAATGTCGCAGGGTGCCGCTCGATCCGCGCGCGCTCCGCGCTCATTACAGCCAGTTCCTGCGCGTCCCGGCCGACGCGCCCCGCCGCATCCTGTTGACCGGCCACTCCCACCAGGCGTGGCCGGATGTCGCACGCGAGGGCCAGGACCAGGCATTCGTCGACGCCGCGACCCACGTCGACGACAAGTGGGACCGCGTCTTCGAGGTCCAGGACGAGCTCCGCGGATACATCGCCGGTCGCATCGGCGCGGGCGCGCGCGAGCTCGCGTTCGCGTCGAACACGCACGAGCTGGTGGCCCGCTTTCTCTCGGCCCTCGATCTGCGGCGCCGCCCGCACCTCGTCACGACCACCGGCGAGTTCCACTCGATGAACCGCCAGCTCCGCCGGATCGCCGAGGAAGGCGTCGAGGTCACCTGGGTCGACGCCGCGCCCGCCGACACGCTCGCCGAGCGCCTCGCGGCGCAGGTTCGCGACACGACCGCGGCAGTGCTCGTGTCGAGCGTGCTGTTCGAGACGTCGACGATCGTCGGCAACCTCGATCACGTCGCCCGCCGCGCACGCGCCGCCGGCGCGCACGTGCTCGTCGACGCGTATCACGCGTGGCACGTCGTGCCGTTCTCGCTCGCCGACGCCGGCGGTGACGACGTGTTCGTGGTCGCCGGTGGCTACAAGTACGCGCAGTGGGGCGAGGGCACGTGCTTTCTGCGCGTCCCGCCCGGCACCGGACTCCGTCCCGTCTACACCGGCTGGTTCGCGGGGTTCGCGGAGCTCGAGGCGCGGCACGATCACGCGCAGCCCGTCGGCTACCCGGCCGATGGCGCGTCGGCATTCGCGGGCAGCACGTTCGACCCGGCGAGCTTCTATCGCGCAGCGGCGGTCACGCGGTTTGCCCGCGCGCAGGGTCTCGAGCCGCCGGCGCTCCGCGCGCTCTCGCTCCGCCAGACGTCCCGCATCATCGAGGCCGCGCAGCGGATCGGGCTCGCGATCGCGACTCCGCTCGACGCACGGCGCGGCGGGTTCGTCGCGATCGACATGCCGAACGCCGCACCGCTCGTCGCCGATCTCCGGCGCGAGGGCATCTACGTCGACGCGCGCGGCACGAAGCTGCGCTTCGGTCCGGCGCCGTACGTCACCGACGACGAGATCGATCTGGCGATGGACGTCGTCGCGCGCCTCGTCCGGAGCTGACGTCGACGGCGGGCGAGGAGCTCTGCTCCCCGTGCTCGCGCACGTTGCGGTCCGCGGTGCTTCCGGGACCGGTATCGCCGGGTCCGCTCGGACGATCCTTCGACGGCTCGACACCGTCGCGAGGGGGCGGCAGGGGTCGCTTCGGGTCGACGGGATCCGGCATGCTTGGAAGACAAAGCAAGACGTCTGCCAGTGCGTGTGTAGGCGATTTGCTGACGCGCGAGTCCGACACACCACGTCATCTCCGGCGGTTCGAGCTTTGCGCCCTCGCCGGCTTCCGGGTCGAACCGGTGCATTGCTATCGTCATCCTTCTGATTGTCGAAGATGGTCTGTGACCGATGATCTCGAGCGGTGACACGCTCGCCAATCGCTTCGAGCTGAGACGCCGGATCGGTTCCGGCGGCATGGGCGAGGTCTTCGAGGCCTACGACCGCGACACGGCCGAGACCGTCGCGCTGAAGACGCTCGCGCGCGCGGACGGCGACACGGTCATGCGGTTCAAGCGCGAGTTCCGCGCGCTGCAGTCGACGTCGCACCAGAACCTCGTCAACCTGCGCGAGCTGATCCGCGACGGCGACCACTGGTTCCTGACGATGGAGCTCGTCCGCGGTCAGCACTTCCTCGAGCACGTGCGCAACGACACGCCGAGGCTGCGCGCCGCGCTGCACCAGCTCGTCCAGGGACTCCGCGTGCTGCATGACGGCGGGCTGATCCATCGCGACATCAAGCCGTCGAACGTGATGGTGAGCAGCGAGGGTCGCGTCGTGCTGCTCGACTTCGGCCTCGTGACGGCGCTCGATCCAGCGCGCCAGTCGGTCGACGGTCGCGCGACCGGTACCGTCGAGTACATGGCGCCCGAGCAGGCGGTCGGCCGGCAGGTGACCGAGGCAGCCGACTGGTACTCGGTCGGCGTGATGCTGTTCGAGGCGTTGACCGGCGACGTGCCGCACACCGGACATCCGCTGCAGATCATGATCTCCAAGCAGCAGAACGAGGCGCCCGCGCCCGAGTCGATCGCGCCCGACGCACCGGCGGATCTGCTGTCGCTGTGCAAGGACCTGCTCGAGATCGAGCCGAGCGATCGGCCCAGTGGCGCGGAGATCGCGCGGCGGCTCGGCATCGTCGAGACCGAGCTGAAGCGCGTGACGCCGGTCTCGCGCGGCAGCGGGCGCAGCGTGTTCATCGGTCGCGAGCGCGAGCTGACCGAGCTGGCGGCGTCGTTCGAGCGCGCGCACCGCGAGCCGGTCGTCCACCTGATCGTCGGCGAGTCGGGCATCGGCAAGTCGCAGCTCGTCACGCACTTCACGAAGTTGATCCACGACCAGGAGCCATCGGCGCTCGTCCTCCACGGTCGGTGCTACGAGCGCGAGACGGTGCCGTACAAGGCGCTCGACGGCGTCGCCGATGGAATCGCGCAGCACCTCGCTCACATGTCGAGCGACGCGATCCAGCCGCTGCTTCCTGACGCGCCAGGCCTGCTCGTGCGGTTGTTCCCGGTGTTCCTGCGGATCGAGGCGATCGCATCGGCACCGGTGCAGCGCGACGAGCTCGTCGAGCCGCAGGAGCAGCGCCGCCGGATGTTCGGGATGCTGCGGCAGCTGCTCGCCGCGATCTCGGCGGACCGCCGCGTCGTGATCGCGATCGACGACCTGCAGTGGGCCGACGCCGACAGCTTCCTGCTGCTGCGCGAGCTGCTGCGCGGCCAGGGCGCTCCACGCGTGCTCGTGCTCGCGACGGCGCGCAACGTCGCCGACGCCGAGACCATGCCGGTCGAGGGAATTGTCGAGGCGCTCGCCGACGTCAGCGTGCTGCGCATGCCGCTCGGTCCACTCAGCGCCGACGAGAGCCGCGTGCTCGCCGAGCGACTCGCGCCCGCGCTCGCAGGCAAGGTCGACGTCGACCGCGTCGCGCGCGAGGCCGGCGGACATCCGATGTTTCTCGCCGAGATCCTGCGCCACCTCGACAGCCTCGGCGACGACACGCCGACCGCGACGCTCGATGCCGCGCTGACGTCACGCGTGGCGCTGTTGCGCGCGGACGCACGCGGGCTGCTCGAGCTGGTCTGCATCGCGGGCGCGCCGATCTCGCTCGAGGTCGCGAGCAGTGCCTGCAAGCTCGACGGCACCGCGCTCGCGCGCGCGATCGCCTCGCTGCGCGTTGCCAGCCTCGCGCGTGAGGTACAGCGCGGGCGCGGCCTTGCGCTCGAGCCGTACCACGATCGCGTTCGCGAGTCGGTCGCGGGCGGAATCGCCGAGTCGCAGCTGCGCGAGCTGCACGCGCGCCTCGCGATCGCGCTCGAGGCGAGCGGCGAGCAGGGCAATCCGCAGCTGCTGCTTCGCCACTTCCGCCTCGCCCGCCTGCCGGAGCGCGCGGCGCGCTACGCCGAGGAGGCCGCGCAGCGGAGCCTCGCCGCGCACGCATTCGATCAGGCCGCGAGGCTGTGGCAGGTCGCCCTCGACATCACCGCACGCGACGCCGCAGATCGGCGTCGCCTGCTGCTTCGCCTGGGCGAGGCGCTCGTCGCCGCCGGCCGCGGCGCGGAGGCGGCCGAGGTCTATCTCCAGGCAGCCGAGGGCGCCGACCGGGCGATCAGGCTCGACTGTCACCGTCACGTCGCCGAGCAGCTCCTCATCAGCGGTCGCATCGAGCGCGGCGTGAAGTCGCTGCACGCGCTGCTCGAGGAGATCGGCATCGATGCACCGGTGACCCCGCGCGCGGCGCTGTTCTCGCTGCTCCGCCATCGCCTGCGGCTGCGCCTGCGCGGATATCGCTTCAAGGAGCGACACCGCAGCGAGATCGCGGACGCCGAGATCCTCCGGCTCGACGTGCTGCAGATCGCGTCCAAGGGCCTGTCCGTCGTCGACACGATCCGCGGCGCCGACTTCCAGACCCGCCAGCTGCTGCTCGCGTTGCAGTCGGGCTCGCGGAGCCACATCGCCCACGCGATGTCGCTCGAGGCGACGTACCAGGCGACCCAGGGAAAGCTCGCCCAGTCGCTCGCGATGTTCGCGCATGCCCGCGCCATCGCCGGCGAGCAACCCGACGACTACATGCTCGCGCTGCTCGGCGGTGGCGAGGGTATCGCCGCCTACTTCGTCGGCGACGCACCGCGCGCGGTCGAGCTGCTCGTCGCGGCCGAAGCCTTGATCCGGCGCGTCCCCGGCGCGAGCTGGGAGAACAGCTCGATGAAGCTGTTCTACATGTTCGTCGTGCGCCTCATCGGCGACTACGCCAGCATGCGCGAGCGCTACCGGCAGTATGCCGTCGAGGCGCAGCAGCGCGGCGATCGCTATGTCGAATCGACGATGCGGCGCGTCTGCGTTCCGATGTGGCTCGCCGACGACGATCCGGCCGAAGCAGCGCGCGAGCTCGCCCGCGCGACGTGGGTTCCCGAGACGGCCGGCTATCACGTCCAGCACTTCCACGAGCTGGTCGGCCGCGGCGAGATCGCGCTCTACACCGGCGAGCCCGCCGACGAGGCGGCCTTGCGTGACGGCTTCGAGCGACTGTCGAGGTCGTTGCTGCTGCGGATCAGGAGCATCCGCACGCAGCACGAGTACCTGCGCGGCCGACTCGCGATCGCCGGCAACAGCTCGCCGCGGACCGTCGAGCGACACGCGCGGGCGCTCGCGAAGTTCGACAACCCCGTCGCGCGCGCGTGGGGGCAGCTCCTTCGCGGCGGCGTCGCGATCCGCGGCGGCGACAGGGCGCGCGCCGAGAAGCTGCTCGAGGACGCCGAGAAGACGGCCCTCGCCGCCGGCATGAAGCTGACCGTCGCGGCGGTGCGGTTCCGCCTGTCCGAGCTGCGCGGCGACGATGCGCTGCGCGCGAGCGCATCCGCCGAGATGGCCGCACTCGGCGTGCGGGTGCCCGCCAGGATGACCGCGCTGTTGATTCCCGTGGGTGCGCGTCGCGCGATCAGCGAGTGACGCTGGCGATCGCGTCGCGCAGCTCCTGCTCGGAGAACGGTTTCTCGAGGTGCGGGCGGCCGACCTTCTCGAGGAACTCGCGCGCTTGTGGCGTGAACGCACCGCCGGTCATGAAGATGATGCGCTCGCGGCACTCCGGCGCGATGCGCTCCAGCTGCTCGTACAGCTGCATCCCCGAGCTGTGCGGCATCATGAGATCGCACACGATCGCGTCGAACCGCTCGCCGCGCGCGAGCCGGTCGAGGGCGTCGTCCGCGCGCAGGACGGAGACGACCTCGGTCTCGGGCGCCAGCAGCATCTGGAGCGATCTTCCGACCGCGGCCTCGTCATCGATGATGAGCACGCGGCGGCTGAAGCTGTGCTGCGGCCCCGGATCGCGAGGAATCTCCGGGGTCGTTCCGACGGCGACGGGCAGGATGACGGTGAACGTGCTGCCGGAACCCGGGTGACTCTCGACGGCGATATCTCCGCCGAACGAGCGGATGATCTGGTGGCTGATCGCGAGCCCGAGTCCCGTACCTGCGCCCGGCGCCTTCGTCGTGAAGAACGGATCGAAGATCCGGCCGAGGATCGCCGGCGGGATCCCCGATCCGGTATCGGAGATGTCGATCCGCACGGTGCCGTCGACGACGCTCGCGCGAGCGCGGATCTCGTTGCGATCGGCCTGCCCCTCGGGAATCGCCTGCGCGGCGTTGAGGAGCAGGTTGATGAAGACCTGACCGAGCCGCGATGGGTCCACCTCGACCGGCGGAAGCCCCGGTGCGATCGATTGCGCCACCCGCGCGCGATGCCGGAGCTCGGTGTTTGTCATCTTGAGCGACGATGCGAGCACCGAGGCGACATCGACCGCCGTTCGCTTCTGCTCGTCGGCACGTGACAGCGAGCGCAGGTCGCGCACGATCGCGTTGACCCGCGCCACGCCCTCTCGCGCGTCGGTCACGAGGCACTGCAGCGCGGCGTCGGTCAGCCGCGACTTGTGACTCGGCCGGATGTTCGGCAGCTCCGCGGCGAGGAGCTCGAGGTTCGTCGCGACGTAGGCGAGTGGATTATTGATCTCGTGCGCGACGCCCGCGGCGAGGGTTCCGACGGACAGCATCCGGTCGGCCATCGCGATCCGCGCGAAGATCGCGTCGCGCTCGGTGACGTCGTGGCCCATCACGACGTGCGACGGCATGCCGTCGAAGTCGAGGAGCAACGCGGTTCCCTCGAGGATGAACTGCGATCCGTCGGAACGCACCATCCGGATCCGCGAGTGGCGAACGGTGCCCGGTTCGACGAGCGTGGTCATCCGGCGAGCGAGATCGTCGCGATCGTCGGGGTGGACGTAATCGAGGACCTGGCGCCCGACGATCTCGTCGGCTCGCGCATGACCGAGGAGCGCGATCGCAGCGGGGTTCGCGTAGACGAGCCGGCCGTCGCGATGCACGAACGTCGAGATCGGCGCGCGTTCGATCAGGGTTCGGAACGTCGTCTCGGAGCGACGTACTGCCTCCTCGGATTCCTTGCGCTCGGTGATGTCTCGGTAGTTCGAGACGTACGCGCGAACCGCCGGCTCGTGGGTGAGGTTCGTCGTCGTCGATTCGATCCATCGCCACGAGCCATCGCGATGAAGCATCCGCGCGACGTTGTGTTTGGCCTCTCCAG
This sequence comes from Pseudomonadota bacterium, assembly GCA_023386455.1. Taxonomy (GTDB): domain Bacteria; phylum Myxococcota_A; class Polyangia; order Haliangiales; family Haliangiaceae; genus JABFXX01. Next base: position 5,551 of record JAEWJO010000189.1, on the reverse strand, counting down.
GCGCAGGCGGCTTCCACGCCGCGATGTCGTCGGGGTGCGCGATGAGGCCCGCGTGGGTCCCGACGATCTCACCTTCGTCGTACCCGAGGATCCGACGCCCTCCCGGGCTCACGTACTCGACAACGTTGTTCGCGTTCGTCAGCGAGATGCCATCGCCGGAGTTCTCGACGAGGAGCTTGAACCGGCGCTCGGCCTCCGCGATGCCGGTCACGTCGGTGATCACGACGAGCGAGGCCGCACGATCCTCGAACCTGACGCTCGTGATCTCGAGCGTCACGTCCATGACCCGTCCCGTCTTCGTGCGGTGCCGTCCCAGGCGCGAGTACGTGGCCGTCGCGTGCTTCGTCGTATCCGCGTACGAGGCCGCGAAGAACTCGAGCTGCTCGGGCGGCCGGATGTCGCGAAGCGACATGCCGACGAGCTCCTCGCGCGACCACTCGTAGAGCTCGCACGCAGCGCGATTGACCGTCAGGATCTCGAGCGTCTCGCGATCCGAGACGAACATCGGTCGTGGATTGGCGTCGAACAGCAGACGGTAGCCATCCGTTTCGCGCTCCATGCTCTCTCCTAGCATGGGCCCAGCTCGCCCCGGCGCCGGCAAGTTGCCGTGACGTCATTCACCGCTTCGCGCGGTATTCACCGCTGGCCCGTCCGAGCCGTGCGAGCGAGACGTTCCACTGGAACGCGGACTGCGCCCAGTTCGCGCGCATCCGGAACCACGCGATGTACGCGTCGGCGAACTCCTTCGCCTCGACGGCGCCGATCGCATCGGCCTGGACCAGCGTGACGACCCACGCCCGTCCGGCCTTCTCGCCCTCGGTCGCCGCGTCGAGCTTCGTCTTCGCGGCGATCGCCTCGCCGAGCACGAGGTCGCCCTCGTAGCGCGCTCCGGCGGCAGCAAGATCGCTCAGCGCATGCGCGCGCCGCGCGTCGGCCCTCGCCTTCTCGACCCTCGCGTGCACGGCCCACGGCTCGACCGTCCACGTCGATACCAGCGCGAGCTCGGCGCCCCAGCGATTGTACGGATCGTAGGCGAACGCGCTCGGCGGATCCTCGACGCCCTGGGCGCCCGAGATCCACGCGCGGCCGGCGAGCGACAGGTCGGGGTAGTAGCCGCCTTCGGTGAACTCGACGAGCTCGTCGGCAGCCCGCGCACCTTCGCGAGCTGCGCGCGCCTGGGGACGTGCGGCGCCGGTGACCTCGGCCGGCAGCTTGAACTCGAGCGCCTCGAACGGCTCCTCGTCGACGTCGGCGTCCGGGATCCCGGTCAGCGCGCGCAGCCCGGCGAGAGCCTGCCGCTCGGCGGCGAGCGCGTCGGCTCGCTGCACCTTCACCTCCGCGACGAGGACCGTGATCCGCAGCTTCTCCTGCGGCGTCGGCGCGTCCTTGCCGGTGCGCGCCTCCATGCGCTCGATCGCCTTGTTGATCTCGTCGATACCGTCATCGAGCATGTAGCCGAGCTCGCGTGCGACCTTGACGCCCCAGTACGCGCGACTCGCGTCGACGACGAGATCGCCGGCGGTCTCGTCGGCGAGCAGGCGCTGCGCCTCGACACCCGCCTTCGCCGCGGAGAAGCCGTGACCGGCACCGAACCGGAACAGCGGCTGCGTGACGTCGAGCTGACCGCCGCCCCAGAGGCCGTCGTAGCGGAACGCGAAGTTCTGCGGATCGGTCCGCGTGCAGTCCAGATCGAGACACTCGATGTCGGGACTCGCGGTGCCGAACAGCGTCGCGCGGACGCGCGGCAACCGCATCGCCTTGGCCTCGGACAGCCGGGCCTTCGCGCTGTCGGCCTCGCCGGCTGCCATCCGGGCGCGCGGGCCGGCTAGCGTCTTCGCGATCGTGGCATCGAGCGTGAGCTTGGGACCGTCGGCGGACGCGGTTCCCATGAGGAGCAGCGAGACCGCGCAAAGTTGGGCGAACAGGCGCATGCCCGTTTGTACCGTGCGATAAGCGGAGAATGCTCACCGGAGCCCTCATCGGCGTCGTCGTCGTCATCGCCCTCACGATCGTCAATCGCAACAAGGCCAAGGCCGGTACGGGCGTTCCCGGCGAGGTCGAGAAGCTGCTGCGCGAGCGCGGAACCGCGATGACGCTGCAGGAGATCGCCGTCGCGGTGAACAAGGACTCGCTCACGGGTCGCGGCACCGTCGTGCAGGCGCTCGCGGCGCTCCAGAGCGTCGGCAAGATCCGCACGATCCCGGCGCCCGAGGGGACGCCCCAGCTGAAGAAGAAGGACTTCATCAAGTACGAGGCGACCGGGACGCAATCCTGAGCGATTTCGCGCCGATCTCGCGGCGCCGCCGATTCCCTGCGACCGGCCGCCTCGCCGCGGCTCTACCCTCCGATGAAGCGCATCATGCTCGCGTTCGGCCTCCTCGGCCTCATCGGCTGCTTCCTTCCGATCCTCCCCGGGCTGTCGTTCTTCGACCTCCGCCACGTCGACGACGGCTGGACCGTGTGGATGGTCGTCGGCGCGTTCGCGCTGCCGACGTATGTCGGCGCGATCCACGGCGAGGCCGATCGCTCCGCACTGTTCGCGTCGGTCGGTTGCTTCGGCTACCTCGCGTACAAGTTCGGGACGGGCGTGTTCGACCTCGTGTTCCACGCCTCGCTCGGCGGCATCATGATGGGCATCGCGATCATCGGCGGCGTCGCGTCGTCGGTTCTCGCGCTCGCCGCCGCCCAGAAGCGCTGACGATCGCTCGTCGGACCCGCTCGCCGCTTGACACCCATTCAGGGTGTCTTTTTTTGTGCGAGCACGTGCGGCTGCTTACGCACCGGAGCGCGATAACGCGCGTCTGATTCATTTGAGCATCAAGCGCTCGGTGAATCACGGACCACCACGGAAGACATTCGTAAGCGTCGTGGCGAATGCGAATGACGAACATCTCGACGCACGTAACGATCGTGACGTTCACCGACGAGAAAATGGTGAACGCGAACGTAGACAGAACTGCAGTGTGCGCAGTTGTGCCGAACACAAACTGCCAATTATTCCTTTCGGATCGAAAACGAGATCGTTACGGTGAAATGCGATGAAGGAACACAACGTCGCCGCAGCCGACGAGATCGGCAGCGGAAAGCGCGTCGACATCGCGAACGCGCTCTCGATCGTGCGACCACAGCTCGGCGATCGCGCCGGCGTCGCGCTCTACCGTCTGCTGCGCCTCGTCGCGCTCGAGGACATCATCGGCCGTGGCGCGGGCGCGACCGCGTACGTCGCTGGCAAGAAGCTCGGCCAGAACCTCGGCATCACGAAGCTCGAGGACTTCCTCGCGCTCTGCCAGGCGATCTCGCTCGGCATCGTCCAGGTGCCCGTGCTGACCGCGTCGCGGATCTACGTCGACGTCTACGAGTGCGTGACGTGCTCGGGCATGGCGCCGGTCGGCCGCACGCTCTGTCAGTTCGAAGCGGGGCTCGTCGCCGGCGTCGTGCAGGCCATCACCGGCAAGCAGACCAAGGCGAAGGAGATGACCTGCATCGGTGGCCTCGGCCACGACAGCTGCGGCGTCGAAGTCTTGATGTAGAGAGCCATGAAGAACGGCGACTCCATCGGCAAGTACCGTCTCGTCCGCCGCCTTGGCCAGGGTGGAATGGGCGAGGTGTGGCTTGCGACGGCGACCGGCCACGGCGGGTTCTCGAAGACCGTCGTGCTGAAGACGCTGCTCGAGGAGTACTCGCGCGATCCGCTGTTCATCGAGATGCTCGCGAACGAGGCGCGCATCTGCGCGAAGCTCAGCCACCCGAACCTCATCGAGGTGTTCGACTTCACCGAGAACGCGGGCATCTACCTGCTCGCGATGGAGCACGTCGTCGGACGGCCGCTCCATCACATCGTGAAGGCGACGAAGCTCAAGAGCTGGTCGGTGCCGGCGTGGTTCGCGCTGCGCGTCGCGTGGGAGTGCTGCCGCGGCCTCGCGTACGCTCACGAGCAGGGCGTCATCCACTGCGATCTCAGCCCGAGCAACATCATGGTGACGTTCACGGGGATCACGAAGATCCTCGACTTCGGCGTCGCGCACTCGCTCTCGCGTGGACCGAAGGCGGACTGCCTGAAGGGCAAGTTCTCGTACATGGCTCCCGAGCGCATCAAGTCGCTCGCGACCGACTGCCGCACGGACATCTACGCGCTCGGCGTGATGCTGTACCTGATCTTCACCGGTCAGCTGCCGTTCACGGCGGCGAACGACAGCGAGCTGCTCTACAAGATCGTCAAGACGCGGCCGCGTCCGCCGAGCGAGCTCGCACCGGTCGACTCGCGGATCGAGCGCCTGATCCTGCGCGCGATGCAGCCGGATCCGGCGAAGCGCTACCAGACGATGGGCGACGTGCTCGCGGAGCTGTCGCCGTGCCTCGAGGGTCAGCTCGGCACGTATGGCCAGCACGACGTCGCGAGCTTCGTCGGTCGGCTGTTCGAGAAGCCGGATCTCGAGGCGGCCGCGCGCGGGCTGCCGACCGTCCCGCCGCCCCCGCGTGCCGTCAACGATACCGAGCAGAGCGCGTACGTCTCGTCGGTCGACGTGATCGAGGAGATGGAGGTCGAGGGCGCATCGGCACTGCTCGAGATTCCGATCGAGAGCGCACCCGTGCGCGCCACCGCGCTGCCGCTGCCGCTGCCGAGCCCGAATCCGGCGCCGCGCGTCTCGCCGAACGTCGTCCGCATCGCGCGCGGCTCGGCCTCGAGCCAGCCGATCGACAAGAACGCGCCCGAGCGCCAGCCGCTCGAGTCGCCGTCGAAGCTGTTCACCCACCTGCCCGAGATGCACGAGGCACGGACGACGGTGCAGAGCCTGTTCGGCGAGCGGCCGTCGCTCGGGTTCGGTGGCCCGTCCCGGATCTTCGATCGTCCGCCGCTCGGCACGCACACCGACATGATGTCCGACGACGAAGACGAGACACCGCCCGAGCCGGTGCAAGCCGCGCCGGAGCCCGAGCCGTCTCCAGAGCCCGAGGTCGCGCCGAGGCGCGGCGGATTCGGCTCGTACTCGATCAGCCGGCCCAAGGGTCAGAAGGTCTGGCCGTGGTCGAGATCCCAGAAACCCGACTGAATCGTTTCTCTCAGTCCGAACGCAACATCGAAAGGCTAGGTCATGGCTGCGACCCAGGTTAGTCGTGGAAACAAGATCACGGACGCGCTGCGCGTCCTTCGCACGAGCACGCCCGACATCGTCGGTGCCGTCGTCGTGAACATGGAGGGCTTCGTCGTCGCGTCGCTCCTCCCGTCGGATGTCGACGAGGAGCTGATCGCCGGTATGGCGGCCTCGCTGCTCGGCGTCGGCGAGCGCATCTCGACCGACCTCATGGGCGCGAGCATGGAGCAGATCTACACGCGGTCGCCGAAGGGCTACATCGTGCTGCAGGCGATCAGCGGCGACGCCGCGCTCGTCCTCCTCGTCACGCGCGAGGCCAAGCTCGGCCTCATCTTCCTCGAGGTCAAGCGAGTCGCTGCCGAGCTGGCGCGGATCGTCTGAGCCATGGCGTCGGTGATCGCCTTGCGCGCGCTCCTCGGAGCGGGCCTCGGACTGGGGGCGCTCGATCTCGTGTGGAT
>JAEWJO010000724.1 GCA_023386455.1 Pseudomonadota bacterium | reverse complement strand
CCTTGGCCTCGTGGAACGGCCGGTCGGCGCGCGCGGTCGCGGCCTCGGGCGGCGCGGCGGTCGGACGCAAGACGAACGGCAGCGACTGGAAGTCATCGTCGGGACCGGCGAGCGCGACCGCGCGCGTGATCACGTTGCGCAGCTCGCGGACGTTGCCCGGCCAGTGATAGCGCTGGAGCTTCTCGACGGCGGGGCCGCCGACCTGCTTCGCGTGCTGCCCGGCACCTGCCCTGGCGAGGAACATCGAGATGAGCGCCGGCAGGTCCTCGATGCGCTGGCGCAGCGGCGGCACGTGCACCTCGACGACGGCGAGCCGGTAGTAGAGGTCACCGCGAAACCCGCCGCGCGCGACCTCGCCGAACACGTCGCGATGCGTGGCGGCGACGATGCGCACGTCGTACCGCTCGCTCTTGCGCCCGCCGAGCGGGACGACCTCGCCGGCCTCGAGCAGGCGGAGGAGCTTGGGCTGGAGGTTGACCGGCAAGTCGCCGATCTCGTCGAGGAACAGCGTGCCGCCGTGTGCCGCGGCGAACGCGCCCTGGCGATCGGAGGCGGCGCCGGTGAACGCGCCCTTCGTGTGACCGAACAGGTCGCTCTCGATCAGCGTCTCCGTCGACGCGCCGCAGTCGAACACGACGAACGGCCCGTCCTTGCGCGGCGACGCATCGTGGATGCCGCGCGCCATCAGCTCCTTGCCGGTGCCGCTCTCGCCGAGGAACAGGACCGGCGCATTCGACTTGCTCGCACGCTCGAGCACCGCGAACACGCGGCGCATCGCCTGGCTGCCGCCGTAGAGGCCGCCGAACGAGTCGTTCTCCGACGGCGGGATGTCGAGGACCTCGTCGGCCGGCATCAGCTGGACGAGCGTCTTGCCGATGCGCAGCGCGACGCCCGGCGGTGCGACGACCTTGCCGACCGCGACGCCGTCGATGACGGTGCCGTTGCGCGAGCCGAGGTCGGTGATCGAGAAGCCGTGCGCGTGCGGCGCGACCGAGCAGTGACGGCGCGACACGAACGAGTCGGTCAGCACGACGTCACACGTCTTCTCGGTGCCGATGACGACGCCGGCGTGCGGCAGCTCGAGCTCGAGCCCGCGATCAGGACCGTCGAGGACGCGCAGCTGCGCGACGCCGACATGAGGGCGAGAGGCGACGGCGTTGGTGACGCGCGTGACGAGCACGGTCACCGGAGGATGCCACGGAGGAACAGCTGGCAGAGGTGGCGATATGCTTCCATGCGCGGCATCCCGCTGACGTCGAGGAGCTCGTCGATCGTCAGCGTGCCGTCGATGCGGGAGAGGAGGAACGCGGCGCGCGGGCTGATCGGCGCGCTCGCGAGCTCGTGCAGCGGCCTGGCGAGCTGCGGCTGGCGCTCGAGGTCCCCGATGAAGTTCTGGAACACGTGCATGATCGTGTCCTTGTTGCGCGTGATCAGCTTCTGGCCGAGCACGCTGTTCGGGTCCTCGTTGAGCGCGAGGTCGGCGGCGGTGACCGCGCGATCGAGATCGTGCGCGGCGCCGTACTCGATCGCCTTCTGCAGCAGCATCGTGATGCGGCGGCGCGTCTGGTCGTCGCGGGCCTCGTCGGGCGGCGCGCCTCGATCGACCTCCTCGAGCACCTCGGCGCTGCGCGCGTCGATCGGATCGAATGGCAGCACGATGTCGTCGCTCGTGCCGTCGGTCGCCGGGCGCACCGGCTCGCGCATGCCGCCGGCAGCCGCGGCCTGACGGATCGCGCGGACGTCCGACTGCTTGGTCGGCTCGTTGTCATCGTCGGGATTCGCGAGCGGCGAGCGCAGGCCCGCGCCGGGCGGACGGATGCCGAGGTCGCGCGTCGGCGCACCGATCTCGATGTGCGGCCGCGTGTCGAGCTCGCGCGTCGCGGCGTGCGGCAACACGACCTCGGCCTGCGAGTGCGTCGTCGGATCGTGCGCGGGCGGCGACGACGGGCGCGCCGGCTTGCGCGTCGTGTCGGGCATCTCCTTCGTCGTGACCTTCGCGACGAGCGGGATATCGGCGGTCTCCGCCATGTCGTGCGAGACGGGCAAGGACGGCACGACGTCCTCGATCTCGAGCGTCGAGAACGGGCTCGCGTCCGGCTTCACGTCGACGGTCGGCGCGTGACCGATCGCCAGCGGCGCGGACGGCTTGTCCTTCACCGGCTCGGGCGCGGAGGGCTGTACAAATCCCAGATCGCGTTTGCGCACTTCGGTCTCCTGCCTGCTGAAGCCTAGCGACGAACCCTCGTGCTGAAACCCTCCAGTCGCCTCTTCGTGGTGGAATTCGGACGTCGCGAGGTCGGAGCTGAAATCGGACGTTGCCCGGCCGAGCTTCGGCAGCGGGGTCGGCCGCGCTGCTGGCCCCGGATACTCCCGGGTCGCATCGTCGAACTCGCCGCGTTCGTCCGGCTCGGGCGGTTCGTCGGCCTCGAGCTCGAGTGTCATGTGCTCGCCGGGATCGTCGGGCACGGGTGTCTCCTGTTCGATGAACCAGCCCTGATCGAGCGGATCCATGTAGAGCGGTGCTGCATCGCCCGCGCCGAGCTCTCCCGGCAGGATCTCGATCTGGTACTCGGGCTCCTCGTGGATCGCGAATCCGTCCTCGGCCGCCAGCTGCGGCTCGCCGTTCGCGAGCAGCTCGTAGTTGTCGCGGACATAGTCGACGTAGCTGACAGCCTGCGCGTTCTCGGGGTCGATCGCGAGCGCCTGTTCCCACAACAGCAGCGCACCGTCGATGTCGCCGGCACCGTAGCGATTGAGGCCCATCTCGATCAAGCGATCGATATCGGTACCTGCAGCCATGTGGCTATCCGCGCGTCTTCGACACCACGCCGCGGAACATGTTCAGCGTACGGTTCAGCGCCTCGGTCGCATCGGCGAGCGTCGTCAGATCCTTCGCGGTGATCGCCTGCTTCGTGCGCTCGACGACGGCGCGCGCCTTCTTCACGGCGTCCTGACCGAAGTCCGAGCCGGCGATCGCGTCGGTCACCTGCGGGAACAGCGCCTCGATCTCCTCGAGCGACTTCTCCGCCTGGTGGCGCGCCTTGTCGAACTCCTGGCCGGTGCGAACCTCGACCATGTAGTCCTTGTTCGCGTCGATCATCTTCTTGATCTCGTCCTCGGTGAGGCCCGAGGTCGCGGTGACCGTGATCGACTGCTCGAGCCCGGTCTCGAGATCCTTCGCCTTCACCGAGACGATGCCGTCGGCGCTGATGTGGAACTGCACCTCGACCTCGACCTCGCCACGCTGCGCGCGCCGAAGGCCGGTGAGCACGAACTCGCCGAGCAGCTCGTTCTCCTCGGCGCGGTCGCTCTCGCCCTGCAGCACGAGGATCTTCACCGAGGTCTGGTTGTCCTTGACCGTGGTGAACACGTGCGACTCGCTCGTCGGTACCGTGGTGTTCTGCTCGATCAGTTTGTGGAAGTAGCCGCCGACGATCATGATGCCGAGCGAATGCGGCGTGACGTCGAGGAGCAGGATGTCGCTCTTCTCGTCGGTGAGCGCCGCACCCTGGATGCTCGCGCCCAGCGCGACCACTTCGTCGGGGTGGACGCCCTTGCACGGCTCGAGGCCGAAGAACTCGGCGACCGCCTGCTGCACGCGCGGCATGCGCGTCATGCCGCCGACGAGGATCACGTCCTCGATCTGGTTCTTCGCGATCTCCGCTTCCTCGAGCGTGCGCGCGCAGATCTCGACCGTGCGCTCGACGAGGTCACTCGTCAGCTCCTCGAGCTTGTCGCGCGTCAGCATCGTCTGGAGGTGGAGCGCCTCGTTGCGCCCCGTCGAGATGATGAACGGCAGGTTGATCTCGGTCTCCTTGACGCTCGACAGCTCGCACTTCGCCTTCTCGGCGACATCCTTCAGGCGCTGCAGCGCCATCTTGTCCTTGCGCAGATCGATGCCGTGCTGCTTCTCGAAGCCGAACACGAGCCAGTCGATGATGCGGCGATCGAAGTCCTCGCCGCCGAGGAACGTGTCACCGGCGGTCGAGATGACCTCGAACACGCCGTTGCCGATCTCGAGGATCGAGATGTCGAACGTGCCGCCGCCGAGGTCGTAGACCGCGACCTTGCGC
>JAEWJO010000694.1 GCA_023386455.1 Pseudomonadota bacterium | reverse complement strand
GCGCACGAACCGAGCGCGCGGTGCCGGGCGCCGGTCCGGCGGTGGGTGCGAGGCCGGACGTGCGTAGCTCGAGCGCGGCGAGCGACGGCCGGATGTGCCTCAGCGTCGCGCGGGTGGTCGCGAGCGACGGCCGGCGATCGGGATCGGTGGCGAGCATCGCCTCGACGAGATCGGCGAGCTCGGGTGGCACCGGCGCGAGCTGCTGCAATGCGCGCGCGATCGAGGTGCCGTCGAGATCGGAGGTGCCGTCTCCGTAGCGACGCGGCCGCTTGCCGGTGAGGATCTCGTACGCGACGACGCCGAGCGCGTAGATGTCGGTGCGGTGATCGACGGCACCGGCGGCGCGCAGCTGCTCGGGCGACATGTAATCGGGCGTGCCGAGCTGCGCCCCGGTCGCGGTGCGGTACGCGCGCGCCGTGGTGGTCGACGCGTTCGACGTGAGCTTCGCGAGGCCGAAGTCGAGGAGCTTGACGTCGGTGCGCGACGGATGCGCGACGAGGTACACGTTGTCGGGCTTGAGATCGCGATGGATGAATCCCTTGCCGTGCGCGGCGGCGAGCGCGGAGGCGACCTCGTCGAGCACGAGTAGCGCCTCTGGCAGCGAGAGCGCGCCACGCTTCACGCGCTTGCGCAGCGACTCGCCGACGAGGAGATCCATCACGAGATACGAGCGGCCGTCGGAAAGCGTGCCGAACGCGAAGATGTCGACGATGTTCGGGTGACCGATCTCGTTGACCGAGCGCGCCTCCTGCTTGAAGCGCTCGACGGTCGCGGGGTTGTTCGACAGCGATGGCTTGAGCACCTTGATCGCGGCGCGCTTGCCGATCACCGGATGCGTCGCGGCGAACACGACGCCCATGCCGCCGCGCCCGAGCTCGCCCTCGATCACGTAGCCGCCGACGTCGGTGCCGATCAGTGCGGCGTCGCGATCCTCGATCTCGAACGACGGCGGACCATCGTGATTCGTCGCGCCCGCATCGTCCTCCACGACGACGATGGTAGATCAAAGCGTCTGCAGGAATGCGAGCAACGCTTCGCGATCGGAGCGCGCGGCCGAGCGGAAATGTTCACGCGCAGCGGCAGCCTCGCCGCCGTGCCAGAGGATCGCTTCCTCGAGCGTTGTGGCACGACCGTCGTGGAGGAACGTCGCCATTGGATTGATCGTCTTCGTGAGACCGATCCCCCACAGCGCGGGCGTGCGCCACTCGACACCGGATGCGACAAAGTCCGTGCGCGCGTCGGTGAGGCCGTCGCCCATGTCATGGACGAGCAGATCTGTGTATGGGTGAATACGTTGATTCTCGACGGCGGCGACGGGATGCGGGCCGGTGATCTGCGTCGGTGTGTGGCAGCTCGCGCAGCCAAAGTCGTCGAACAGGTCGCGGCCATGGCGCGCGGCGTCGTCGCGCGGCGCGGCGGCGGGGACGGCGATCGTCTGCGCGAAGAACGTGGTGTCGTCGAGCTGGATCTCGGTGATGTCTCGCTCGCCGTCGATCTCGGGGAACAGGATGTTCGACGCGCCGATGTCGCTGACAAATGCGGCCGCGGCCTGGACGTGGAGCGTCGAGGTGTTCGCCTTCCAGCCAAAGCGGCCCACGACGGTCGCCTGTTGCTCGGGATCCCACACCATGTTGACGCGGCCCGAGATGCCATCGCCGTCGGTGTCGTCGGGATCGGCGGCCGCCATCAGTGCTGACTCGGGAATCGCCTCGAGCAGGCCGAGGCCGATCATCGCCGGCGCGACGCGATACGAGAACCGCGCGTTCGAGGCGAACATCGTGCCGTCCGACGGCCTGATCGTCAGGCGCGGATCGCGCAGCGTGATCAGCTCGCCGTCGGCGAAGCTCTCCTGCCGCTCGATCCACTCGAGCGTGATGTGGACCTCGGCGAGCCCGACGGTCGCGTGATCTTGCAGCTGGGTGCCGTAGCCGGGGACGGGAACCGGACCGCCCGGGTCGCCACCGGTGCCCTCGGTGAGGCTGATGCGGACGAGGCCCTGCGACGCGAGCGCCATGCCGCCGATCTGCGAGAGGCCGCGGCCATTGCCGCCGTGACAGGCGACGCACGCGATGTTGTTGAACAGCGGGCCGAGCTTCGGCACGTCCCACTGGAAGTCGAACGTGCTGCGACCGTTCTGGAAGCGCGCGCGAGCGGCGTCGGGCAGGTTCGTCGCGGGGTGGTGGAACGCGTCGGCCGAGCGATCGTCGACGGTCGTGTCGCCGCCCTGACGAAGCGTGTCGTCGATGTCGTCGCCGCACGCGGCGAGCGTGCACACGAGCGCGAGTGTGAATCCCCGGTTCAACAGGTCGAGGATATCAGCGCGTGGCCGCGCCTAGACGAGCTTTTCGTTCGCTACGAGCTGTTCGTACGTCTCGCGGGCGCGGATCACGCTGTAGCTCGCTCCGCTGACGAGCACCTCGGGCGCGCGCGGCCGGGTGTTGTAGTTCGACGCCATCGCCGAGCCGTACGCGCCGGCGGCACCGATCCACAGGAGCTCGCCTGCATCGAGCGCCGGGAGCTCGCGGTCGCGCGCGAAGAAGTCGCCGGTCTCGCAGATCGGTCCGACGACATCGGTGAGCTGCGCGGGGCGATCCGGGTTGGTCACCGGCTTCATCGGGTGAAACGCGCTGTACAGCGTCGGGCGCATGAGATCGTTCATCGCGGCGTCGACGATCGTGAAGTGCTTCGCCTCGTTGCGCTTGCGGTACAGCACGCGCGTGACGAGTGCGCCGGCGCCGCCGACGATCACGCGGCCCGGCTCGGTGACGAGCTTGATGCCGAGGTCGGTGAGCGGTGCGAGCGCGGCGCGCACGGCGACGCCGTACTCGGCCGGGCTCGGCGGCTGGCCGTCGCCCTTGCCGTAGTCGATGCCGAGGCCGCCGCCGATGTCGACGTGCTCGAGCTTGATGCCGTCCTTCGCGAGCTGCTGGACGAGATCGACGAGCCGCGCGATCGCGTCGGTGAACGGCGACGTCTTCGTCAGCTGCGAGCCGATGTGGAAGTCGACGCCGACGACGGTGAGGCCCTTCGACTTCGCGGCGTCGCGGAACAGCTGGCGCGCCTCGGTCATCGACACGCCGAACTTGTTCTGCTTGAGGCCGGTCGAGATGTACGGGTGGGTCTGCGGATCGACGTCGGGGTTGACGCGGATCGAGATGCGCGCGCGCTTGTTGTTGTCCTGCGCGACCTTGTCGAGCGCGAGCAGCTCCTCGCCGCTCTCGACGTTGAAGCAGCCGATGCCCGCGTCGAGCGCGGTCTTCATCTCGGCGGTCGTCTTGCCGACGCCGGAGAAGATGACGCCCTCGGGGTCGCCGCCGGCGCGCAGCCAGCGATAGAGCTCGCCGATCGACACGATGTCCGCGCCGGCACCGAGCTGGACGAGCACGCCGAGCACGCCGAGCGTCGAGTTCGCCTTGACCGCGTAGCAGACCTCGTGAGGAATGCCGTCGAGCGCCGCGTCGAATGCCTTGTACGCGCGCTCGATGTCGCTGCGGCTGTAGACGTAGACCGGCGTGCCGACCTCGTCGGCGATCTTCGTCAGCGCGACGTCTTCACAGTGCAGCTCGCTATTGCGGTACTGAAACGGACCCATGCGGGGGTTCTAACCCGCATCGCCTTCGGCCCCAAGACCTAGTTCGCGCTCGATGCGTTCGATCTCGTCGAGCACGCGCGCCTTCGCCGGGCCGCCGGTGAGGTCGCGTCGGTCGACGGCGCGCGCCGGATCGAGCCATTCGCTGATGTCGGCATCGAAGCTCGCGTGGGCGGCCTGCAGCGTCGGCAGATCGAGACCGGCGAGCTCGACGCCGCGCTGGCTCGCGACGCGGACCAGGTGACCGGCGATGTCGTGCGCCTCGCGAAATGGCACGCCCTTCGTGACGAGGTAGTCGGCGACCTCGGTCGCGACGAGATAGCCGGCGTCGATCGCGGCGCGCATCCGTGCGGTGTCGAACTGCAGCGAGGCGATCATACCGCGCGAGACCGCGAGGCAGGCAACGACCGTCTCGACCGCGTCGAACAGCGGCTCCTGCGTCTCCTGCAGATCCTTGTTGTAGGCGAGCGGGAGGCCCTTCACGACGGTGACGAGCGTGACCCACGCGCCGACGACGCGGCCCGACTTGCCGCGGACGAGCTCGGCGATGTCGGGGTTCACCTTCTGTGGCATGAGCGAGCTGCCGGAGCAGTAGGCCTCGCCGATCCTCGCGAAGCCGAACTCCTGCGAGGTCCACAGCACGAGCTCCTCGCCGAGCCGCGACAGGTGGATCTGGATCAGCGCGCACGCGGCGACGAGCTCGATCGCGAAGTCGCGATCACCGACCGCGTCGAGCGAGTTGCGCGTGACGTCCGAGAACCCGAGCGAGCGGGCGGTGCGTTCGCGATCGATCGGCAGCGTCGTCCCGGCGAGTGCGCCCGAGCCGAGCGGTGACTCGTCGGCGCGATGTGCGGCGTCGGCGAGTCGGCCGCGATCGCGCTCGAGCATCGCCTCGTAGGCGAGCAGGTGATGCGCGAGGCGAACCGGCTGCGCGCGCTGCAGGTGCGTGTAGCCCGGCAGCAGCGTGTCGATGTGCTTGCGGGCCTGGACGACGAGCGCGGCGCGGACCTCGTCGATCGCGTGGATCAGCTGCTCCGCCGACGCGAGCGCGTACAGCCGCAGATCCGTCGCCACCTGATCGTTGCGGCTGCGGCCGGTGTGGAGGCGCCGCCCGGCCTCGCCGATCTGATCGATCAGGCGCGCCTCGACGTTCATGTGTACGTCCTCGAGCGCCTCGTCCCACGACAGCTCGCCGGCCGCGAGCTGCGCCTCGACACGCCGCAGCCCCTCGGTGATCTTCGTCGCATCGCCCGCGGAGATCAGCCCCTGTGCAGCGAGCATCTCGGCGTGCGCGATCGAGCCGGCGACGTCGTGTGGAAGCAGCCTGCGATCGAACGCGACGGATGCGTTCACCCGTGCTGCGATCGGGTCGAGCGCACCTTCGAATCTGCGCCCGCGCGCGCCTTTCGGTCCGGACATCGCGCGCAGTATAAACGCGCCCATGGCGCAATACTTGGCGGTCCCCGAGGGGAATGCTCGTCACCCCGGCGTCGTGCTCGTCCACGAGTGGTGGGGCGTGAACGAGCAGATCAAGTCGATCGCAGACCGCTGGGCGAAGGAGGGCTTTGCCTGCTTCGTGCCCGACCTCTACGGCGACAAGGTCGCCGCCAACGCCGGCGAGGCAGCCGCGATGATGAAGGCGCTCGACTTCGCCGCCGCGGCGCGGACGATCGAGGCGGCGATCGCGACCCTGCGAATCGACTCCCGCTGCACCGGCAAGGTCGCGCTCACGGGCTACTGCATGGGTGGCGCGCTGACGTTTCTCACCGCGACGCTCGTCCCGGCGCTCGCGGCGGTCGTGCCGTTCTACGGCATTCCGGGCGACGCGGACTACAGCAAGGTCGATGCGCCGGTGCTCGCGCACTTCGCGTCGCGCGACGAGTGGGCGACGATCGCCGCGGGCACGCAGATCAAGACGGCGATCGATCAACGCTCGTCGATGGAGCTCCACGTCTACGACGCCGACCACGCGTTCTGTAACGACCGCCGGCCCGAGGTCTACAACGCCGAGGCGTGTGCAGAGGCGTGGAGTCGCACGGTCACGTTCGTACGTAAATTCACGGCGTAGGATCCGCCCATCCGCGCGCGCCCTCCGTCGCGACGGACGCGATTTCCGACGAGCGAGACACTCCTCCGTGCAAACAGAGGAAAGCAGTCCGCGCGCCGGCCGATGCCTTGCGAGTTCGGCGAGGCCTCATAGGATGCAGCCATCATGATGAACGCGACGCCGATGCCGATGAACAACTCGAACATGGGGATGCCGATGATGAACGCGATGCCGATGAACCCGATGATGGGCATGATCCCGATGATGGGCATGATGATGCGGATGATGAGCATGAA
>JAEWJO010000693.1 GCA_023386455.1 Pseudomonadota bacterium | reverse complement strand
ATCTTGTCGCGCAGCGACTCGAGTAGCTCGCGCTCGTCGTCGCGCGCGAGACGCTCGACCGCCGTCGCGCACGACCTCGCGTGACGCTGCTCGTCGGAGACGATCGAGCGCAGCATCGCGGTCGTCGGATCGGCGGGACGCAGTGCCTCGAGCACGGCGAGGTGACGGCCGAACATGCGCACGCCGGTCGCCTCGAGCTGCGCCGCGATCGCCATCAGCACGACGCATGGCCCGGCCGCGAACGCATCCATGTAGGGCGCGGTCGTGCGCTCGATCCACCACAGCTTCGCGCGCAGGAGGCCCGGCGGCTGGCGATCGGTGCGGGCGCCGAGCGCGACGAGCCGCTCGCGGACCAGCGAGGCGTGGCGCTGCTCGTCGGCGAGCTGGTTCGCGGCGAGCTTCTCGACCCAGGCCGGTGGTGTCGCGTTGGACGTGCGGTGAAGCGCGGCGGTCTCGGCACCCTCCTCGCTCCACAGGTATTCGGTGAGGATGTGGGTCTGCGCGCGCGGCGAGTCGAGCGAGAGCGTGAGGGCGTGGCGCTTGATGCCGTCGACGGCCCGGCGCTGGAGATCGCGAAGAAGCATGCGGCTTCCGTGAGCAACTCGTGTTCCCCGGTGGTTTCCAGGAATTGGCCCGGCCACTGCCACGTGCTGCCGGACCTTCCACGGCGCGCGACGAAATCGGCGTTTGATTGCTGACGTCGACCGTCAACTGCCGTCCGTTCGCTCACACTGTAGAGTGTCAGGCGATGGATCCCGGCTTCTGGAGCGCGCGCTGGCAGGAGGGCCGCATCGGCTTTCACGAGGGCGCGCCGAACACGTACCTCTCGACGTTCATCGATCGACTCGCGAGCGCGAGGCGCATCCTCGTTCCCCTCTGCGGCAAGAGCGAGGATCTCGCATACCTCGCGGGGCGCGGCCACGAGGTCGTCGGCATCGAGCTCGTCGAGGACGCGGTGCGCCAGTTCTTCGCCGAGCACGGGACGACGCCGGTGATCGAGCCGCGCGGGCCGTTCACCGCGTACACGTCCGGTCCGATCACCGTGTTCACCGGTGACTTCTTCGCGAGCACGCCGGAGATCGTCGGTGCGATCGATGCCGTCTACGATCGCGCGGCGCTCGTCGCACTGCCGCCGCCGCTGCGCGACCGCTACGTGCCACATCTCCGGCAGATCGCGGCAGATGCGCGACGCGAGCTGCTCGTGACGATCGAATACCCGGACGGCGTGTTCGAGGGCCCCCCGTTCTCGGTGCCGCGCGACGAGGTCGAGCGCAGGTTCGCCGGCGCGGTGATCGAGGAGCTCGCGAGCGGGCCGGACCCGCGCGGCCGCCTCGACGGCCGGATGATCGAGCGCTGCTACGACCTGCGCTGGCCTTAGCCCCGGCGCCGGACCGGCAACACGAGGCCGAGCTCGCGCCCGAGCGCGACGCGACCTCGCTCGGTCACGCGGAGCGCGCGGCTATCGCGAACGGGCGTGACCCACCGCGCCTCGACGCACACCGATGCGATCGCGGCGCCGATGCGACCGGCAACATGTGGCACGCGCTCGGTCCAGTCGAGACACGACCGGCTGAGCGGCCGGCGTCCGGCGATCTCGACCGCGTGGCCGTGCGCCGCGAGCCACCGGAACAGCTCGGGAGATGGCTCGAGGTTATCGCCGGTATCGTGGAGCCAGCCGCGCGACGTCAGCGCGCCGACAACGAGCACGCCGACGACGCCGGCGAGGTGGTCGTAGCAGGTCCGTGCGAAGCGTAGTGCCTCGCGGCCGACCGGACGCGACGGCGTCGCGAGCACGGCGAGCCGCTCGAGCAGCTCGGCGACCTCGGGACCCGCGAGCTGGACGAGGCGCAAGCGGCCGGACGCAGTGACCTTCACGAGCTTCGCGTCGGCGAGCTTGCGCAGATGGGCCGACGCGGTCGCCGGCGTGATCCCGGCGCGGCGCCCGAGCCGGCCGATCGAGTGCGCCTTGCCGTCGAGCAGCGTCTCGAGCATCTCGGCGCGCGACGCATCGGCGAGCACGCCGGCGAGCACGGCAATGTCGGGCGCGGGCTGCGGCACGAGGCGGCGCGGCATTCACGTGCTCCAGGCGCGGACGACGCGCGCCGCGGCGGCGTGATCGTCGACGCCCAGGATCAGCTGGTGATCGTGATCGCTGTACACGGACGTGATGTTAACGCCGGCATCGGCCAGCGCGCGCGCGATCGCGCCGAGCTGGCCGGTCCGCTCCTGATCGAGACGCACGGTGACGACATCGGAGACGCCGAGCACGTCCAGCCCGGCCTCGCGCGCCGCCGCGACCGCCGCGTCCGCGTCGGAGACCAGGAAGTGGACGACGCCGTCGCCGCCGACGACGAAGCCGCCACCGCCTTCGAGGCTGACGCCGGCCGCGCCGAGGACCTCGCCGAGCCGCGCGAGCGAGCCGGGCTCGTCGGCGAGCCGGACCGCTAGATCGCGGCGCGGCGGGGACACCGGGGGCGCACCACCGACCTCGATCGCGGGCTCGCAC
>JAEWJO010000674.1 GCA_023386455.1 Pseudomonadota bacterium | reverse complement strand
CCGCGAACGGTTCGCACGCGCGAGCGTGTCGACTGTCGTCGGGAGTTTCGGTGCCACTCGCGTGCATGCGCCGACTCGCACGCCAAAGGTCGTCAAGTGAAATCTGCCTGCGTGTGCGTCGAAAGATGGCGATGCACGCATCATCGATCCACGATCTGCGCAGGGACGTGATGAACGGCGAACGCGACACGGCGCTATCATCGAATGCGAATGACGGTTCGGCTTCGGACGCTCCAGTCGCCGCGGACGATGGCGTTCGTGCTCGCCGTAGCGGCGTGCGGACAGGCCCCGAACCGCGAGTCTCATCCACGGGGTGGAGAGTCCTCGCTGACGCAGTTCGCACGAGTCTTGAGAGATGGTCATTCGCTGTACGGCTTGGGGCCGGGATGTGGCGAGTGGCAGGTCCAGCCGGGCGAAGCCGATCTCGATCTGACGATCGACGCAGACGATGACTTCGACGAGAAGGACGCAGGCGAGGTGGGGCAGGTAGCGAGCGACGGTCACGCTGAAGCAGCGGAAGGCAGGAAGGAGAGTGCGCCCCTCAGCGGTCACCTCAGCGCTGCACCGGACATGGAAGGCCGAATCTACGGATTCACCTATTCCCTGTATCCGGACAGGACACCTGCTCGAATGAGGATCTCCGGGAGAGGAGGATGGACTCCGGCCCCGGATGTCGTGATTCGGGATCCCGAAGACCCAGATATTGGAGTCATCGGAGTCGGCTCCTACTGCACGACCGAGGTCGACGTGCGAACTGATCCGCAGCTTGGGGACGCCGTTCTGGTCGGTGATGAGATCTGGTACCTGACTCGCGACGATTGCCTGCGGTCGCCGCGCAGCGGCACAGAGAGGCCGCGCGGCTGCTCCGCGACGAATCCGCCGAAGCAACCCTCTCGCTGAGAGGAGCACGCCGGGCACGTGCGCTCGGAACGCGCTGTCGACGACAATGCACGCGTCTGCGATCCACGACGCGACGACCTCGACGGGGCTGCGTCTCGCAGGGCCGTGTCTGCGCAGATCGATCCGAAGCTCATCGCGCGACCGTTGTCGTGTGCTCGCCACGGTGCGGTCCTGTTGTGGCGGCGTCGCCACGTCGAACTTCCACCGCGCCGACGCCGTACTTCGTGATCGCACCGCGGAGACCGAACCTCGTGTCGAAAGCTCACCACGGGCCGTGGTCCGCGGCCTGCAACATGCACCACGGATGCGTCCGGTTGTCCTGCTCGTGCTCGGTCTCGTCGCGTGCCATCCCCGACCGCCTCCGTGGTACGGCAGCGATGGTCCGCAGGTCGAGCCGACGCCGCCTCCACGCGCTGACGCTTCGTATCCCGGCAAGCGCTGTCAGGCGTGCTTTCCAACGACGCTGGTCGCCGGGTTCCTCTCGGTACCGTGGAGCGCCCTGACGCTCGCGATCGGTCAGGACAAGCTGTTTCCGAACGTGCGCACCGTGTGGCCGTGGATCGGAATCGGTCTCGGCACGACGACGATCGCGCTCGGCGGAACGCATGCGGTGCTCAATCGAGGCGAGCTCGCCAGTACTGCCGTCGTGCCGCTCGCCGTCGCGGTGGCGACAGGTGTGCCGGCGCTCGTGCTCGGCATCGTCGGTCTCGCATCCGACCACGCGCCCGCCGTGGGTAGTGCTGTCGCATGCCGTGGAGCACGCTGCACGGCGGGGGTACCGGCACCGATGCGCATCGACGGTGGCGCAGGGATCGCGATCGCGGCTGGAGCGTTCTAGAACGCGCGTGACTGCGCGCCGTCGACGACGATGCACGCGCCCGCGATCCACGACGCACGCGGCGACGCGACAAATGCGACGGCATCGGCGACCTCCTCGGGCGTGCCGAAGCGGCCGAATGGCAGCTCGCGCTTCACCATGTCTGCGATGCCGGCAGGATCTGCTTTCTGTCGGCGATCCCAGCCGCCACCGGGGAACAGGATCGAACCGGGCGCGATCGAGTTCACGCGAATGTTGTGCGGCGCGTAGTCACGTGCGAGCGCCTTCGCGAGCGCGATGACGCCGGCCTTCGCGACGTTGTAGCCGGGCGCGCCACCGGCCTCGCGGCCCCAGATCGACGAGATCATCGTGATCGAGCCGCCGCCGCGCGAACGCAGGTGAGGGAACGCACGCTGCGCGATCCGCTCGGCGGACCACAGGTTCATGTCGAGCGACTTGGAGAAGTCGTCGTCGTCCATCTGTGACGCCTCGCGCGCGAACGACTTGCCCGCGACCGTGACGACGACATCGATCCCGCCGAGCGCCTGGACCGTTCCGTCGACAGCCGCAGTCGCGCCGTCGGCCGTCGTCACGTCCGCCACGATCGCTGCATGGCCCGAGCCCGACAACTCGCCGACGAGCACGTCGAGATCGGCCTTGCCGCGCGCGATCGCGGCGACGCGTGCACCTTCGCGAGCGAACGCGTGGGCGATCGCGCGACCGATGCCTCGACTCGCACCTGCGACGAGGCAGAGCTTGCCGTCGTAGCCGAGATCCATCACGGAATCTCCCAGGTGTGACCCCAGAGAGACTGCGCGCCGTCGATGCGGAGCGTTGCGCCGGTGATGTACTGCGCGGCGGGAGAGGCGAGGAACACGATCGAGGCCGCGACCTCGTCGACGGTGCCCGCGCGCTTGAGCGGCGTCTCGGCAATGCCGCGCTCGAGGAGCTGCGGCGGGTATTGCGCGGTGCCCGACGAGATGATGATGCCGGGCGCGACCGCGTTCACGAGGATGCCGAACTGCGCCCACTCGACGGCGAGCGTCATCGTCATGTTCTCGACGCCGGCGCGCGCGGCGCCCGTGTGAACCATGCCGGGAAAGCCGCGGTAGATGTTCGCGATCACGTTGATGATGCGACCACCGTTCTTGATCATGTGCTGGTTCGCGACCTCGCGCGCCATGTGGAACGTGCCGACGAGGTTGTTCTTCACGACGGCGAGGAAGCCGTTCGGCGAGATGTGCTGGGCGGGCGAGGGGAACTGGCCGCCGGCGTTGTTGACGAGGATGTCGACGCGACCGAAGCGCGCGATCGTGTCCTTCACGAACGTCTCGACCTGCGCCGGCTCGCGGATGTCGCACGGCTGCGCGAGCACGCGATCGGCGGAGTCGGCGGCCTCGGCGATCTGGGTGGTCGCGGCTTCGAGCTTTGCCGCGGTGCGTCCACAGATCGCAACGCGGGCACCGAGCCGGGCGAGCTCGACCGCGGTGACGAGGCCGATGCCGGAACCTCCGCCGGTGATGATCGCGACCTGATCCTTGAAGATGCCGGGGGCGAAGATGCGCTGACTTTCGGGGGCAGGCGACGACCGTGGTTTGTGCATCGGTGTGCGCAACATAAACGAACCCCGGGACTTACAGCAGGGGATCCGTTCCCCACGGGGGGTGGGGTCTCCCCACGATCACCACGGTCGGCGACACCCTGCCGGGTAGTAACCGATTGAAAGACTCTGGATGTTCGATCTGTTAGCCCGGGCACGCTGGATGCACTACCGGACTTCGCCGTGGCCGGGAGTCCCACCGCCATAGGAGAGGCTCGTCCTCTCATCGATTCGTCGCCGGGTGGCCGGCGTCAGGGTCGTTACGTGCTCGGTGACCTGCTCGGTCGCGGCGGCATGGCGGAGGTGTTTGCCGGGCACTCGCACGGATCGCACGGGTTCCAGAAGCCGGTCGCGATCAAGCGCCTGCTGCCGGAGCTGGCGAACGACCACGTGTTCGTCGAGCGCCTGATCGGCGAGGCGAAGCTGCTCGTCGGTATGCAGCACGGCAACATCGTGAGCGTCCTCGATCTGGCTCGCGACGGCGACGACGTGTTCCTCGTCATGGAGTTCGTCGACGGCCCGTCGCTGCGGCAGCTGCTGAAGGCGCGCGGCTCGCGTGGGCTGCCGCTGGGCATCGCGACGTACATCGTCCAGGCTGCAGCCGCGGGGCTCGAGTTCGCGCACGCGCGGCCGGGTGGCGCGATCATCCACGCGGATATCTCGCCGTCGAACCTCTTGCTGACGACGAGCGGCGAGGTTCGCGTCGCGGACTTCGGCATCGCGCGCCGCGAGGGTAATGGCGCCGGCGTCGTCGAGGGCAAGTGGGCGTACATGGCGCCGGAGCAGGCGCGTGGCGAAGGCCTGACGCCGCGCTCGGACGTGTTCGCGCTCGGCGTCGTGCTCTACGAGCTCGTGACCGGTCAGCATCCGCTCGGCCGCCAGATCACCGCCGACGAGCGCGACTCCGCTCCGATCCGGATCGTGCCGCCGCGCGTCGTGAACCCGGCGGTGCCCGCGGGGCTCGACGCGATCTGCATGAAGGCGCTCGCCGAGAACGCGCGCGATCGCTACGCGCGCATGCAGCAGCTGATCGACGCGATCGTCGACGAGCGCTTCACGAATCAGTGGCGCGACGGCGCGAGCGATCTCGCGCACGCGATCCGCGAGGTCTCGCCGGGTGCGGCGCCGTCGGTCGGTCCGCGGACCCAGCACACGGATCGGCCGGTGACGATCGTGACGCGGTCGCTGATCAGCCAGTCGGCGCGTCGATCGGCGCCGGTGATCGAGGAGCCGCGATCGGCGGCTTCGGTCTCCGGCGCGCGGACGTCGCTGCTCGAGATCGAGCGGCCGTCGCAGTCGGCCGCGTCGGTGTCGGGTGCGCGCACGTCGCTGGTCGAGATCGAGCGGCCGTCGCAGTCGGTGGCGTCGGTGTCGGGTGCGCGCACGTCGCTGGTCGAGATCGAGCGGCCGTCGTCGGCCTCGATGTCCGGCGCACGCACATCGATGCCCTCGATGGAGCACGCGTCGATGTCGGGCGCGCACACGTCGCAGGAGATCGCCCAGCCGCTTCCGGTCGGTGCGATGCCGGCGGGCGCGGTGGCGCTATCGATGCCCGAGCTCGCCGCGCAGCTCCGCATGTCGGCGGCGTTGCTGCCGAATCCCGAGCTCGCGACGGTCCACGGCGGCAACACGATGACGGGCGCCCACGCGATCGACGTCCGCGACGCGCGCTCGAACAAGTGGCCATTCGCGGTGCTCGGCGTCGCGGCGCTGATCGGTGTCGTCGCGGCGCTCACGATCCAGCTCGCACCCTCGCAGGAGATCGCAACGACGCCCTCGGCGGCGCGCGGCAACGCGCCGGCCGAGCAGGTGGCGCTCGCGAAGCCGCCGCTCGCGCCGGCACCCGCGCAGCCGACGGCACCGACC
>JAEWJO010000630.1 GCA_023386455.1 Pseudomonadota bacterium | reverse complement strand
GTCCTCGGTGAACCGGTCGACGGCCGTACCCACGGCACGCAGGCGGCGTGCCTCGATGTCCGCCTTGCCGCCAAACGGATCGATCAGCTCGTGCTTCGCCGGGTCGTACGCGATCGCGTTGACCGTGAGATCGCGGCGCGCGAGATCCTCGACGAGCGGTACTCCGAAGATCACGTGATCGGGGCGCCGCGCGTCGCTGTACGCGCCCTCGCCGCGATACGTCGTGACCTCGACATGGGTGTGCTCGCCCCTGCCCGTCACGACGACGACCGTGCCGTGCTGGAGCCCGGTCGGGATCGTGCGGCGGAACAGCTTCATCACCTCGTCGGGATGCGCGCTCGTCGCGACGTCCCAGTCGCCCGGATCGCGATCGAGCAGCGCATCGCGGACGGCGCCGCCGACGGTCACCGCCTGGTGACCTGCCGCGGTGATCGTCGCGCACACCTCGCGGACGTTTGCCGGGACGGCCCGCGCCAGCCGCTCGAGCGCGTCGTCCGTCACGCTCACTCCGTCTGCGCCGCGCCGCGAAGCCGCGTGAAGATGTCGACGGCGCGACCGCGGAGCTTCTGCGCCTCGGCGACGTTGCCGCCGCGCTCCTTGATCGTCGCGAGGCCCTGGTAGGCGCGCGCGAGCTCGACCTCGTTCTTCACCGCCGCGAGGATGTCGATCGCGCGGCGGAAGTCGTCCTCGGCCTGCAGCGCGTGGCCGAGCGCGGCCGCGCCCTCCGCCTTCACGCGGTAGCCCGAGCCGATGTGCACGCGCAGGCCGACGGCCTGGCTCACGGCGACGCCCGCGTGCGCCTCGACGTCCGCAGCCTCGAGATTGCCCATCTGGAGCTGCACCTGCGCGAGCCGCTGGTGCGTGACCGCGAGCGCGACGCGATCGCCGAGGCTCGACGCGAGTTGCTTCGCGTCCTGCAGATCCTTGACCGCCTCGCCGCCCCTCCCCATCGCACCCTTGACCTCGCCGGTGCGAGACAGCACGTCGGCGAGCGCGAGCTTGTCGCCGATCTCCTGCGCGAGCGCGCGCGCCTCGCCGAGCAGCTCGAGCGCAAGCTCGTGGTTGCCGTCCTCGGCGTGCACGCCGCCGAGGTCGCACAGCGCCTGCACGATGCCGACGAGATCGCCGATGTCGCGCCGCAGATCGAGTGCCTCGCGGAACTGCGCGATCGCCGCCTTGAAGTTGCCGCTGTCGTGATGGACACGGCCGATGTTCGCGAGCGACAGCGCGATCGAGCGCCGGTCGCCGAGCGCGCGCCGGATCGTCAGCGCCTGGCGGTGAAAGTCGAGCGCCTGGCTGTAGCCGCCGCGGAGCCAGTGGACGCGGCCCATGTCGTCGAGCGTCGACGCGATCCCGCGATCGTCGCGCGAGCGCTCGAACAGCTCCTGCGCGCGCCGCAGGTACTCCATCGCAGGGTCGTACTTGCCGAGCCGGCGCTGGCTGCGTGCGAGGCGGCTGTAGGCGGCGCCGGCCTTGTTGAGGTTGTCGTAGCGCCAGGCGAGCTGGAGCATGCCGATGAAGTACGGCTCGGCCTCGTCGGCGCGGCCCGCCTGCTCGAGCACGTCGCCGAGGTTGTGGAGCGCGTCGAGACGCGCCGGCGCGTCGGCCTCGCCGAGCATCGCGAGGCCCTTCTCGTAGAGGTTGCGCGCCTCGTCGGGCGAGTAGCGCGCACGCGCGCGATCGCCGCCCTGGAGATAGCAGCGCGCGCTGCGCCGGCGATCGCCGCCGCGCTCGTAGAGGCCGGCGAGGAACTCGAGCTGCTCGTCGCGCAGCGAGGACAGCTTGCTCTCGAGCCACTGCGCGGCCGACAGGTAGTAGCGCTCGAGCTTGCCCGGCTCCGTCGAGCGGACGATCAGCTCGCGCTCGAGGTTGTGCTTGAACACGACCTCGACGTCGCCCGGAATGCTCGAGTCGTCGCCGTCGAGCGGCAGGAGATAATCGCGGTCCGCGAGGATCGAGATGAGGTCGCTGACGCGCCGGCGCACGTCCTCGCCGTTGCCCCACTCGATGTCGAGCGCGCCGGGCGGCTTGCCGTGCTGCGGCTGCTCGAGCCGGGTCAGCGCGATCACCGCCGAGACCCAGAACACGTTGCCGAACACGGCGGCCTTCTCGAGCAGGTCGCGCTCCTCGGCCTCCAGCGCGGCGATGCGCGCCTCGATCGCCTCCTCGATCGACACCGGCAGCTCGGTCTCCGCCGCACGGTCCGGATCGAGGCGCCACGTCTCGCCGCGGATCTCGATCGCACCGTTGTCGATGTAGAGCCGGACCAGCTGCTCCATGAACGCCGGGTTGCCGCCGGTCATCTCGACGGCGGCCTCCGCGGTGTCGAGCGGTACATCCTTGCAGCGCGCGAGCAGGTTCTTGAACATCTGCTCGGCCTCGTCGGGCTCGAGGTTGCGCAGATCGAGGCGCGTGTGATCGACGGCGCCCTCGCCCCAGCCGGCGCTGCGCACGAGCATCTCGGGGCGGGCCGCGGTCAGGATGACGACCGGCGAGCCGCCGAGCCCGACCGCGAGATCGTTGATGAGCACGAGCGAGTCGTCGTCTGCCCACTGGAGATCGTCGAACACGAGCACGAGCGGCCCTGTCGACGAATCGAGCTCGATGAACCGGCGCAGCGCGGTACGCGCCAGCTCGCCCTGTTGCTTGGCGTTCTCCGTGACCGCCCGCAAGAACGGCGTCGGCGGAAACTCGAGGCCGACGAAGCTGCCGAGGAAGTACAGCATCTCGGCGACCTGATCCGAGCCCATCACGCCCTTGATCTCGTGGGCGAAGCGCAGCTTGCTCGCCTCGTCGGGATTCGGCGTCAGCTCGAACCTCGCCCGAAGGAGTGATGTCACCGCGGCGAGGCGCGACAGCTTGCCGTTCGCGTCGCGCTCGGCGGCGCCGTTGAACACGCGACACTCGTTCTTCTCGCGCAGCCCGGAGATGAGCTCGTTCATCAGCCGGGTCTTGCCGGTGCCCTGGTTGCCGATGACCGAGACGAGCTGCGGCGCCTGGAAATCGATCGCGCGTGCGACGATCTCGCGGAGTGTGACGAGCTCGTCGCTGCGACCGACCAGCTCGCTGCGCACGGTGCGCGGCGGCTCGGGCTCGGTATCGATCCGAATGAGACTCCGCGGCCGGGCGGCCGCGGCCGGGATCGGTGGCGGCTTCGGCGGCGTCTTCACCACACCCATCCCCTTGTACGGCGTCGCCGTCACCGACGGCGGGCGACCGGATCCTGGAGGACGGGCTGGTGGTTCTGACACCGAGAGCCAGCCTATCATTCGTCACCGGTTCACTGCACCTTCGCGCGGCTCCGGGTTATCGTCCGGAAAGGGATGAGCAGGGCATTCGCCTGTTGCATGGGCATCGTGCTGCTTCTGAGTGGCTGCCCTGTCGTCGATCTCGGTGACGATCCACCGTCGGTCGGACTCTGCAATCCGCCGGGAGGGATGCCGTATTTCCAGTCGGAGATCGTCCCCAAGTACCTCGCGCTCGCCGACAAGACGAACGGCTGCGGCCGCAACTCCGCCTGTCACGACAACGCGCACGGCCTCGCGTTCGACCTCGCGAATCCGACCTCGGCGACGAACTATCGCCTCTCGCTGAACTACCTCAACTGCGGGTCGCCGATGCAGAGCGACCTGCTGACGAAACCGCTCAAGGGCCAGAACGGCCACGGCGGCGGTGACCTCGTCGATCCCGGCAGCGCGCAGGAGATGACCTTCCTCGGCTGGTTCCAATAATGAGGAAGCTCGTCGTCGTCCTCGCCCTGCTCTGCGCGACGTCCACCGCGTCCGCCGAGGCGTACCTGCGCGTGATCGCCCAGAAGGCCTCGGTGCGCTCCGGCCCGGGCAACGGCTATCGCGAGACCGCGATCGTCACGCGCAACCAGGTGTTCGAGGTCCTCGAGCGCGGCACGCGCGGCGATTACTGGTTCAAGATCGAGCTCGAGGACGGCACGAGCGGCTGGATCCTCGGCGACCTCGTCTATCCGTTCGAGGTCGGCGAGGAGGAGCAGCCCGGCGCGCTGACCCGCATGGGCCGTGCGATCCGCCGCGCGATCCTCGGACCGTCGCCGATCCCGTACGCGCACGTCGGTCTGTCGTTCTCGGCGGGCGTGTTCGACCGCGAGGGCGTCTTCATGCTGCGCCCGTCGTGGATCATCGATCCGTACTGGGCGCTCGAGGCGTTCACCGGCCTGTCGCCGCGCTCGGACAAGAGCATCTACCTGAACGGTCTCGGCTTCATCCTGCGCATGGCGCCCGGCGCCGTGATCACGCCGTACGCGGGCATCTCGCTCGGCGCCGCGTACATCTCGCCGAAGGCCGACAACTTCGTCGACAAGAAGGAGACCATCATGGCGCTCGGCGCCGGCGGCGGTCTCGAGATCACGTTCAAGAAACAGATCACGCTGCGGCTCGACGCGCGCAACTGGACGCTGTTCGACCAGAACACGTCGAACAACGGCCAGGAGTACTCCGGCGGACTGGCGATCTTCTTCTAGGAGAGACCCCATGCGAATCACGCTCCTCCTGCTCATCGCCTCGCTCGCCGCCGGCTGCGGTCGCACGGCCGTGCGTGCCTCCGAGAAGGAATTCCTCGCCGATCAGATCATGGTGTTCGACAACGATCCGCAGGACACCGCCGCCGAGGATCACGTGCTGTCGAACCGCGAAGGGGCCGCCGGTGGCCACGGCGCGGGCGGCGGAGGTTGCGGTTGCAACTGAGCGGCCGAAATCGACTCGCGGTCCGCCGCGAAG
>JAEWJO010000713.1 GCA_023386455.1 Pseudomonadota bacterium | reverse complement strand
GAGGTCCCAGCGGTACCGTCTGTCCCGGCGCGAGGTGGCCACCCTGCGCGGTGAGCGCGACACGCCCGGCGCTGGCGTCCGCCGGATCGCACAGCGGCTTGACGGGCTCGGCGCACGCGCCGGCGGCGAGAAGCGCGGCCAGGGCGACGCTGCGACGAGCCATGCGGCATGGTAGCGCGGCGCGGTCGTGATTTCTGCACCGATCGAGACGCGCTGTCGCGCTCCAGGTTACAAAGCTGCGGACGACCGGTTGCAGTCGCTCGCGATGGCGGTTTCTCGTCGACGAACGCGTCGTTCGGGCATACTCGTCGCCGATGTCCTGGAAGGCGGTCGCACGCGAGCCGCTCGTGCACTTCCTGCTGATCGGCGCGGCCGTGTTCGCGATCGATGCGTGGCGCACGCCCGACGAACCGCCACCGGTGAGCCCGCCCGTCGCGGTCGTCACGACGACGCCTGCACACGCGTCGACACCGACGACGCGACAGATCGTCGTCGACGATGCGATGCGCGCGAACGTCGCCGCCGCGGCGGAGCTCCATCTCGGCCGGCGGGCGACGCCGCAGGAGCTCGCCGAGGAGACCGAGCGCTGGATCGACGAGGAGATCCTGTTTCGCGAGTCGGTCGCGCGCGGGCTCGACAAGGACGACCCGGTGGTCCACGAGCGGATCGCGTCGCGGCTCTCCTACGTGCTCGAGCAGGCGGCGATCGTCCCGGAGCCGACGGATGCGGAGCTGCGCGCGTGGTTCGACGCGCATCGCGAGCAATGGTCGGTGCCGGATCGCGTCGACTTCACCCACGTGTTCGTCGCGGGAACCGATGCCGCGGCGGCGAAGCGACTCGCCGAGATGAAGGACGCGCTCGATGCGGGCGCGGCGCCGGAGCGACTCGGCGACACGTTCTCCGGCGGGCGGAAGTATCGCGGGCGGCGCAAGGCGGATCTCGGTCAGGCGTTCGGCGCCTCGTTCATCGACGGGATCGAGCGGCAGGCACTCGGGACGTGGTTCGAGCGCACCTCGCGGTACGGGCTTCATCTCGTGCGCGTCGATCAGCACGCGGAAGGCCGCGAGGCGACGTTCGAGCAGGCGAAGCTCGACGTGCGGACCGCGTGGCGCGACGAGCGCAGGCGCTCCGAGCTGAAGAAGGCGATCGACAAGCTGCGCGAGCGCTGGGAGATCGTGCGGCGGTGACGGCGCCTGCCGACACGCGATTCGCGGTGCGCGCGGTCGTGCTCGCGCTGCTACTGCTCGCCGGCGGCAGGCGCGCGGCAGACGCGCACGACCTGCGGCCCGGCGTGCTGTCGCTCGTCGAGCAGCCGGATGGTGCGTTCGCGATCCGGTTCGTGCCCCCGATCGACAGCCGAGGCCAGGTCACCGAGGTGACGCTCGAGCTGCCGGCCGGCTGCGTGCGGACGGGCGAGCGCGTCGGCTGCGAGGACGGGCTCGGCGGCGAGCTCGCCGTGATCGGGATGCGCGGCGACGCGATGCGGACGATCGTCGTGATCGAGCGGCTCGGAGCGGAGCCGGCGGAGTGGATGCTCGATAGCGCACGACCGCGCGTGTCTCTCGGGGCGACCGCACCGAGCGGGATCGGAGCGTGGATCTGGCTCGGCATCGAGCACATCCTCGGTGGGCCGGATCACCTCGCGTTCGTGCTCGGCCTCCTGCTCGTGCTCGAGATGCGGCTCGATCGGCGCCTGCTCGCGACGATCTCGGCGTTCACGATCGCGCACTCGCTGACGCTGGCGCTCGCGGTGCTCGGCGTCGTGCGGCTACACGCGGCGCCCGTCGAGGCGTGCATCGCGCTGAGCGTGCTGCTCGTCGCGCGCGAGGCGACTCACCGCGAACCGACCATGATCCGGCGCTGGCCGTGGGTTGCCGCCGGCGTGTTCGGCCTCGTCCACGGCCTCGGGTTCGCGTCGGCGCTCGGCGCGATCGGGATGCCGCGGGCGCACCTTGCCCGGGCGCTGGTGTCGTTCAACGTCGGCGTCGAGATCGGGCAGCTCGCGACCGTCGCGAGCGTGATCGCGATCGTGTGGGGCGCGCGGCGGCTAGTCGGCGAGCGATGGATCGTCGGGCCCAGAATCCACCGCGCCGCCAGTTACGCGCTTGGCGCGGTTGCGGCCTGGTGGCTGCTCGAGCGCCTTGTTGATCTTGCGTGCGGCGTCCTCTGAGGCGGCGACCGTGAAGCGCGCGATCGGCGTCGACGTGCGCTTGCCGCAGCTGGCGACGTCCGCGTACCACTCGTAGGTCTTGCCGACGGCGAGGCCGGGGATGGTCGTCGAGAGCTGCGTCAGGTCCGTGCCCGAGACCGTGATGTCGCGGAACGGGCCACCGAAGCCCTTGAGGTCGACGTCGAGCGTGAACTCGCTGTTGGCGTCGGTCTCGAACTTGTCGAGCGTCGGCGAGTAGGAGCGGACGCTGACGGTCTGCGAGGCAGGCGAGAACTCCCAGATGCGCATGTAGCCGGCGCCGCCGTCGGTGCGGCTCTGGTAGTCGGCGAGCATCGAGTGGATGACGTGGCCCTCGAACTTGTCGACGCGGCGCGACTCCGCGGAGACGTGACCGCCGGTCATCAGGTGGACGTTCGGCAGATCCTTGAGCGCGGCATAGATCTGCTTGGCCTGCGCGCTGAAGTTGCCGGCGCCGCTGAGCAGGTAGTGCGTGTTGAGGATGCCGAACGCGTCCGGGTGCATCTGGAAGATCGAGCGTGCCCAGGCGATCGCGGCGGGATCCGGATCGAGCTCGTACATGAGGCTGACGACGACGAAGACGACGCCGCCCGCGGAGAACGTGACCCAGCTGTGATCGTTCTTCGTGCCGTAGTGACCGCCGTAGTAGCTCTTGCCCGCGTAGCGCGCGACGCCGAAGAACTGGTTGAACCGGGTCGTATCGAGGACCGTGTTGTCACCGGTCAGCTTGTTGTCGTGGTTGCCGACGCCGACACCGTACGGCATGCCGTCCGGAAGGTCGGCCTCCGGCTTCTCGAGGGTCGCCATCGCCTTGCTGGCAACGTTCCACTGGTAGATCTGCGGCTCGTTGTTGATGACGTCGCCGTTGTGGATGACGCCGACGATGTTGTACTCGGCGCGGTGCGCGCGGATCCACTTGGTCTGGTCGTTGAAGTACTTCTCGAGGTTGCGGCCCTCGATCGTGTAGATCTGCGTGTCGGGCATGACGACGATCGTGAAGTCGTCCATCTCACCGAGCTCGCGCAGGTGATACGTGACGTCGACCGGCGCCTTCATCGCCATCTCGAGGCTGACGTCGAGCGCGACCTCGGTGCCGGTCATCGTGCCGTCGGCGGGCGCGGACGACGCGACGATCGGCGGCGCGCCCTGATCGAGGGGCACGACGTCGGTCGTCGCGAACGTGGCCTCGCCCTCGATCGTCAGCGGCGCGAGGCCGATCGTGTCGGCGCCATCGGCGTCGAGCGACCACCGTGCGAGCAGACCATCGCCCATCACGACCGTCTCGTGCATCGCATCCGCGAGCTCGTCCTCGGCGCGCGCGTGGTCCCACACGCGGACCTCGTCGATCGCGCCGGCGAAGAAGCCGTGCTTGACGCCCATCGAGTCGATCGAGCTGCCGATCGTGAACGGGTGGACGCTGTCGGCGCGCGGTGTCGCGTTCGCCGTCGCCTCGCCGTCGAGCTTGCCGTCGAGGTAGAGCCGCCACGTCATGCCGTCATACGTCGCGGCGACGTGATGCCACTCGCCGACGGGGATCGCGGTCTTGCCGAACACCGGGTGATTCGCACCACTCGCCGCGTCCTCGAAGTCGGCGCCGAGCACATCGCCCCAGAGCCCGAACGCGTAGTTGCAATCGATGTTGCTGCCGTCGCCCTCGCCGAGACCCTTCGTGACGATCGGCACGAGGCGCAGCCCGCCGGCACCGCTCGTCATCGTCACGCCTGCGCCGTCGCGGCGGATCCACGCCTCGACCGTGAGCTTCTCGAGCCCGAGCTCGGGCTTCATGCCGGCGGTCGCGAGGTCGTCGACACCGTCGAGCACGAGCGCACCCGCCTCGCCGGGGATCGGGCACTCGATCGGCTCCTCGCTGGTCGGCATCTCCGTGCCGCTGCCCGAACAGGCGACGATGCTCGTCGCGAACAAGAGGTTGCGAAACGCTGACATGCGGCGCCATGCAGCAAGGCCCGTACCGAGATCTGCACGGCGCGATCTCGGCGAGTTAGCGACACGCGCGACGACGGGGCGCGCACGAGACTGCAACCTGCTGTCGATCGTGTAGCGCGCGCGGCTACAGCAAAGGCTGCTTACAGTTGTTTGCACTGGTGACGCGTGTCGTTCGACGATGAATGACGTTTCCTCGTCGAGTGAAGTAGGATGCGACCGCGATGACGCGTGCGCTCGCGCTGCTTGCCGGACTCGCCGGTTGCTTCTCGCCGAGTGCGCCGACCGGTGCCGCGTGCGCACCGCTGACCGCCGACGTGCGCTGTCCCTCGGGCCTCGAGTGCATCGCGCACGACGGCGTCGAGACCTGCGAGAGCCCGAGCGGTGTAGGCCCGGACGGCGGCACCGGCGACGGCGGCGATCTCGACACCGACGGTGACGGCGTGCGCGACGCGACCGACAACTGCCCGGGCGTCGCGAACGCGAACCAGGCGAACGAGGATGGCGACGCGCTCGGCGATGTGTGCGATCCGTGCCCGCCGTCCGACGACAACACGGACACCGACGGCGATGGCGTCGGCGACGTCTGCGATCCGAACCCGACCGTCACCGGCGACAAGCTCGTCCTGTTCGACGGCTTCAAGGGCAGCCTGACGCCGACGTGGACGACGACCGGTGTCGCGACGACGATGGCCGGGGACGCGTCGCTCCTCGCAGACGACACGGTATCGACGATCATCAGCGTGCCCTCGCCGAGCGCCGCGCACGTCGAGCTGCGTACGTCGCTGGTGATCGACGCGATCACCGCGACCGGCCAGAACCTCGGATCGATCAACGTCATCGATCGCATGCAGCCGAACACCGACAAGTCGGTCGCGTGCCAGCTCTCGGGCCTCGTCAACGGGACGCAGGAGGAGCTGCGGATCTTCGACGCGAACGCGGCGCTGATCATCAACAACGCACCGCACGCATTCGCGAACGGTACGCAGACCGAGCTTCGGCTGCGCCGCGCGGGCACGAACTACGCCTGCCGCGTCACCGGCCCGTCGCTCGAGCTCGTCGGCACGAGCACGTTCTCGCCCGCGTCGCCGCGGATCGGCCTCCGCGTGCGCGGCGCCGCGGCGCGATTTCGCTGGGTGATGATCATCACGAGCCCGTAGGCGTCGCGATCGGGTCAGCGGTTCTGCGACGCGCCCATCTGGACGACGAGCTTGCGCCGCGCCTTGCGGCCGGACTCGTCGGCGACGACGACATCGTGCGTGCCAACGGTCGGCTCCCAGAACGCCTTCGCATTCGAGGCGACCGTTCCGACGAGCGCGCCGTCGACGAACCACGTCACGGTCGATGCGCGCGTCGAGACCGTCAGCGGGATGACCTGGTTCCGCGTCGCGACGCCCGGGATCAGCGTGACGATCTGGCCCTCGCTCGGCGTCAGCATCACCGGCGGGCCGGCGTCGAGCGTGCAGCCCTCGGCGAACACCGGTGCCGCGGGGACGGCGCGGTGGCGCTCGACGAGCCACGCGGTGACCGCGCTCGGCAGGACGACGAAGCTCTGCGTCT
Source organism: Pseudomonadota bacterium (assembly GCA_023386455.1). Taxonomy (GTDB): domain Bacteria; phylum Myxococcota_A; class Polyangia; order Haliangiales; family Haliangiaceae; genus JABFXX01. Next base: position 11,683 of record JAEWJO010000713.1, on the reverse strand, counting down.
CGTACGTCCGGCCTTCCTTGCGGCATGCCGGCAGCACGGCCTTCTTCGTGACGTGATCGACCTCGAGGAGCTTGTGATAGGGGCACGGCTCCGTCGGCACCGCGTGCAGCGACGCGCGAACCTTCACCCGGTGCGTGCACGCGTCGCCCGCGATGTGACCGGAGTAGGCGCAGACCTCGACCTCGGTGAGATCCGATGGCTGCGCGGCCGGTGGCGCCTTCTTTGTCCGATCGGCGAGACCCTCGAGCACGTCGAACAGCAGCGGGCCGGCCGCCTCGGAGCCGACGAGCTCGTGCGAGGCGCGGTTGTCGACGTTGCCGGTCCACACGACCGCGGTGTACGCGGGACCGGAGCCGACGGCCCACGCGTCGCGGTAGCCGAACGACGTGCCGGTCTTCCAGTGGATCTCGGCGGGCACACCGGACAGCTCGCGACGGCGCGGGAAGTCGGGCCGATCCTTGAGCGAGAGCGCCTCGCGCGTCAGGAACGCGGCGGTGGGGCCATAGATCGACGCGTCGGTGCCGACCGGATCGGAGTCGAGGATCCGCAGCGGCCGCGACGTGCCGTTCTCGGCGAGCGTCGCGTACAGGCCGGCGAGCTCGAGCGGCGTCAGCTCGATGCCGCCGACGACGAGAGACAGGCCATAGGTCGTCGGCTTCGTCCGCGCGGGCGAGACGCCGGTGCGCTGGAGCTCGCCGATGAACGTCTCGACGCCGAGCTTCTGCAATAGCTCGACGAACGGGATGTTGAGCGACTTCGACAGTGCGTCGCGCAGCGTGACGAGGCCGGCGAAGTCGCCGTCGAAGTTGTGCGGGCGATACGTGCCGTACTCGGTCGGCACGTCGGCGACGAGGTACTCGGGGAGCGCGAGGCCGCGATCGATCGCGAGCGAGTAGAGCAGGGGCTTCAGCGTCGAGCCCGGCGAGCGCGGCCGCAGGAACATCGCGATCTGACCGCCGTGCTTGCTGTCGAGGAAGTCGAGGTTGCCCGCGAGCGCGACGAGCTCGCGCGTGCGGTGATCGACGACGACGACCGCGCCGTTGTAGATGCCCTTGTGGCGGAGGTCGGGCGCGTGGAGCGAGACGACCTTCTCGACGAGCGCCTGCGCGCCGGGATCGAGCGTCGTCCGGATCCGCGTGTCGTGCTTCGCGCGAAGGCGCAGCCAGTTCGCGGCGTGCGGGGCCTGGCGCGGCATCGGTCGCAGCTTCGCGGGCGGGCCGGCGGTCTGGGCCTCGGCGAGCGCGTCGGTCGCGTCGGCACCGGAGAACACACCCGCGGCGACGAGCTTGGCGAGGATCGCGTCGCGGCGCGTGCGCAGGCGCTCGAGGTTTGCCTTCGACGGCGCGAACCGCACCGGACCCTGCGGGACCGACAGCAGCGTCGCGATCTCGAGCGGCGTCAGGTGCTGCGCCGAGTGTCCGAAGTAGGACAGTGCGGCGGACTCGACGCCCTCGACGTTGCGGCCGAACGGTGCGCGCGCGAGGTACTGCTCGAGGATCTCGCGCTTGGAGAGCCGGGCGTCGAGCTGTACGGCGCGGAACATGTCGACGAGCTTGTTCGGGATCGTCCGCTTGCGCGGCTCGAGCAGCCGCGCGAGCTGCATCGACAGTGTCGAGCCGCCGGAGACCCGGCGCATCGAGACGAGGTCGGTCCACGCGGCGCGAACGATCGCGATCGGATCGACGCCGTGGTGCGAGTAGAACCGCTTGTCCTCGAGCGCGACGAGCGAGGCGATGTACTTCGGATCGACGCGCGCGAGCGAGACCGGGAGGCGCCACTTGTCGTCGCTCGTCAGGAACACGTGCGCGGGCTGACCGTCGCGATACTCGACCGAGACCGACCAGTCGAGCTCGCGCGCGGGCAGGGGGACCGCGTAGACGGCGGCGACGAGGACGAGCCACAGCACGTTGATCGCCGTGACGATCCACATCGCGCGCCGTGCATAGCGGTGCAGGCGCGGCCGGGTGATCGCTAGAGCAGCTTGCCAGTCCACGGGCCGCCCACGACGGCGGTTTCGCCCTTCTCGCGCGCCCACAGCGTCGGGTCGTACATCGCCTCGGCCTCGACCGGCGGCGTGTTGTACGTGCCCGAGGTGACGGCGCGGATCGTGTAGACGATCTTCTTCGTCGTGCTCGGCTCGAGCGTGCCGAATGCCTCGAGGCGGTCGTCGCGCATGTTGAGGAAGTCGACCGCCCATTGATCGTCGGGCTCGACCCAGTCCGCCTTGAAGCCGCGGCCGAGGCGAGGGTTCTCGACCTCGAACCCGGCCGGCAGGCGATCGACGAGCGCGATGTTCTGGATCTCCGCGCCGGTCGTGTTGCCGACCTCGACCTCGACGAACACGAGGTCACCGAGCTGCACCTTGCCGTCGCCGAGATCGAGCGAGGTGCCGTCGAGCGAGCGGTACGTGCGGCTGATCGACAGCCCGTTGCCGCCGGTCTTGTAGTCCGAGCCCGCGCGCACGCCGGTCGAGTTGATCACGAGCCACATGCCGTCGGCCTGCTGCGGCACGTCGAGGACGAGCGACTTGTACTCGCTCGCGCGGTGCAGCGCCCACGACTTGTCGTTCGTCTTGAGCTTCGTCTTGCGCGCCTCGATCGTGGCGCCGTCGGCGAGGAGCGTGCCGGCCGCGGTGCCCTTCGCGCCCATGCCGACCACCCACTTGCCGAGGCCGCTGATGCCCCAGACCAGCTCCTGGGTGTTGTAGTACTCCGAGCGCTGACCGACGAGGCCCTCGGCAACGCGCGTCGCGAGCGGCTCGCCCGCCGGGTCGTTGCCGAACAGGTCGTGGAACGTCGACAGCATCAGGCCGCGGCGGCGCCGGTCCGAGTAGAACGACCAGCTGTTGACGCGATCGGCGCTGATCGGCGACGTGTCGACGGTCTTCAGGTCCTTCTCGTAGCGGCGATCACCGGCGAGGTAGAGCGCCGCCTTCAGCAGATAGAGGTCCTCCGCCTGCTCGCCGGTCGCCTTCGCGGCGTCGATGCCGGAGATGAGCTTGCCGATGCGCGCCTTCTTGCCCTTGCCCGCGCGCGCGAGCACGTAGTGGAGGTACGCCTCCGCCTGCTCGTGGTAGTAGCGATAGCGCGAGTTGCGCGGCCGCGTGTTCGCCTCGTACTCGGCGGTGCGCGCGTCGATCCAGCCGAGCACGGCCTGCAGGCGATCCTCGGGAACGGCGTAGCCGAGCTTCTTCGCGTCGAGCAGCATGTGCGTCGCGTATGCGGTGCCCCACTCGACCGGCTCGGTGCCGCCGGGCCAGTACGCGAAGCCGCCCGACGGCGTCTCCATCGAGAGCACGCGGTTGATGCCCGACAGCACCATGTCCTCGATCTTCAGCTGCGCGAGCTGCGGATCGACCTGCTCGACGATGCTGCCGACGTAGAGCAGCGGCCGCGTCGACGACGTCGTCTGCTCGATGCAGCCGTACGGGTAGTGGATGAGGTACTTCAGGTGATCGAACGACTCGCCGTACGGGTTCGACGTCAGCCAGAACGTGGTCTGCTCCGACAGCGGGACCCAGCCCTTCAGCGCGGCCTGCGCGGACAGATCGAGCTTGCCCGGCGTCACCTTGATCTTCGTGACGACGCGATCCTTGGGGCCGCTCGGCAGGAACGGCACGTCGACCTCGTCGGCGACCTCGAACGCGCCGGCGCTGCCCTTGGCCTTCGCGACGACGCGCAGCTTCGCGCCGCCGATCGGCATCTTCGCGGTCGCGCGGAACACGAGCGTCTCGGCGCGGCCGTTGTCGATCTTGATCGCACCCGAGTCCTTGCCGGCGAGCGCGATCGGCGCGACCCCCCGGGGGGATCCGGGGGTGGAACCCCCGGATGTCGGCTGCGCGAGGCCGGCGATCGCGATCGCCGAGCTGTCGAGCTTCAGCGACACGTCGAGCGGCCCGCCCGACATGTTCGTCATGAACACGGGAATCTCCATCTCGTCGCCCTGCGTGACGAACCGCGGGAACGTCACCTGGATGACGAGCGGGTCCTTGACGGTGACCTGCGCCTCGGCGCGGCCGATCTTCTGCGCGCCGGCGCTGATCGCCATGACGCGCAGCTGGCCGCGATACGTCGGGATCTGGAACGGCAGCTCGAGGTGGCCGCTCGCCGGCACCGGCACGACGCCCGACCACAGCGCGACCGGCTTCACCGGCTGCACGCGGCCGGCATCGAGCGCTCCGCCTTCCTCTCCCTCGTAGCCCTCGTCACCACCGCCGGTCTTCGACGACGCGCCCGCCGGCTGGTGGAGCATCGTCCAGCCGATCGTCTCGTACGTCTCGACCCCGAGCGCGCGCTTCGCGAACAGCTGGGCGAGCGGATCGGGCGTCTTGAAGCTGGTGAGTGACAGGATGCCCTCGTCGACGACGGCGACGACGGCGAACGTCTGGCCGCTCTGCGGGCCGAGGTCGAGCTTCACGGTGAGCGGGCTCGAGCTGCGGACCTCCTTCGGCACGTCGAGCTTGATGTCCTGCGTGTACTCGATCGGCTTCACGCGCGTGCTCTTCACGCCGAACGCGCGGTCGGGCATGAACGCGTCGCGTGACTCGACGTGCGGATCCTTGACGAGGAACGCGCTGACGTAGACGTTCGGTGCGAACGCGTCGAGCTTGAACGACCACGAGGTCTCGGCGGCGGTGACGTCCTTCCACTCGGCGGTGACGACGTGGTCGGTCTCGACGGTCCACAGCACCTTGCCGCGGTACGGCGTCTTGACCTTGACGTTGACGGTCTCGCCGACCTTGATCTCGTTCGGCAGGTCGAGCTTCAGCTGCGTCGGCTTGGCCGGGCGCGGCGTCTGATCGCTCGAGCCACCGCTGCCGTAGCCGTAGTAGTCATACGAGTAGTCGCCGTCGAGGACGAGCTCCGACTTCGCCTTGCCGGCGGTCACCCGCACGGCGTAGCCACCGGTCGCGTCGCCCGGCGTCACGTCGAACGTGAACTTGCCGTTCTCGACCTTCGCCGTGAGCTTGCCCTCGGGCACCTCGCGCAGCCAGCGGTCGTAGCGCGAGTCGCCGCTCTCGTCGTCGTAGCCGTAGCCGTACTCGGCCTCGAGGTGGACGAGCTCGACGGCGAGCTGCTTCGGGCCGGCCGCCATCAGCTTGCCGTTCCAGTCGACGATCATGCCCTCGACCTGGAACGTCTCGCCGGCGCTCGCCTTCGCCGCCTTCGTCTTGAGGCCGATGTAGTACTTCTCCGGGTGAAGCGTCATCGTCGCGGTCTTCACGGTCGCGCGGCCGCTGCCTGCCTCGAGCACCGACGCCGTCGCGGTGAGCTCGCCGGTCTGCGTGAACGCGGTGTCCTCTTCGGGCTCGGCGCACTCGAGCGACAGCGAGCCCTTCGGATCGAGCTGGCCGCGGGTCTCGCCGAGCGCGACCGGCTAGCCCTTCGGCTCGACGCCCTACGTCAGGTCGGCGTTGTCCGCCGGCGAGAAGCGCGTCGGCTCGACCGAGCAGTTGAGCGTGACGCCGCTGTCGACGGCGCTGCCGCCGAACAGGTAGCGCGCGTTGATGTCGAAGCCGACCGCCGTGCCGACGAGCGCGTCGGGCTTCTTCTCGGTGATCGAGACCTTCATGCGCTCGGGCACGAACTCCTCGACCTGCAGGTCGTACGAGCCGAGCGGCTTGTCGGCGACCGAGAGCGCGACGCGCCAGTGGCCGGTGTCGGCGAAGGCCGCGAACGAGTGGTCGAACGCGAGCACACCGGCCGCGTTCGTCTTCAGCGTCAGCTTCTTCGCGACCTTCGCGCGCGGATCGATCAGCTTGACGTCGACGGGGACGGCCTGGTCCGGCGCGCGGTCCTTGAGATCGCGGACGATCGCGACGACGTGCGCGCTATCGCCGGGGCGATACACGCCGCGCTCGGAGAAGATCGACGCGCGATAGGGCGTCGACGCGACGTACGGCACACCCGACGTGCTCGACTCGACGACGTCGGCGCGCAGGTCCTTGTAGCGGATGTACGTCAGGTCGTCGCCGCGGCGCGCGATCAGCGCGAACGGCTCCGCCTGATCCGGATCGGTGTCGGCATGCGTCTGCATCACGCAGCCCGAGCCGCTCGACGTCGTGCAGCGCGCGACCGTCTTGCCGCTCTTGCGGACGAGCGTGACCTCGACGTCGCCCAGCAGGTTGTTCGAGTCCATGTCGAGCGCCCACACCTGGACGCGCTGCTCGGCCGGCTTGTCGGGCGTCGGCGTCTTCTTCGCGACGAGCGACATGTTCGTGAGCAGGAGCCGCGACGTCGCGTTCGCGCCGACGCCGGCGAGCCGCAGCTCGAGCACGCCCTTCGTCGATGCCGGCAGCATCGTGCTGACGTCGACCCACGACGTCACCGGCTCGTCGGGATCGCCGCGCAGCGGGATCTCCTTCGTCAGGATCACGTTGCTCGTCCGCTCGTCGGCGACCTCGGAGTAGTCGTTGCCGAGCCAGAACACGAGGTTCTCGGCGGGGACATGACGGACGACGAGCTTCACCGCGTCGGTGTTGAGGTGCTTGATGCCGAGGTTGTTCCACGCGCTGCGCGGCAGGTACCGGCCGCTGCCCGCGAACGACAGCTGCGGCTTGCGCGCCGACACCGAGAACGAGCGCGTGAACGCGGCGAGCAGCACGCCGCCGTCGACGGACGTCGCGCCGCCGGCGATCTTCATCTTGTACACGCCGCGCTTGAAGTCACCGAAGATGCGGAAGCCGGCGCGGCCCGACGTCACGTAGACCTTCTTCACCGCGGGCTGGAACGAGATGCGCGACGCATCGGCGAGCTGGCAGCGCTGCGACAGGTTGTAGTAGCCCTCGCCCTCGTACGAGCTCCGCGAGCCTTCCTCGGCAGCCTTGTCGTCGCACACGACCTCGACGTAGAAGCCGTTCGCACCCTCGACGACCGAGATGTGCTTGATCGAGATCGCCTTGTCGGCCGAGACCTGAAACTCGGCGGTCGCCGCGTCGGTCGTCGTCGTGCCGAGCACCGACGGGACGCCCTTCTTGACCGCGAGCCCGAGCTTCGCGCCGACGGCGACTCGCGCGTCGGTGATCTTCACGACGACGACGTTCGGGCTGCTGCTCGGCAGCACCTGCACGCCCGTCGCGCCCTTGCCGTTGACCGTGAAGCTCATCGACTGGCGCGCGACGTTGCCGAGGACGGCGCCGGAGAACGTCACCTCCATCGTCGCGGTGTGCTTGACGAGGTCGAGGTCGCTCGGCCCCCAGCCGAGGAACGCGAACTTCGGCGTCTTGAACGAGTAGCTCCACTTCTCGCCCCACTGATCCTTCGGCGGGGCCTCGAGAATGCCGTCGCGGGTCTCGACCGCCTGCATGTCGACCGCGTACGTGGTCTCGAACGCGAACGGCCGCGCCGGCGTGAACGTCAGCTCCGACACGCCGGTGTAGGTGACGGTGCCGGGCACGTCGGGCGTCAGCTTGATCTTCGTCTTCGCGGTCGCCTGGCCGATGTCGGCGCGGTCGATGATCGGCGTCGCGAGCTGGATGACGATCGCGGTCGGCACGACGTTGTCGGGACCCATCTCGTGGATGACGGGATTCAGCTTGCCGGCGGTCACCGGATCGCGAGCGGGCGGCGCATCGACCCCCTTGGCCGCGTTGGCCTTGTCCTCGGCCGCCACCGGCGAGCCGCTCGACGGCCAGCCGTCCAGCTTGGATTTCCCGTTTTTGCAGGCGGCCACGGCCACCAAGGCGAACGTCAGCCACGTCGCGAATCGCATGTGTGTGCCCTCTATCTGCCGCTCAACGCTGGTCCCCAGCCCTGCATTCCAAGACGGCGTGCCAAACATACCCCGGGACCCGAGATCGCTTGGTGCTACGGTGTAATGGATCGGCGTGCCGACACCTGACCCTCATATGCACTGCTGTTGTGCAGACTGGGTGAGCCACCTCGCACGGGACCACGCCGGCCGGCTGGCCGGGGTCGCGCGCCGCGAAGGCGTCTCCGCGATCGACGCGCTCGACGTCGTCCAGGACGCGTTTCACACGCTGCTCCAGCGGCCCGACGTCCCCGACCTCCGGACCAAGCCCGAGGATGCGGCGCGGGTCCTGACCGTGATCGTCCGCAATGCCGCGCGCAACGTGCGCCGCCGCCACCATCACGCGAAGCCGCACGTCGACGTCGACGAGATCGGTCTGCCGGCGGTCCAGCCGGCTCCCGACGTCGCGCTCGATCAGGCCGAGACGACCGCGCAGCTCGTCGGCTGCATGGCCAAGCTCGGCGAGCTTCACCGTCATGTCGTCACCCTTCGCGTCCTCGAGGAGCTCTCGGGCGACGAGGCCGCGCAGGCGCTCGGCGTCACGACCGGTCACGTCGCCGTGCTGCTGCACCGGGCGCGCAAGCAGCTCGAGCGCTGCATGTCCGCCGCCTAGGGCGCTGCGATCGCGACGTCGCCGTTCAGCGCGCGATCGAGGATGCCCGCGACGAATGCGCGCGGCCTGCTCCCGATCACGCGGCCGACCTCGCGACCCTCGCGCATGACGACAAACGTCGGCATCGAGCGCACGTCGAAGCGCTGCGCGAGTGCGGGCTCCTCGTCGACGTCGATCGCGACGATCTCGACGCGACCCTTGTACTCGTCGGCGAGCTTGTCGAGGACAGGATTCATGACCTTGCACGGGCCACACCACTTGGCCGTGAAGTCGAGCAGGTAGGTACCGGGACCGAGCTTCGCAAAGCCGGCGGTGTCGATCGTCTTGGGCATGCCGGTACAGGTCGCGACCGGCTCCCGCATTACATGCGAGATCTCCGCATTGGCATCGCGCGTGGATCTACATGGCTCATGCGTACTCGCGTGCTCGTACTCGCCGTCGCGGCCCTCGCGGGTTGCGACAAGAAGAAGGCCGCCACGGGACCCGGGCCGCAGGTGCCCGGCCTGCCGGTCGAGACCCAGGCCGCGAACGCGCCGGGACAACGACCCGCGTTCGCGGGACAGACGCGCGCGCCGTTCAAGACCGCGAATGTCGCATTCAGGACCGTGAGGGTCGCATCGGAGCTCGACCACCCGTGGGCGGTCGCGTTCCTGCCCGACGGCGACATGCTCGTCACCGAGCGCCCGGGCGTCATGCGCATCCTTCGCGAGGATGGCACGCGCTCGCACCCGATCGCCGGCCTGCCGAAGGTCGACGCGCGGGACCAGGGCGGCCTGCTCGACGTCGCGCTCGATCCGGCATTCGATCAGAACAACCTCATCTACTGGAGCTACGCCGAGCCCCGTGGCGGCGACACGAACGGCACCTCGGTCGCCCGCGGCCGCCTCGTCCGCGACGGCGCACCGCGCGTCGAGAACGTCGAGGTCATCTTCCGCCAGAAGCCGGACCTCGCGTCGACGAAGCACTTCGGCTCGCGCCTCGTGTTCGCGCGCGATCACACGCTGTTCATCACCCTGGGCGAGCGTTCGATCACCGAGGGCCGGATGCAGGCGCAGAAGCTCGACTCCGACTTCGGCAAGATCGTCCGCATCAACCGCGACGGCTCGATCCCGAAGGACAACCCGTTCGTCGGACGCAAGGACGCGCGCCCCGAGATCTGGTCGTACGGCCACCGCAACATCCAGGCGGCCGCCCTGAACCCCGCGACCGGCGAGCTGTGGGAGGTCGAGCACGGCACGCGCGGCGGCGACGAGGTCAACCGCATCGAGAAGGGCCGCGACTACGGCTGGCCGACGATCGCCTACGGCACCGAGTACGACGGCAAGACGATCACCGGCGGCATCACGCAGCACGCGAACATGGAGCAGCCGCTCTACTACTGGGATCCGGTGATCGCGCCGTCGGGCATGGCGTTCTACACGGGCACGCTGTTCCCGGCGTGGAACGGCAGCCTGTTCGTCGGCGGGCTCGCGGGCAAGCACGTCGCCCGCCTCGAGCTGTCCGGCACCAAGGTCGTCGGCGAGGAGCGCCTGCTCGTCGACCGCGCGCGCATCCGCGACGTCCGCGTCGGCCCCGACGGTGCGATCTACGTCCTCACCGACGAGGACGACGGCGAGCTCCTGAAGCTCGTCCCCGCCGACCAGGGCGGCGAGACCGCGCGACGCTAAGACCTCTGCCGAAGTCTTGCACCGCGCCGCGCGCAGGGGTCTTCTTGTCCCATGAGGTACTCGTGGGGATCGATCATCCTCGTCGTGGCGCTCTGCGCTCGCGCCTGGGCCCAGCCGCAGCCCCAGCCCCCGGCGCCCGCGCCGGAGCAGCCGCAGCCCCCACAGGAGGAGCAGCAGCCGACGCCGCCCGACGATGCAGGCGCGCCCGCCGAGCCCGCAGAACCCGTCGATCCGGTGGACCTACCGCCGACCGCCACCGAGGCCCCGACGTCGGGCCTGCGCGTCCACGTCCTCTCGAGCAGCAACGTCTACCTGCCGATGAGCTTCGACGTGTTCTCGGTCCTCACCCACCAGGTCGTCGCGTCGAGTGCCGGCGTCCTCGAGTCCCGCGGTGAAGTCCCGCCGCTACTCGAGCTCAAGCCGGGCGCCTACAAGATCGTCCGCGCCGGCGCGCCGTTCGAGTCGCGCGTCGACTTCGCGATCGCGACCGTCACCCCCGACACCGTCACCGACTTCCTGATCGTCGTCGATCCGGACTCGCTCGAGTTCCGCGGCTCCGGTCCGGTCGTCGGCGAGCTGCCTCGCGGCGTCGAGATCGCCGGCATCCGGCTCTCGCTCAACGGCGGCGGCACCATCCTGTTCAACCAGGTCCGCAACGGCGTCGGCACGACGAGCGGCACGTCGTCACAGCTCGGCCTGTTCGGCAACTTCGGCCTCGTCATCGACAAGGGTGTCCACTTCATCGACGTCAACGCCGAGATGAAGCTCGACCTCCTCGATCAGGCGACCGGCTCCGTCATGCCGACGCACGACCGCTTCAGCGCGAGCGGCCTCTACTCGTACAAGCTCCACAGCGACTTCCTCGGCCCGTACGTGCGTGCCTCGATGCGCACGCGCATCTTCCCCGGGTACGTCTATCTCGAGCGCGACGCACCGAGCGGCACCATCCGCATCGATCACACCGACGGCACTGTCGAGCTACGGCAGTTCGGCACCGAGGCCAACCCCGACAACCTGCGCATCAAGGTCGCCGAGCCATTCGCGCCTCTCCTGCTGCAGGAGGAGCTCGGCGCGAACCTGAAGGCAATCGACGTCGATCTCATCGTCCTGAAGCTCAACGTCGGTACGCGGCTCGGGTTCGGCTTCCGCGAGATGTTCACGAACGGCCTGCTCGTCATGCGCGGCAACGACTCGGCCGATCCGGTGCGGTTCCGCGAGGTCGACAACTACACGACGCTCGGCCCGGTGCTCGGCGCGAACGCGACGGTGACGTTCGCACGCTGGCTGTTCGGCTCGGCGCAGTTCGGTCTGCTCGCGCCGATCATCCACACCGACCAGTCCGAGTCCGACAACTTCGGCGGCCGCCTGCTCCTCGAGCTCTCGGGCACGGCCGGCTTCAAGGTGCCGATCCTGACGAACCTCCTGTTCGCGTCGGCCGACTACACGTTCCGCCTCGAGCGCGACGCGTTCATCACGGCCGAGACGCAGTTCGAGCACGCGCTGATGGCGCGCGCGGTCGTGACGCTCTTCTAAGAGTTGTCCCGTAAGTACGTCCACACAGGGTCGTATCTATGGGACCTGTCAGTTCGCACACGTGCACGCTCGGACGTGGTCTGGCGTGCGCCAGTCTCATCCCGGGTTGCGCACGATGCCG
>JAEWJO010000619.1 GCA_023386455.1 Pseudomonadota bacterium | reverse complement strand
TTGCGAGCGGGGTCCTTGCGGCCGGGGATCGGGACTGCACTGCGGACGGGAGCGGGCCGCTCCCGGGCGGTGACCTCGTCGGCGGCGCGGTCGTCTGACGGCGGGCGCCAGACGCGGGTGGCGGCGGGCTTTTTCGGGGACGGCGGCGACCAGGCACGCGACGAGGAGACGGTGCCGTCATCGTCGTTTCGGCGCGCGTCGAAGCGCTTGCGGATGGGCGGCGTGGGCGCGGCGGGCTCGTCGTGCTCGTCGGTGTTGCCGGCATCGAGGTCGTCGAGGTGAGCGACGATGTCGGCGACCTCGGGCAGCTCGCCCAGATCGATCTCACCGCGGCGGATGAGGTCGAGCACGATCTCGCCGAGCTCGGCGAGCGCGTCGGTGCGGCGCCGGCCGGAGAGTGCGTCGTCGAGACGAGAGCGACCTTCGCGGGCGCCGCGCTCGAGGACGTCGCGGAGGGTGCCGGCCTGCGCGAGGGTGGTGCGGAGGAGGGTGCCGAGCGTGCCGCGAAGCTCGGGCGGTCGGAAGCCTCCGCCTCGTCGTTGCCGTGCCATGCGCGGAGCGTATACCGTCGGTGGGTTGTGACGCGACCGGTTGTGACGCGCGGGCTTTGGCTCGGGCTGGGGCTCGTGGGGTTGTTGACCGCGTGTCCACCGCCAGAGCCCGTGGCACCGCTGCCGCCCGTGTCGGGAGGCAAGGTTCGCGTACGCGTGTTCACCGAGCCGGCTGCGGTGAAGACGGTGGGGAGTGCGGGGCGATTCCTGTTCGTCGCGACCGAGGATGCGCTGCAGCGGTGGGACGAGAAGGGCTCGGTGATGACGATGACCGCCGATCACGGGCTGTCGGGCGACCACGTCGTGGCGCTCGCGACGGATCCGGATCGCAAGTGGATGTGGATCCTGACGGACGGCGGACTCGGCCACTACGACGCGGGCGTCGAGGTGTACTCGGAGACGATCGCGCCGCCGGCCGCACTCGGGATCGATTATGCGGCGATCGCGAAGGAAGGCGTCGCGAGCCTGGCGCCGGCGGCCGAGGGCGGCGTGTGGCTCGGGACGTCGAAGGGCCTCGTGTTCGTGAGCGAGCGCGGCGGCTGGGTCACGACACCGATCAAGGATTCGATCCGCGCGCTCGTTCGCGATCGTGCGGGCTGGCTGTGGATCGCGACGAAGGCCGGGCTCGTGGCGCGGAAGCCGAGCGGCGATCTGGTGAAGATCGGTTCGGCGCAGGGCTGCGATGTGGTCGAACCGCGGCTGGTGGTCGAGGCACCCGGTGATCGCGTGATGGTGATCGGCGGCGACGAGCAGGGCAGGGAGCGGCTCGCGATCGGCAAGGGGATGAGCTGGACGAGCTATCGCACGCTGCCCGAGTACAAGTGGGACGCGGCGACGAAGCGCGGCGACAGCGTGATGGTGATGGGCAGCGATCGGATCTATCGGATCCAGCTCGCGACAGGGGCGGTCGTGCGGCCGCTCGCGCGCGACGGCGTGCGGCTCGTGCCGCTGTCGGGTCCAACGACGAGCGAGTGGGTGATCGATCCGACGAACCTCGTCGTGCCGCCGGGCGCGACCGCGCTCGGAGCGATGGATGATCAGCTGCTGATCGGGACGCGCGACATCGGGACCGCGCGCTATCGCGTGGGCGACGCGCATCCGCGTGATTGGTTGCGACGCAAGCAGATGTTCGAGGACGCGACGGGTCTGTCGGTCGCGTGCGCGGGCACCAAGGACTGCTGGCTCGCGACGGGCGCGCGGCAGGCGTGGCACTGGAACGGCGAGAAGTTCACCGCGAGCGGGCCAGATGTTGTCGTGCTCGCGGTCGCGCGCGATCCGGCGGGACCGATCTATGCGCTGCATCGCGGGCCGCAGGAGAAGGAGATGCACCTGTCGCGCATCGACGGCGCGACGTGGACACCGGTCGCGAAGGTGACGCTGACGACGCCCGGCGACGTGCCCGAGGTCAGCTTCGCGCGGTTCGCGCAGAGCGGCTCGCTGTGGGTCGGGCTGCGCTATCGCGACGGTGAAGAGCGGCGCGCGTACGGGATCGCGATCGTCGAGCCGTCGAGCGGCAAGGTCGCGTATCACCGCACCGAGGCGTCCAGTGCGGCGATGGGGCAGCCCGAGCGCGACAAGAAGGCGCCGAAGGAGCCGAAGGAGAAGATGCTGCCGATTCCGGTCGGCGTCGTCGACGCGGACGTTCGCGGTGACACGGCCTGGTTCGCGACGAATGAAGGCATCGCGCGACTGTCGGGCGGCCGCGTGAAGATCTGGACCGAGGCCGATGGTCTGCGAAGCGAGCTCGCGCGGGCGGTGACGATCGGGGTGGAGGGGGGCGTCGTCGTCGCGACCGGTGCGGGCGCGGGCGTGTGGGACGGCAAGCGGTGGGGCTTTCCGCCGGCCCTGCGGTTCGAGATCAACGACGTCGCCGCGACGCGGAACGGCCAGCTGTGGATGGCGACCGAGCGCGGCATCGCGGCGTGGGACGGCAAGAAGGTCCGGCGTGTCGACACGCGGCGAGGGCTGGCGGAGAACGTCGTGCTCGACCTGACCGTCGACCAGTTCGATCGCGTGTGGGCGCGCGGACCGGGCAGCCTGACGCTGATCTCGCAGTAGCGGCGCGCGTTCCTCGTAGGGATGGCGGCATCCGTGATGCAGACAGCGTGCGTATGGCCACCGATACCAAACACACGCAGGACATCGTCTCCAAGATCGTCATCGCGCTCGCGCTCGTCGGCGCGGTGAACTGGGGTTTGATCGGATTCTTCAACTTCAACCTCGTCGACGCGATCTTCGGAGGAGGTGCACGCGAGCAAACGAGCGGCATCAGCCGCTTCATCTATGCGCTCGTCGGCATCGCAGGCGTCATCGGAGCGCTGATGCTGCCGCGGCTGCATCCGACCGAGGGCACGCGCCGGCATCGACTCGCAGAGCGACCCTCGATGTGAGCGACGCGTGCGCGCGTTCGTGTCACGACCGTGCGGCCGGAGCGAGCGAGCGTTCGTAGCGAAGCTCCTCGATCTCGATGCCCCAGACGACGTCTCGGGTCGGCTCTCCGACGAGGTGCCAGGCGTCGTTCTCGTAGAACGCGCGTGCGCGGGTGTTGCCCGAGAGGACATGGAGCCACGCGCGGCTCACGCCCGACGAGGTCAGTGCAGTCCGCGCGTGTGCGAGCAAGGCCGAGCCGATACCGCGGCGCCACGCGCTCGGGTCGACGTGGAGCGCCGCGAGCTCGTCGTCCTTGATCGTCACGAACCCGACGATCACGGCGTCGTCGTCGATCGCGACCGAGGTGAACGGCGCGCCGCCGGCACCGAACGTGTAGCGTGCGGCGCGATCGTCGGGGCGCAGGCTGTCGAGGTACGCGTCGGGGACCAGGCCGCGATAGCCGTGCTGCCACGCGCGGACATGTACGCGCGCGACCGCGAGCTCGTCACCGGGGACCGCGGGCCGGATGATCATGCGACGAGAGTAGCTTCAGTCGTGCAGCTCGTCCTGTCCGCGCATGAAGCGCACGAAGGGCTCGGCGCGCAGGCCGGGATACGCGGCCGGATCGATCCACGCCCAGTGGCCCTCCTTCCACTTCGCCTGGGCCGGCTGCGCGGCGTCGAGCGGCGTGCCGTCGTTCGCGTAGATGTCGAGATAGGAGAACGTGTGGCGGAAGCCATCTCGCTCGTCGAAGTAGATCGCGAGGTCGGGCGAGCCGTCACCGGTGAAGTCGTGCGCGATCAACGTGCCGCGCCCGAAGCAGCGCGCGCGCAGGTCGGTGGCCGAGAGACACGGGCCGCGCGCATCGCCGTACGAGACCTCGTACATGCGTCCATCGAACGACACCTCCGACGGATTCGTGTCGAGGCGCGGAGCGCAGCCGCCGAGCAGGAGTGCGAGCGCGATCGTCATCGCGATCGCGACGAGCGTGGCGAGGGCGAGCTGCTGGATCGAGCGCACGCGATCACAACGCGCGCGCGTGCGGAGTTTGTTCCTAGTCGGTGACCTGCGCGGCGCTCGGCGATTTCGTCCGGTAGTTCGCGTCGATATAGTCCATGAGCTCGAGGACGTTGGTCTCCATCCGGGCAAGACCGCCGAGCGGCGCGTCCATGTAGAACGTGCCGGGCTCGCACAGGTCGCCGCCGAGCTCGACTGGCGTGCCGTCCTTGTTGGGGCGGCAGCGGCCATCGACGTAGACGATGATGAACTTCTGGAACCGCGACTCGATCGGGTTCGTCGCGATCATGTTGAGCGCGAACACGCTCGACAGATCGACGAGGTCGCGCGGCTCCTGGCCGTAGCCATGCAGGAAGTAGACGACCGGGTAGTGCTTGTGCGCGTTCTCCGGCTTGTTGTAGCCGGGCGGCAGGAACAGCGAGAACGGGTTCACGCGGCCGGTCTTCGTCGACGTGAACGAGAGGTCCTTCATGATGACGCCGCCGTCGAACGTGTCGTCGGTGTCGCCGTCGGGCCAGCGCTGGTTGATCCAGCCGAACGCGGTCTGCGCGCGGTAGATGATCTGGTTCGCGGTGCCGACGTGGCGGCCGTCGCCGCTGTTGATCTGATCGGCCGACGCGTCGGGGTTGCCGTAGCGCATGTAGCCGTTCTTCGGGATCTCGGCCCAGGGCACCTCGAGGAAGTCGTACGCGAGCTCGCTCTCGCCGCCGTCGAGCGCGTTGAAGTTGTCGTAGACGCCGAACGGCAGGCCGAACCTGCCGAGCGCCTGGCCGACGGCCGCGTTCGTCGAGACCGAGTTGTTGAGGAAGTCGCGGATGCCCGCGTCGAACCAGAGCGAGACGTGCTTGCGCTGATCGTCGGTGAGCGCGGTGAGGCGCTCGAGGAGGTCGCTCTCGTACCAGCGCTTGACGTTGGGCGAGAGATCCCACGTGCCGTTGCCCTCGCCGAAGTCGTAGCAGCCGGGCGCCGGCGCCTGGCAGGTCGACGCGACGCCGTCGAGACCGATGTCCTCGAACTTCTCGCCGGTCTCGCGCATGCCGTTGTTCTCGGTGCCGCGCGGGTTTCTGAGCGAGTGGTAGTTGTCGCCATGCGGATCGGGGTTCGTCGTCGGGTCGTAGCCGGGCTCGTCGGCGTCGGCGAGGCCGTCGGTGCCGACATCCTCGAACGGCTCGTACGCGTTCGTGATCACGGGCTCGCCCTGATCGCGCTTGCCGTTGCCGTTCAGATCGACGGCGAGCAGGAGCTCGGCGGGATCGGTCTGCGCGACGTTCGGGTCGAACACGGCGTTGCCGAGCGCAGGGCTGTCGCCGCCGTCGCAGAACGTGATCACCGGCTTCTGGCCGTCGGGGTTGAACTCGCGGTCGAAGAAGTTCGCGAGCACGATCGGGTTCGCGCAACGATCGGCCGCCGGCGTCTGGAAGAACGAGAAGTCGACGCCCGGCGGCGCGTACGGGTTCTCCGGGTTGTAGAGCGCCGGGTTCGACAGCGCGCGCCCGAGGTCGCGCGACGCCTTCATGTAGAGCGAGCGGTTGAGCGTCAGGCCGACGCCATCGCCCTGCTGGGTAATCATGTGCTCGTAGTCGGCGGCGATCTCGAACTGATCGTTCTTGGCCGTCGACACCTTCGGGCAGAGCTGGCCGATGTTGCCGCGACCTGCGGCCTCGTCGGCGGCGGTGCAGAACCCGCCGAACAGGAAGTCGCGGACCATCGAGAGCGAATAGACCATCGAGGGGCCCGGCTCTCCGCCGAGGTCCGCGATGATGTCGAAGCGGTCGGGGTGGCGCAGGCCGATCGACATCGCCGCGTTACCGCCCATCGAGATGCCGACGATCGCGTTCCAGCCGTACTGGCGCGTCTCGGGCTCGCCGGCCTTCTCGTCGGCGACGACCTGGTACGTCGTCAGCTCGCCGGCCTTGAATGTCGCGCGCGATGCGTAGGCATCGGCGTCGTCGAGCGTGCGGTTGGCGACCGGCGGGAAGAACGGCTCGGTCTGTCCCGCGCGAAGCGCGACGATCCGGACGTGGCGGCGCTCGGCGTTCTTCGGGAGGCGCGCGCGCTTGTAGGGGAGCGTCAGGAGGAACGGACGATCACTCCACGTGCCGTCGGCGCCGAACGTGACCGCGGGGCCGAGCGCGACGTAGCCCGGCGGCGCGATGTCGGGCGCGCACTGGATCGAGACGGCCTGGTTCGGGATCGTCGTGCCGGGGCCGGCCGCGATCGCCGCGCCGCGAAGATCGGCGCCGCCATCGCCGGTGACGACGACCGGCGCGCTCGCCGAGAGCGAGCCCTCGGTGCCCGTGCCGCACGTGATCGTCGTGGTGGGATCGTCCCCGCACGCGGCGAGCGAACAGATCCCGATCAGAAACAGAGTCCCCCTCATGTGGGCGCAGAGTACACATAGGAGGGTGAAACTCCACCAGAAAACGATCGGTTAGCGGTCGGTCGTGACCTCCGCCAAAAGTTGGCCCCCCAACCTCGCGATCCGTAACGTCGGGGAGAGTGAAGGTCCTTGCCGACATGCACGTGGCGCCTCCGCTGCGTCGCTGGATGATGCGGTTCGGTCTCGCCGTCGTCGTCGCGATCGCGATCGGCTACGTGCCGGGCGAGCTGCTTCGCAAGGATCCTCGCGCCGCGAAGCTGCAAGACGAGCTCGAGCAGTACCGCGCCGAGGCGCGCGAGCTCGCGGCGCAGAACGCGGCTCTCTATAGAGAGGTCGAGGCGCTCCGCTCGGACGTCGGCGCGATCGAGGATCGTGCACGCGCCGACCTGGGCATGGTCTATCCGGACGAGGTCGTGCTCCGCGTGCGGCGAGGGACGCCGTGAGCGGGCGCGAGTCGGGCGCGGTGCCCAAGAAGTCGCGCGCGCCGGAGAGCAAGCCGGTCCGCAACAAGGCGGATGCGGCGACGACCGAGGTGTTCTCGAAGAAGGACGCCGCGCCGAAGAAGCAGGCGATCCTCGACTCGGCACCGATCGGGCTACGCAAGGCCTCGATCCCCGAGAGCGGGCGCGTGCGCGGCAAAGGCAGCGACTTCGCCGATGGCACGAAGGAGACGCAGACGCTCCGGTCCGAGGAGGACGCGACGCAGCCGCGCGTGAAGCGCAAGAGCGAGACCGTCTCGGTGCCTCGCGTGCCGCGCGACCTCGAGACCGGGCCACGCGTGCGCATCGACATGGATGCGTCGCGCAGCGGCATGATGCGCAAGGCCTCCGACGTCGTCGCGCTGCCGCGCAAGAACCAGCAGAGCGGCCCGGTCGTCGTCACGCTCCCCGCGCGCTGGCGGCGTGCGATGCGTCGCGCGGGCAAGGTCTCGATCGGTGCGGTCGCCGCGGCGCTCGCGTGTGTCGTCGTCGCGATCGGCGGCGTCGACGGCGCGTCGGTGCTCGGCGCGACGATGCCGCTGCCGCAGGCGATGCTCGCGACGAGCATCACCGCGCTCGTCGTGATCGCGGTGATCCGCCGCGCCCAGTTCGCCGAGCCGAGCGCGCGTGCGCAGCGCGTGTCGCTGTGGCTCGCCGCCGCGCAGGATCTCGCAGATCTCGAGCTGTGCCTGGCGCTCGTCGCGGGGCTGCACGTCGTGATCGCCGTGACCGGCGGTCTCTCGTCGCCGGCCTATCCCGCGCTGTACGGGCTGGTCGCGTTCTCGATGACCGTGCTCGCGCGGCCCGGTGCACTCGCGACGCTCGGCGTCTCGCTGTTCCTCGAGGCGGCGCTGCTCGTCCGGACCGGCATCACCGAGGCGACGATCATCCGCGCGGCGATCCACGGCTTGTTCCTCGCCGGCGCGGCGGCGGCCCACGCGGTGCTGCTGCGCGGCCTGACGTCGCGCTATCGCCAGCGCCGGGCGCGCCGGCTCGACGAGGAGCTGACCGCGCTCCGCGACTCGGCGCGCGACTACCGGTTGATCGCCGCGGCGCTCGGGCCGGGCAGCCGTGCTCCGCGCACGCGCGACGAGGAGGAGCGCCTTCTCGCGATCGGCGGCGTCGGCATGATCGGCGACGCGATGAGCTGGGTGCTGTCGACGCTGAAGCGCTCGCTCGGCGCGCGCACCGTCGCGCTGCTGTGGGTCGACGAGTCCGACGGCGAGCGCGTGAAGCTGACCGAGGTCGTGTCCGACGCCGACGACATCACCGAGACGCCGCGGCTGCCGAGTGCCGGCGTGCTCGGCGCCGTGCTGCGCGATCGCGCGCCGCTGCTCGTCGGTGCGACGAAGCCGGGACAGCTGCCGTATTACGACAGCGGCCGCGCGGGCGTCGCGCTCGTCGCGGTTCCGATCCTCGAGGGCGTGCACCTCCGTGGCATCCTCGCCGCGGATCGCGACACGATGTTCACCGAGTCCGACCGCGACCTGCTCGTCGATGCGGGCGCGCAGGTGCTGCGTGTCGTCCAGGCCGAGCAGGTGTTCCGCGCCGTCGAGCGCAGCAAGTACGAGCACGAGCGGTTCTACCAGGCGACCGCGATGCTCGGTCGTGCGCTGACGCCCGAGCAGGTGATGGAGACCGCGTTCGATGCGTGTGCCGCGATCGTCGACTACGACGCCGCGGTGATCGCGCTCTACGACAAGGATCGCGCGAAGCACCGCATCGCGGCGGTGCGCATCGGCGAGGGCGGCGAGGGCATCATCGATCCGAAGCTGCCGGGCTTCGAGTTCAAGGACAACGCCGGCCTCGCGTCGATGGTGATCAAGAACCGGCACTACCTGCCCGCGGGCGGGGAGCCGCGCGAGGTGTCGGCGCCGATCTACACGCGCAAGATCAAGATCGACGACGCGAAGTCGCTGCTCGTGCTGCCGCTCCTCTCGGCCGACGAGGCGATCGGTACGTTCACGCTCGTCGCGCGCGCCGAGAAGCGGTTCGGCAACGACGTGCGCGAGATGCTCGCGGTGATCGCGAACCAGGTCGCCGTGTCGCTGCAGAACGGCTACCTGTACAAGCAGATGGAGACGATGGCGACGACGGACGGCCTCACCGGCCTGACGAACCATCGCACGTTTCAGACGCGCTTCGAGGATCTGCTCCAGCGCGCGCAGCGTCACAACCACAAGGTCGCGCTGCTGCTCTGCGACGTCGACCACTTCAAGAAGGTCAACGACGGCTACGGCCACCCGATCGGCGACGAGGTCCTGCGCCGCGTCGCGAAGGTGCTGCAGGAAGTGCCGCGCAAGATCGATATCCCGGCGCGCTACGGCGGCGAGGAGTTCGCAGTGCTCCTCGACAACGTCGACGTCGCGCAGGCCAAGGCAGTCGCCGAGCGGATCCGCATCGAGATCAGCAAGGTCGTCGTCGACACCGAGAAGGGCCCGCTGTCGGTCACCGAGTCGATCGGTGTCTCCGCGTTCCCCGAGGACGGCCGCGATCGCGCGACGCTGATCGAGCGCGCCGACCTCGCGCTCTATCACGCGAAGCACACGGGCCGGAATCGTGTCGTGACGTGGACCGAGTGCCAGGCGGCCAAGGCCAAGCAGGCGAGCTGATCGCGCAGCTAGGGCTGCGCCTGGAGCGCGGGGACCGATCCGCCGCCCTGGTTCCATGGACCGTCGTTGTCGCTGCCTGTCCCGACGTTGGTGCCGACACGTCCGGAGCCGCGCTTACTGCCGAAGCACGCGCTGGCAATCACGAACACGAGCACTATGATGAGCCTTGCCCCTCGCATGGAGTGTCGTCGGAGCAAGCGGCGTGCTCGACGGTAAGGCGGTGGAAACCGGTCTCCGTCGCGATCGACTGGTCAACGGCGCACGCCTCGTCGATTCGACCGTGCGGTGCCGCGACGGTCGGATCGCGCATGTAGGTGCGACACCTCTCGCGTCACGTGCCCGCAGCGACGCGAGCGCTGATACGATGGAGCCCATGGTGCGTGGGCTCGCGATGGCGGTCGTGCTCGGGATGTCACCCCTCGTCGCCGCGCAGGACGCGAGCAACCCGGAGAGCACGAGGCTCTTCGAGGAGGGCCGCACGCTCGCGAACGATGGCAAGTACGCCGAGGCGTGTGATGCGTTCGCGAGGAGTCTCGAGCTCGATCCCGCGCCGGGCACGAAGCTTGGCCTCGCCGAGTGCCACGAGCACCTCGGTCACCTCGCGCAGGCGTACCGGTTGTTCGTCGAGGTGGCCGACGGCGACAAGGCGACGAATCTCGATCGCGAGAAGGTCGCGCGCGGGCGTGCCGACGTGCTCGCCGGCAAGCTCGGCACGGTCGCACTGACGCTCGCGTCGGCGGAGCTGCCCGGCCTCACCGTCTCGATCGCCGGGCGCGTCGAGCAACCCGCGGCGGAGATCCGCGAGGTCGTCGAGCCCGGCAGGATCACCGTCGAGGTGACGGCGCCCGGCTACCGGCCGGTCACGCGGACCGTCGAGGCGCAGGCCGGCGTCACCGCGAGACTCGACGTGCCGGCGATGGTGCCTGTCGCCTACGCCACCCCGGCGAGCCACGGCGTGCGGCGCCGGACGCGCGTGCTCGCGGCATACACGCTCGGCGGCATCGGGCTCACGGGCCTGACGGCGGGCATCGCGCTCGGCATCGTCGCGAACAACCGCTACAACGCCGAGCTCGACGCGGGCAACTGCGAGCGTCTTCCGGGCGGTGGGCCGCCGCAGTGCAACCCGGAAGGGTACCGGCGCATGGGCAATGCGACCACGCTCGGCAATGTCGGGACGGGCTTCGCCGTCGGTGGCCTCGCGCTCGTGACCGCCGGGACGATCGTGTTTTTCACCGCGCCGCGCGACGTCGTCATCACGCCGACGGGATCTGCGCACTCCGCAGGTCTCGCCGTCGTCGGTCGCTTCTGATCCGTTAGCGTTTGACACCACCCTCCAGGCAATTCGACTCTCGGAATGTGGCGGTCAAGAACTACGTCCTCGACACGAACGTGCTCCTCCACGACGCTCGTGCGCTCTACGCCTTCGCCGATAACAATGTCGTGATCCCGATCTACGTGATCGAGGAGATCGACACGTTCAAGAAGGACCAGTCGGAGCTCGGTCGCAACGCACGTCAGATCGCCCGCCTGCTCGACGAGCATCGCAGCAAGCCCGGCGGCCTCGCGCAGCCGCAGAAGCTCGAGAACGGCGGCACCGTGCGCGTCGCGCTCGCGAAGAGCCCGATCAAGAACCCGAGCTACGACTCGCGGTCGATGGACCAGCGGATCCTCGAGATCGCGCTCGAGGTCCGCGACAGCGATACGAGCACGCCGACGGTGATGGTCACGAAGGACGTCAACATGCGCGTCCGCGGCGACGTGCTCGGCCTCCTCACCGCCGACTACGAGCCGGAGAAGGTCTCGATCGAGGAGCTCTACCCGGGCAACCGCGAGCTCCTCGTGCCGGCGTCGGTGATCGACGAGTTCTACACGACCAGCGCGGTCGTCGTCGACGCGCCCGGTCTCCACGCCAACGAGTTCTTGACGCTGAAGGACGAGAACGGCAAGTCCGCGCTCACCCGGTGGGACAAGAACATCGGCAAGGCGGTCCCGGTCAAGAAGCTGCGCGAGGGCGTGTGGGGCATCAAGCCGCGCAACCGCGAGCAGCACTTCGCGCTCGACCTCCTGCTCAACGATGACATCAAGCTCGTGACGCTCGTCGGCAAGGCGGGTACCGGCAAGACGCTGCTCGCGATCGCCGCGGGCCTGCAGAAGGTCACCGAGGAGCAGGTGTTCTCGAAGATGCTCGTGTCGCGCCCGGTGTTCCCGCTCGGCCGCGACATCGGCTATCTGCCGGGCACGATCGAGGAGAAGCTGAATCCGTGGATGCAGCCGATCTACGACAACCTCGAGCTGCTCCTCGGTCTCAACAAGACCGACAAGAAGGACGGCCGTAGCTACGCAGAGCTCGTCGACCTCGGGTTCGTCGAGATCGAGCCGCTGACCTATATCCGCGGCCGCTCGCTGCCGAACAACTACATGATCGTCGACGAGGCGCAGAACCTGACGCCGCACGAGGTGAAGACGATCGTCACGCGCGCCGGCGAGGGTACGAAGATCATCCTGACCGGTGACCCGTACCAGATCGATCACCCGTACCTCGACTCGTCGAACAACGGCCTGACGATCGTCGCCGAGCGATTCAAGAACGAGGCGATTGCCGGCCACGTCATCCTGACGAAGGGCGAGCGCTCGCCGCTCGCGGAGCTCGCGACCCAGATCCTATGAAGGTGCTCGCGCTCGCGGTCGTGCTCGTCGCCTCGGTGCGCGTCGAGGCACAGCCGACCGCGGGCTGGGACCTCCGGATCCCCGAGCGCGTCGAGCTGGCCGCGGGTGCAGGTGGCACGCTGCCGATCGCGCTCGCCGTCGATCGCGGGCTGTCGATCTCGAAGGACGCGGGCATCGTCGTCGACCTCGCTCCAGAGGGCGCGGTCAGCGTGAAGAAGCGCAGGCTCGGCCGCAACGACGCGGTCGATCCGGACGCCGATGCACCTCGCTTCGCCGTCGCGCTGCGCGCCGACACGCCGGGCGACTTCACGATGAAGGTGAAGCTGCGGTTCTGGGTCTGCGGCCAGAAGGTCTGCCGCCCGGTCGAGGCGCGCCGCACCGTCGCGGTCGCGGTCGGGGCCAGCGCGCCTACACCGACACCGCCCTGACGCCGTCCTTGGGTAAACCCGTGCATTGGCGTCGATAGATCGCCGGGCCGGCTGGTGCGTCGGAATCACCCATGATCGACCGTCAGCGCATCGTAACCACCGGAATCACCGCCGCCGCCGCCGCTACCGTCGCCCTCGTCCTCTGGCTCAAGCCGTGGCACTCGGGCTCGCTGACCGAGCCCGACATGAAGCCCGACCCGATCGAGGTCCACGCCCAGCCGACGGGCCGCACGGTCGACATCGTGTTCGCGGTCGACACGACCGGCTCGATGGGTGGCCTGCTCGATGGCGCGAAGCGCACCGTGTGGTCGATCGCGAACCAGGTGCGCGACATCGAGAAGAACGCCGACCTGCGCATCGGCCTCGTCGCGTATCGCGACAGCGGCGACGACTACGTGACGAAGGACTTCTCGCTGACCGACGATCTCGACGCGGTGTTCGCCGAGCTGTCGAGCTACCAGGCCTCCGGCGGCGGCGATGTCCCGGAGAACGTCGACGCGGCGCTCTACGACGCGGTTCACAAGATGAAGTGGCGCACCGGCGCGAAGAAGATGATCTTCCTCGTCGGTGACGCGGCGCCCTCGAGCCGTGGCGAGGTCCCGACGTTCGACGTCACCGCGAAGGTCGCGGCGAGCAAGCAGATCAAGATCAACACGATCCGCTGCGGCCAGGATGGCGACACGGCGCGCGCGTGGCAGCAGATCGCGTTCCTCGGCGCTGGCAACTTCTCGACGATCCAGCAGGACGGTGGCGTCCAGCAGATCGCGACGCCGTACGACGACCGCATGGCGCAGCTCGCCGGCGAGATCGACTCGACGACCGTCGTCTACGGCGACGCGGACGCGCGCGGTCGCTGGGAGGGCAAGATGGCGGTCACCGCGTCGGCGCCCGCGGCCGCGAAGGCCGATCGCGGCAGTTACTACGCGAAGAAGGGCGGCGTCGCCGCGGCACGCGACGAGGACGTCGTCGGTGGCATCGCGACCGGTGCGATGAGCGTCGACGGCATCGAGCAGGAGAAGCTTCCGGAGAACCTGCGCGGCAAGTCGAAGGCCGAGCTCGAGGCCGATCTGAAGGCGCGTGCGTCCAAGCGCCAGGCCGCCCAGAAGGAGATCAGCGAGCTCGCTAAGAAGCGCGACGAGTTCATCAAGGCCAACGCGAAGGACGACAAGGGCTTCGACTCGGTCGTCAAGAAGACCATCGAGGAGCAGCTCAAGTAGCTGTCGGGACGGGGCGGCGCGTGCTATGTCGCCCCGATGCAGTTTGCCGAGTTAGGGCTGATTCCGCCGATCGCGCAGGCGGTTGCGGCGGAGGGCTACGAGAAACCCACGCCGATCCAGGCGCGCGCGATCCCCCACGTGCTCGCGGGTCGCGACCTGCTCGGCCTCGCGCAGACTGGCACCGGCAAGACCGCGGCGTTCGCGCTGCCGATCCTGCAGCGGCTCGCGCACATCGCGCCGGGCAAGGGCCACCGTCACATCCGCTGCCTCGTGCTCACCCCGACGCGCGAGCTCGCCGCGCAGATCGGCGACAGCTTCTCCACCTACGGCAAGCACCTGCCGCTGCGCACGACCGTGATCTTCGGCGGCGTCGGCATGGAGGCGCAGAGGCAGGCGCTCAAGCAAGGCGTCGACATCCTCGTCGCCACGCCGGGCCGGCTCCTCGATCTCATCGGTCAGGGTCTCGTCGATCTCCGTCAGCTCGAGGTGTTCGTCCTCGACGAAGCCGATCGCATGCTCGACATGGGCTTCATCCACGACGTGAAGAAGGTCATCGCGCGC
This sequence comes from Pseudomonadota bacterium, assembly GCA_023386455.1. Lineage (GTDB taxonomy): Bacteria > Myxococcota_A > Polyangia > Haliangiales > Haliangiaceae > JABFXX01. The sequence continues at coordinate 877 of JAEWJO010000619.1, read as the reverse complement.
CTGCCGTCGCGCCGGCAGACGCTGTTCTTCTCCGCGACGATGCCGCCCGAGGCGCAGGACCTCGCCGATCGTCTGCTCGAGCGTCCCGAGACGGTCGCGGTCACGCCGCCGTCGACGACCGCCGAGCGCGTCGAGCAGGAGGTCTACTTCGTCGAGAAGGCCGACAAGCGCGCGCTGCTCGTCGACGTCCTGCGCGACGGCGGCATGAAGCGCGTGCTCGTGTTCTCGCGCACCAAGCACGGCGCGAACAAGATCGCCGAGCACCTCGTCAAGGCAAACATCGGCGCCGAGGCGATCCACGGCAACAAGAGCCAGAATGCCCGCGAGCGCGCGCTCGCGCACTTCAAGTCCGGCCGCATCCGCGTGATGGTCGCGACCGACATCGCCGCGCGCGGCATCGACATCGACGAGGTCACGCACGTCGTCAACTTCGACGTGCCCGAGGTCCCCGAGACGTACGTCCATCGCATCGGCCGCACCGCGCGCGCCGGCGCGTCGGGCATGGCGCTCACGTTCGTCGAGCACGAGGAGCGCGCCGACTGGCGCAACATCGTGAAGCTCACGCGCCAGGACATCCCGGTCGTCGAGGGCCACCCGTACGAGTCGCGCGTGCCGATGAGCGCACCGCCTCCGCCGAGCTCGGGCAACCAGCGTGGTGGCGGTGGCGGCCGCGGCGGACGTGGCGGTCATCGTGACGGTCATCGCGGCGGCGGCGGTAGCCCGAGCGGCCATCGCCCGGCGGAACGTCCGCGTGATCACGATCGCCAGGCGATGAGCGCCCGCGACGACCGTCCGCGCGGCGACGGTGGCCGGTCGATCGATCGCACGCCCGACCCGCGCAGCAGCCTTGGCGGCGGCGGTGGTGGCGCTGGTGGTG
>JAEWJO010000535.1 GCA_023386455.1 Pseudomonadota bacterium | reverse complement strand
GTGCTCGTCCTCGTCGATACGCGGAAGCGACTCGGCCAGTGGTCGCGCGCGACGCGCACGCTCGAGCTGTCGCGCCAGCTCGTGTTCGAGAAGCCGTGGCTCGAGGTCACGAGCGTGCTCGAGCACGAGATGGCGCACCAGTACGTCGACGAGGTGCTCGAGGTCCGGCACGAGACCGCGCACGGGCCGACGTTCCAGCGCGTGTGCGCGGAGCGAGCGATCGACGCGCGGGCGGCCGGCGCGCCGGTGCCGTCGGATCCGGCCGAGGCCGCGGCGATCGACCGCGCGCTCGACAAGATCCGCAAGCTGCTCGCGCTCGCCGGCAGCGAGAACCAGCACGAGGCGGAGATCGCGATGCAGCGCGCGCACGCGCTGATGCTCCGCTACAACATCGAGCAGGCTCGGACGCAGCGCTCGCACTACGACGTCCGTCACCTCGGCGAACCGCAGAAGCGCGCGAACGGCGTCGAGGTCGACATCATGGGCCTGCTCGCCGAGTTCTTCTTCGTCGAGGTGATCCGCGTGCCGGTGTACGTCGCGCAGCGCGGCGAGCACGCGGCGGTGTACGAGGTGATCGGCACGCACGCGAACGTCGAGATGGCCGCGCACGTGCACGCGTTCCTGCTCGCGACCGCCGAGCGGCTGTGGCGCGAGAACCGGACCGACGCGCGCGTGAAGAGCGGCCGCGATCGGCTCGCGTATCAATCGGGTGTGATCCGCGGCTTTCGCGAGAAGCTGCTCGCCGAGCGCCACGTGCTCGCCGGCACCGGCCTCGTGTGGGTCGGCGATGGCAACCTCGACACGTTCTTTCGCGCGCGTTACCCGCGGATCACCCGACGGCGGCGGACGATCCGGATGACGAAGGCGCATGCCGCGGGACGTGAGGCAGGTCGCACCGTCGTCTTGCACAAGCCGGTCACGCAGAGCGGATCGAGCGCGACGCGGCGCCTGCTGCGTGACTGACATTGTGGCAATTCTCGAGCTGTGCACGTTTCGCGCAGGGTGAACGCGACATGCCAGCCTTTGCTAGCGAGGCTGCCAGAGGTCAGGAGCGATCGTCGGGCACCATGCTCGACATGAAGCGCCTGTCCATGATCTCCCTCCCGATGTGTCTTCTCGCTGCGTGCAGCGACGGTGCAACGAAGGAAGAGTCGCTGCAGATCTTCGCGGCCGCGAGCACGGCGTCGTCGTCGGTGCAGTCGCGCGCCGTCGCCGATGCGCGCAGCCACAGCGGGCTCGCCGCGGCCGACACGCTGACGCTCGACTACTCCGGTCCGTGCACGCTCGGCGGCACCGCCGCGGTGAACGGCTCGTACGCCGGCGACGGCAACGACGACCGCGCCGCGTTCGACCTGCACACGACGTTCGCGGGCTGCAAGGAGCTCACCGGCACGCTCGACGGCGAGCTCGACTGGACGTCGGTCGCCGACGCGAACGGATTCCGCGCGACGCTCTCGGGCGGCCTCGACTGGACGGGCAAGGATGGCTCGGCCTCGTGTGACTTCGACCTCGCGCTGGATGTCGGGGCGACCGGCATCTCGTACGGCGGCACGCTGTGCGGATACGACGTCGCGACCGAGATCCACATCGGTCCCTGAGCGAGACGGTGCTTTGTGTGCGCCGCGCGGCTAGCGCAGCCGGCGCTCTCGGGACATGCTCTGCGCCATGCGGAGGCTGTTCCTCGTGCTCGCGCTCGCGAGCTGTGGCGGCAAGCAAGCGACCCCGGCCGCGCACGTCGAGCTGCGGCACGTCGGGCCTGAAGAGCTGCTCGCGGTCGCCGACTTCGACGTGATCGGTGATCGAGCGGCGCGATCGCGCGCGCTGTTCGGCGAGATGGCGCGCGTGCTCACGCACCCACGCTGCATCAACTGCCATCCGGCCGGCGACACGCCGCATCAGCGCATGGCGATGGAGCTGCACGATCCACCGGTCGTCCGTGGCCCCGACGATAACGGCGTGCCCGGGATGGAGTGCACGACCTGTCATCAGGATCGAAACCAGACGCTGACCCGCGTGCCGGGAGCACCGAACTGGCACCTCGCGCCGATCGAGATGGCGTGGGTCGGCAAGTCGGTCGGCGCCATCTGCAACCAGATCAAGGACCCGGCGCGCAATGGCGGCAAGACGCTCGCGCAGATCGTCGAGCACAACGGCCACGACGAGCTCGTCGCGTGGGGCTGGGCACCGGGCGCCGATCGCGAGCCCGCACCGGGCACGCAGGCGCAGTTCGGCGCGCTGAGCGCCGCGTGGGTCGAGACCGGCGCCGAGTGCCCGGAGGAGAGCCGATGAAGATCAAGATCAACGGCGTCGACAAGACGCTCGACGTCGATCCCGAGATGCCGCTCCTCTGGGCGCTGCGCGACGTGCTCGGCCTCACCGGCACGAAGTACGGCTGCGGCGAGGCGCTGTGCGGCGCGTGCACCGTGCACCTCGACGGTCACGCGGTCCGCGCGTGCGTGACGCCGGTGCGGCGCGCGGAGGGTCGGGCGGTGACGACGATCGAGGGCCTGTCGCCCGACGGCAGCCACCCGCTGCAGAAGGCGTGGGTCGATCTGCGCGTCCCGCAGTGCGGCTACTGCCAGACCGGCCAGATCATGACCGCCGCGGCGCTGCTCGCGACGAAGCCGAAGCCGAGCGATGCGGAGATCGATCAGTCGATGGCCGGCAACATCTGCCGCTGCGGCACGTACACGCGCATCCGCTCCGCGATCAAGAAGGCAGCGGGCATGCCCGACGACGGAGGTGACAAGTGACACCACCGATCAAGCTGTCGCGCCGCGCGTTCCTCGCCGGGCTCGGCGCCGGTCTCGCGGTCGGCGTGATGCCGCGCGTGGCCCGCGCCGACGAGCCGAGCGGCCACGGCGGCAAGGCGGCGCCGCCGAAGGATCAGGACCGGGCGGGCCTCGATCCGCACGTCCTGATCCACATCGCGCTCGATGGCACGACGACGATCATCTGCCACCGCTCCGAGATGGGGCAGGGCATCAGGAGCTCGCTGCCCGTCCTGATCGGCGACGAGATCGGTGCGGATCCGGCGCGCGTCGTCGTCCGCCAGGCCGAGGGCGACAAGAAGTACGGCGATCAGAACACCGACGGCTCGACGAGCATCCGCAAGCAGTACGAGGACCTCCGCAAGGCCGGCGCCGCGGCGCGCATGATGTTGATCGCCGCCGCCGCGAAGCGGTGGAAGGTGAAGCCGGCAACCTGCACGACGGCGAACCACCAGGTCATCCACACGCCGACGAAGCGCTCGCTCGCGTTCGCCGACGTCGTCCTCGCCGCGTCGAAGCTGCCGGTGCCGACGAAGGACATCGTGCTGCGCCCGGTCGGCGAGCTCGTCCATGTCGCATCCCCGAACCTGCCGCTGATCGATGGCCCCGCGTTTGTCACCGGCACCGCCGAGTTCGGCGCCGACGTGAAGCTGCCGGGCATGCTCGTCGCGGTGATCGCGCGCCCACCGGTCGTCGGCGGCAAGGTCGCGTCGTACGACGCGAAGAAGGCGCTCGCGATTCCCGGCGTGAAGAAGGTGATCGAGATGCCGGCGCCGAAGCCGCCGTGGGTGTTCCAGCCATGGGGCGGCATCGCGGTCGTCGCCGAGAACACGTGGGCCGCGCTGAAGGGCCGCGCCGCGCTCGCGATCACGTGGGACGACGGCGACAACGCGAGCTACAGCTCGGATGCGTATCGCGAGCAGCTGCTCGCATCGGTGCGCGCACCGGGCACGAAGTATCGCGACGTCGGCAACATCGATACGGCGTTCGCGAACGCGGCGAAGACCGTCGAGGCCGAGTACGTCGTACCGCACCTCTCGCACCTGCAGATGGAACCGCTCGTCGCGGTCGCGCGGATCCAGAACGGCCAGGCCGAGATCTGGGCGCCGACGCAGGATCCGCAGAGCAACCGCGAGGACGTCGCGAAGCTGCTCGGGCTCCCCGAGGACAAGGTCACGATCCACGTCACGCTGCTCGGCGGCGGGTTCGGCCGCAAGTCGAAGTCTGACTTCGAGGTCGAGGCCGCCTTCATCGCGAAGCAGCTCGGCGACGGCGTCCCCGTGCGCGTGCAGTGGACCCGCGAGGACGACATCCGGCACGGCTACTACAACGCGGTCAATGCGCAGCGCCTGCGCGCGGCCCTCGACGACAAGGGCACCGTCACGGCGTGGCATCACAAGACGGCGTTCACCCCGATCGGTGGCACGTTCGACACGAAGGTCGATACCCCGTCGCTCGGCGATCTCCAGCAGGGCGTGCTCGATGTCGCGCTCGCCGCACCGAACGTGCGCGCCGAGGCGTGCAAGGCGCCGCTGCACACGCGCGTCGGCTGGTTCCGCTCGGTCTACAACATCTTCCACGCGTTCGCGGTCGGCTCGTTCATCGACGAGATCGCGCACGCGCGTGGCGACGATCCGCGCGACACCTGGCTCGACGTGATCGGCCCGGCGCGCAAGCTCTCGCTCGCCGACCTCGGCGTCGCGCAGCTGCGCAACTACGGCGAGTCGCTCGACAAGCATCCCGTCGACGCCGGCCGCCTCCGGAACGTGATCACGCGCGTCACCGAGATGGCCAGCTGGGACCGTCGCAACGGCCGCGCGCTCGGCCTCGCGGCGCACCGCAGCTTCGTGTCGTACACGGCCGTCGTGATCTCGGTCGTGCCCGATCCGGTGCGCGTGTTCCGGATCGACAACGCGTGGATCTCGATGGACCCCGGCACCGTCGTCAACAAGGATCGCGTGCACTCGCAGATGGAGGGCGCGGTCGTGATGGGCATCAGCAACGCGCTCTACGGCGGTGTGACGATGACAGACGGCGTCACCGATCAGACGAACTTTCGCGATGCCCGGGTCGCACGCATGCGCGACGTGCCGCACCGGATCCACACGGACCTCGTCGAGTCGACCGCGCCGCCGAGCGGCGTCGGCGAGCCCGGTGTGCCGCCCGTCGGTGCGGCGCTCGCGAACGCGATCTTCGCGCTCACCGGCAAGCGGCTCCGCGAGGTCCCGCTCGCGAAGGCGCTGAAGATCTAACCCCTGGGTTGATCTCGTAGGCGTAGGCGTAAGCGGCCTGCAACTGCGGCGGTGGCCGGCCGAACCGGGATGCTCCGGTGACGGACTCTGGGGTCAGTTCGTATCCAGCGACGCGCAGTGCGTCGCGTGGAGGTGCCCGGTCACCGTGCCGGCCGCGAACACGACGTTCGCATCGAACGCGACAAACGTATCGCCCATCGCGGCGACCGGTGTCAGCGTCACCGTCGTCGCCGCCGCGCCGAGCGGGCCGCCGAGCAGGTCGCCCTCGTAGTCGAGGATGTTGCCGGGCGACGACGAGGTCGTCGTCGAGGTCGGGCGCGTGACGCGGCCGAGGATCAGCGCGTAGTCGGGCGTCGGCGAGCTCATCTCGGGGCAGCCGGTGCCGCCGCCGAGATAGGCCTCGACGTGGAGCGTGCCGTCGGACGCGGTGATCCCGAAGTACGCGCGATCGAGCACGCGCGTCACCTGGAACGTCGCGGTGAGGCTCGTCGTCATGCACGCGCCGGTACACGTCGACGAGAAGCCGGCGTCGGCGGTCGGCGAGTCGACCGCAGCCGCATCCGGCGTCGCAGGGAGGATCATGGCGTCGTCGCTGCCACAACCGACGAGCACGAGCACGAGTACGAGTACGAGCACGGGGATCTATAGGCAGTCGTCGGCGTCCGCGGCAAGGCAGATCTGCGAGCTCGCGCGCGCGACGTTGAAGATCCGCAGCTGATCGATCTGGCCGACGAGGCGCGAGCCCGCGCCCGGTGGATTGTCGGCACCGATCGAGATGCCGGTCGTCCCGCCGGTCGAGAGTGGCGTGCCGCCAGTCGTCGTCGCGACCATGCGGCCGTTGACGTACAGCCCCGAGTCCGTGCCGTCGTAGGTGCACGCGACATGCGTCCACGTGTTCGTCGTGATGATCCCGTCGACCGCGACCGTCATGTTGCCGACGGTGCACTGGATCCGGCCGCCGTCGTGCAGGAAGAAGCCATACTGGGCGTTGTTGTCGAGGATGCCGGCGCGCAGACCGACCGCCGGCAGCTGCGTCACCCGGATCCACGCCTCGACAGTCACCGCGCTGACGTCGAGCATCGCGTTCTCGGCGACGTCGGCAGCGCCGTTCGCGTCGAGCTGCAGGGCCGTGCCGACCTTGCCGCTCGGGAACGTCACGTTCGCGGTCGTCGGATGCAGGTTGTGGCCGGAGCCATCCTGCGCCGTGTTCTCGAACTCGTAGCAGGCGACGAGCGTGTCACCGGCGGCATCGCAGAACGGCGACGGCGGCAGCAGGCTGTCGATCTCGACGATCGCTCCGTCCTCGCCGCCATCGACATCCGCGTCGTGCGCGACCGATGCCGCCCCGTGGTCGAAGCGGCAGGCCGCGACGAGCACGAACAGCCAGGTACAGCGCATTCCGTGAATTCTACCGCAGCTGCCGGCCGACTTCGTTCCAGCGCCAGCACGTCGTGAGGTGGTCGTTGACGAGGCCGGTCGCCTGCATGTGGGCGTACATGATCGTCGAGCCCACGAACTTGAAGCCGCGCTTCACGAGGTCCTTGGAGAGCGCGTCGGACTCCTTCGAGGTCGCGGGGACCTGGCCGGTCTGCTTCCAGCGATGGACGATCGGCTTGCCGCCGACGAACTTCCAGATGTAGTCGTCGAAGCTCCCGACCTCGTCGACGAGCTTCAGGAACTGCCTGGCGTTGTTGACCGCCGACTCCACCTTCTGGCGGTTCCTGACGATGCCGGGGTCGGTGAGGATCTTGTCGACCTTCGCGGGCGTGTAGCGCGCGACCTTCGCGGGATCGAAGCCGGCGAACGCGCGGCGATAGCCATCGCGCTTGTTGAGGATCGTCGACCACGACAGGCCGGCCTGTGCGCCCTCGAGCACGAGGAACTCGAAGTGCGTCTGATCGTCGTGCACCGGCACGCCCCACTCCGTGTCGTGATAGCTCCAGAACTCGGGCTTGGTCGCCCACACGCAGCGTTGCTTCTGTTTCATAGGTCCCAGTCGAACGCGACGCGCGCGCCCAGCTTGATGGTGATGAGGTCGTCGCCGGCGACGAACAGGCGCTCCCACGCGACGCCCAGCGCCGCACCGGGGAACAGGAACCGCTGGCGCAGCGCCCGCCCGCCGAACGCGAAGCCGACGTGGATGCCGTGATCGACGTCGCCCCAGTCGTCCTCGGTCGAGTGACCGAGCCAGCCGACCTCGGCCTCGAGGTACGTGTTGACGAGCGTGCGGCGGTACACGAGCGGCGCGATCAGATCGGCACCGACCTCGACCGACGTGCGCTCGCCGTTGGCGTCCTTGGGGAACGTCGCGCTCGCCCCGCCGCCGATGCCGGCGTAGAGGCCATCGCCGTTTGCGAACGTGCGGCCGATCAGCACACGACCGCCGCCGCCGAAGCTGAGGTCGACCTTGTCGCCCTGCTGGATCGCGTTCGCGGTGCCGCCGCCTCCGAACGACAGCTGCCAGGTGCCCTCGCTGATCTGTCGGCCCGTGAACGGGTTCTCCGGCTCGAGCCAGAACGGACAGTCGATGCTCGTCTCGTCGGCACGTGCGAGCAGCATGCGGACGCGATGGAGCACGAGTAGCTCGGACACCTTCGAGAGCTTCTTGCCGCGCGCGCGCCACACCTCGGCGACGTCGCCGCCGCGCCGCGAGATCTCGGCGTCGAGCCACGCGCGGAGGCCGCGCCGGCCGAGCACGTCGACCCGGCACACCGAGTCGAGCGCACCATCGAGCAGCCCTTCGATCTCGAGGCGATCGATGCCCCAGCCGGTGGCCGCGGCGACCGTGACCTGGCGCTCGAGGTCGCGATACAGCGCGTGCTCCGTCGGGTCTTTCGGCGACGGTGTGCGCGAGCACGCCGCGAGCAGGACGGCTGCGATCGCGGCAGACTTCACCATCCGAGCCTAACGCAATCGCGCAGTTAGATCTCACTGGCGCTACACGAGCGGCCGACAATCGGTCCGACGCCAGGACCGGGTCGGATCTGGTTTCGTCGGCTAACGAACCATCATCCAGGTCACACCGGGCGTGACCTCGAGGTGGAAGTGGTTGCGATGGGCGCGATTGTGGTCGGGCGTCAGCACGACATTGAACAGCCTCGCGTCGACGGCTGCGCACACGATCTCGCGCAGCTCGAGCGCGGCGGCCGACTTCACCTTGCGCGCCTTCGGGCCACAGGTCCTCGCGCCGATCCGGCCCTTGAAGTCATCGAGCACGTCGAGCTTGCTGCCGTCCTTCTTGATGAACTTCGCCGCGTCGATCGCGAGCCCGCCGATGTGCTGCTGGCCGATCTTGTCGTCGGGCCAGCGGTCGGGCGCCTTGCGGTGGAGCGAGTAGTGGCGCACCTCGACGATGTCGTGCTCCGCGAGGATCTTCGCGAAGTCGTCGAGCGCGAGCACGAGGCGGCAGTCGGCGATCTCCCAGATCGAGGTCTCGCGACGCTCCTCGTTCCGGTCGTTCGTGCGGAACAGGACGCCGTGCAGCGCGCCGGTCAGGCGGACCGCCGCCATCACGCCCTTCGCGCTGTCGCGCTTGAAGGGGATGCCTCGATCCTCGAGGGCGGCCTCGCACGCCTCCTGGGTGAGGGACGAGTAGCGGTGGGCCGGCGTGTCACCGTCGGTGGTTCTCAGCTCCGCGTGCGCCGGCGTCGCCAGCGCGAGGAGCACGAGGGCCAGGGTGCAGCGAACCACGGGAATGGACCCTACTACGAGGATCGGGGCTACAGGCAGATCGCGGAGCGCACGGGCACGATCTTGCCATCGCGCGGACACGCCATCTGCGTGTTCTGGAGCGCCTTCTTCAGGCAGGAGGCGGCCGCGTCGTCGGCGGGATCGACGCCGCCGAACGGCTTCACCATGATCTCCATCGCGGTGCCGCGCGCGTTCAGCTTCCAGTCGGCCCAGTAGCCGCGCGGGACGTTCTTCTTGCGGTTCTTCGGCGCGCACTCGGCGAACGCGGGGTTCGACTCCATCGCGCGATCGACCTCGAGCGCGCCATCGACGTCGCTGCGGACGGTGACGATACCGGGCGCGAGCTCCTTGCGCGCGAGGCCGTTCGTCGGTGCGTCGGGCGGCGCGCCCTTCGACGCGAGCTTCGGTGCCGCCTTCTGGATCGTCGCGACCTTGTCCTTCGGACCGGCGAGCGCGATGGTGTAGCGAGCCCAGCGCTCGGCGCTCGGCTTGCCGTGACGCTCGAGGTCGACGACGAGCGTGCAGGTCTTGTCGTCGGTGCAGGTGACCGAGGCGTGCGCGGTCGACAGGTTCTTGTGCTTCTGGCCGAGCACCGCGACGAGCGACGGCGAGTAGCCGCAGGCCTCGCTCTTCTCGGTCCACTTCTTCGAGTCGACGAGCTTCTTCGCCTGCTCGACGTCCTTGGCCGGCACGATCGTGCCCTTCTCGGCGGTCGCGAGCGCGGCACCGACCGCGTTGCGCATCGCGGGCGTGGTCTTCACCGGGAAGTCGTCCGGATAGACGACCGCGATCGCGATCTTGCCGGTGCCTTCGACGGCGGTCTTCGACTCGCCCTTGCACACGTCGAACGCGTTCTGGGCGTACGCGGTCGACGACAGGGCGAGCAGCGCGAGGAGGGAGACTCGGAGCATCCCGTGATAGTAGGCCAAACCGGCTCGGATCGCCGGTTCTCGCGGAACCCGGCGCGTGAGCGCGGTGTCACAGCCCGGCATGCGTCGCAACTGCTTTCACTCCCTGGTGTGTGTGTGGACGGCGGCGGCGGTGGCGACCGGAGGGTGTCGCACGCCACGGTCGGTGGCACCGCACACGCCGGCGGCGACGCCGGCATCCGCGACGGGCGGACCGCTGGCGACGGGGCGACCGTACGACGGGCACGACGCGTACCACAGCGTCGACGGCAAGCTGACGGCGACGCTCGCCACGGCGCAGCTCGTATCGAACGACGCGACGATCACGGACCTGTCGGCCGCGCAGACCGAGGCGCTGCTCGCACGCATGGAGCCGCTGCCCGACGTGTCGACGGCACCGGCGCCGCCGCTCCGCCCACCGTCCGCTGCACCGCCGCGCAGCGGTGCGATCACGCCGATCGCGTTCGTCCGGCCGACCGGCAACGCGGTGAGCGACAGGCCGCTCTCGGCGGCACCGTCGGTCGGCGTGCCGCTGGCGGCGCCGCAGATCCTGCCCGTCGGCGAGGTGGCCGCGGAGTCGGAGATCCGGGTGCGGTTCGAGGAGCCGATGATCGCGGTCGCCGCCGTCGGGACCCAGTTCCACAACACGATCGGGACGGTGACCGCCGCCGGCCGCGAGGTCGCCGGGTCGTGGCGCTGGGTCGATACGCGCGTCGCCCAGTTCACCGCGGCGGGCGCGCGCTTGCCGCAGGCGACCGAGTTCACGGTCACCATCGAGCCGGGGATCGCGGCGATCAGCGGCGCGAAGCTCGCAGAGAAGGCGACGCAGACGTTCGCGACGCCGCCGGTGATGATGCAGTCGATCTATCCGACCGTGACCGTGCGGCCGGACTCGCCGATGCTCGTCGGATTCGATCAGGCGATCGATCCGGCCGCGATCGCGAAGCTCCTCCGCGTCGAGGACAGCGCGCGCAGGAAGCTGCCGTTCAAGACGGTGACGCTCGAGGCGGCAAGAGCGCTGTGGGCGAAGAACCCGTCGGTGACGTACGACGCGAGCGCGCTGCCGAAGCACTACGTGATCGTCGCGCCGCAGACGGCGTGGCCGGCCGGGATCGTGGCGAGGGTCGTGCTCGCAAAGGGCGCGCCGTCGCAGGAAGGACCGCGCGTGTCGACGGCGGAGACCGCGGAGAGCTTCACCGTCGCCGAGCCGTTCGCGATGCGCGGCCTCTCGTGCGACGACAGCATGCGCGTGCGCATCGCCGACTCGCGCTGTTCTGCGTGGGGCTACATGCAGGTCATGTTCTCGAACCCGATCGATCCGACGACCTATCACGCGAAGTTCGTCCAGATCGAGGGCCGGCCCGTCGAGGACAACGCGCCGAGCTACGACTACATCGGCATGTCGACGCCGCGCGCGGTCGGCAAGAGCTTCGCGATCGCGATCACCGGCGCGATGACCGACGCCTACGGGCAGGCGCTCGTCGGCCCGCGCCGCCTGACATTCACGACGACGAGGATGCGGCTCGACCCCTACGTCTACGCGCGCAGCGGGCTCTACGTGCTCGACCCTCGCTTCGAGATCCCGCAGTGGGTCGTCCACGCGCAGGCGCTGTCGTCGCTGCACGTCGAGCTGTATCAGGTGCAGCCGGCGGACTACTTCGCGTTCCAGGCCTTCGAGGACGGCAAGCGCAAGACGCCGCCGGGCAAGCGGGTCTACAGCAAGACCCACGAGGTCGGCGCGCGGTGGGCGGCGACGGCGCGCGTCGACCTGCGGCCCGCGCTCGCGGCGAGCGGCACCGGTCAGGTGATCGCGATCGCGACCGGCGTCCCGGCGAACGGCAAGAAGGTCGACGGCAGGTCCGTCGCGTGGATCCAGGTCAGCAAGCTCGGCATCACGGCGCGCATCGACGGCGAGCGGATCAACGCGTGGGCGCAGGACGTGACGCCGGCGGGGTTCCTGAAGCCCGTCGAGGGTGTCTCGACCGCGCTCGTCCTCGATGGTCGCAGTGACGCGCCCGCGCCGGTCACGACCGATGCGACGGGGCACGCGACGTACGAGCTGTTGCCGCCGCAGGCGAAGGCGGACGATCCGTATCGCACGGCGCTGCTCGTCGCGCAGAAGGGCGACGACGCGACGTTCACCGCGATCTCCGGGCGGTGGAGCAAGACGCAGCGCCAGTACAACGCGCGCTGGTACGTCACCGACGATCGCTTCACGTACAAGCCCGGCGAGACCGTCTACGTCAAGGGCTGGGTCCGGTGGACGAACACCGGGGTCGATCCGGATCTCTCGCTGCCGGCCGCGAGCGACTCGATCGCGTACGCGCTCGTCGACTCGCGCGGCAACAAGCTCGCGACCGGCAGCGCGAAGGTGAGCTCGCAGGGCGGCTTCGACCTCGAGGTGTCGCTGCCCGCGAACGCGAACCTCGGCACGGCGACGTTCTCGTTCGAGACCAAGGGACAGGCGATCCGTCACCCGATCTCGATCGAGGAGTTCCGCACACCGGCGTACGCGGTGAACCTGAACGATGACGTCACGCACGGTGGCGCGACGCCGCTCGTGCTCGGCGAGTCGATCGAGATGAACGCCGAGGCGAAGTACTACGCCGGCGGTGGACTCGCAGGCGCGCGGATCAGGTGGGACGCGTCGCTCGTGTCCGCGAGCTATCGCCCGCCGGGCTGGGACCGCTACACGTTCTCGCCGATCGGCAAGCGGTCGGCGCGGCAGTGGCCGTACAGCGACGACGACGGTGGCACGAGCGCCGGCGAGGAGAGCTCGCTGTCGGGTGCGTCTGCGTCGGGCATCGTGTTCGGCCTGAAGGCGCTGCCCCACGGCCGGCCGAGCGTGCTGACCGTCGACGCGACCGTCACCGACATCGATCGCCAGACGATCCGGGCGAGCTCGCGCAAGATCGTCGTCCATCCGGCGTCGCTCTACGTCGGCGTTCGCCAGAAGCCCGACACGGCGAGCACGCTGCAGGTCGTCGTCACCGACATCGACGGCAACGTCGTCGCGGGCGTCCCGATCGACGTCACGATCGAAGGCGTCCTCGGATCCGAGATGTTTCGAGATGACGCCGACGTGATCGACACGCAGCACTGCAAGCTGACGAGCACGGCCGCGCCGGTGACTTGTGACTTCACGCGCAAGGACCTGCAGACCGCGTACACGGCGACCGCACGGATCGCCGACTCGCGGGGCCGGCCGAACACGGCGCAGTTCCACGTGCCGTGGTGGACGGTCGCCGACCGCGACTTCGCGATCGTGCCCGACAAGAAGTCCTACAAGCCCGGCGACGTCGCGAAGCTCGAGATCCGATCGGCGACGGTGCCGGCGACCGCGGTCGTGTCGTTCGCGCGCCAGGGCGTGATCGCGCAGAAGCGGATCGAGCTGACCGATCAGACCGCGACGGTCGAGCTGCCGATCGCCGAGGCGTTCGTCCAGAACGTCGTCGTGGTCGTCGATCGCATCGCGAAGCGTCGCTACCAGAACAGCGGCAGCGACCTGCCTCTACCCGAGACGATGTCGACCGAGGTCAGCCTGCCCGTCGATCTCGACAGCATGCGGCTCGACATGCGCGCCAGGTCGACGCAGCCGCTCGTCGAGCCGGGCGAGAACGCGACGTTCGAGGTCGAGGTGAAGCGCGACGACAAGCCGGTCGCGGGTGCGGAGGTCGCGCTGATCGTCGTCGACGAGGCGATCCTCGCGCTCTCGGGCAAGACGCACGCCGACCCGCTGCAGCCGTTCTATCGTGACGTCGACGACGGCACGTGGACCGCGCAGACGCTCGCGATGATCGAGGACGCGGGCTACGAGCTGAAGGGCGTGCCCGGCTACACGCGGTGGAACATGGACGATCCGAGCGGCTCGGGCACCGGCTCGGGCGTCGGTTACGGCTCGGGACGCGGCGGCATGTCCGGCCGCAGCGTCAGCGCGCCGTCGGTGCGGATGGGCAGCGTCGCGGTCGTCAAGGCGCGCAAGGACTTCCGGCCGACCGCCGTGTTCTCGCCGACGCTGACGACCGACGCGAGCGGCAAGGCGCGCGTCACCGTCAAGATGCCCGATAGCCTGACCCGATTCCGCATCGTCGCGCTCGCGACCGCGAACACGCGTTACTTCGGCAAGGCCGAGTCGAACATCGTCACGCAGCGCAAGCTCAACGCGCGCACGGTCGCGCCGCGGTTCCTCACGCAGGGCGACACGTTCTCGCTGCCCGTCGTCGTGCAGAACCTCGACCGCACCGCGCGGACGATCGATGTCGCGGTGCGCGCTGCAAACCTCGCGGGCACGGGACCCGCGGGCAAGCGCGTCGTCGTCCCTGGTGGCCAGCGCGCCGAGGTGCGGTTCGACTTCGCGACGAAGGCGCGCGGCAAGGTCGCGATCCAGACGATCGCGAGCTCGGGCGAGCTCGCCGATGCATCGAATGTCGAGCTGCAGGTGTACGAGCCCGCGACGACCGAGTCGTTCGCGACGTACGGCAGCCTCGACGACAAGCCGCAGTTCGAGCGCCTCGACGTGCCGCGGGACATCTTCCCCGACGTCGGCGGTGTCGAGGCCGAGCTCGCGTCGACGCAGCTGCAGAACCTGACCGACGCGTACTGGTACCTCTACGCGTATCCGTTCGAGTGCGCCGAGCAGCGGTCGAGCCGCATGCTCGCGACGTCGGCGATGTACGACATCCTCGACGCGTTCGCGACGCCGGGCCGGCCGTCTCGGAAGGAGATCGCCGACATGCAGGCGTACGACGTGAAGAAGCTGACGCGCGACCAGCTCCCCGACGGCAGCTGGGGCTACTTCCGCGGCATGGAGGGCGACCCGTTCGTGACGATGCAGGTGCTGAGCGCGCTCGCCGCGCAGAAGGAGCAGGGCACCGCCGTGAAGAACGCGACGGCGTACGTGACGAAGCGCGCGGCTGCACTGCAGGCCGACCTCGACCGCCACGTGAAGGCGCGCGACATCCAGCAGCGCAATCGCGATGGCTACACCGTCTCGCTCGCGGCGACCGCGCTGGCGGCGATCGCGTCGACCGGCACGGACGTCAGCGCCCGCGCCGTGCGCCTGCACGAGGCGGCGAACGTGCTCGGCAGCTATCCCGTCGACGCGAAGGCGCGCGTGCTCTCGATCCTCGCCGGCCGCGCGAAGTACAAGGAGCTGCGCGCCACGCTGCTGGCGCAGCTGCTCGGGGCGGTCCACGAGACCGCGGCGGCAGCGACGGTGACCGCGACGTTCACCGATGCCGAGCGGCTCCTGCTCGTGTCGAACAACAAGACGACCGCGCTCGTGCTCGACGCGCTGCTGCGCGAGGCACCACAGCACGCGCTGATCCCCAAGCTCGCACGCGGGCTGCTCGACGCGCGCCGGCGTGGCCGCTGGATGTCGACACAGGAGAACCTCGTCGTGCTCGCGGCGATGCGCCGCTACTTCGACGTGATCGAGAAGGACACGCCGAACTACACCGGCAAGCTGTGGTTCGGCGCGACCGCGTACACCGAGCAGACATTCGTCGGCCGGTCGGGTGCGCGCGCGACGGCGAACCTCGACTGGTCGATGCTCGCGCCGGGGACGAGCCACGACGTCACGCTCGCGAAGACCGGTCCGGGTCGCATGTACTACCGGATCGGCATCACCTACGCGCCGAAGCAGACGAACCTGCCGGCGCTCGATGCCGGGTTTGTCGTCCGCCGCGCGTACGAGGCCGTCGACGATCCGGCGGACGTGGTGCACCTCCCCGACGGAACGTGGAAGATCAAGCTCGGAGCGCGCGTGCTGGTCCGGCTCGAGGCGCTGAACACGGTGCAGCGTTACGCGGTCGCGCTCGTCGATCCGCTGCCGGCGGGGCTCGAGCCGGTCAACACGAACCTCGCGACGAGCGAGCGCGCGGCCCTCGACGCCGCTGCCGACCGCTGGGATCACACGAACATGCGCGACAACCGGAGCGAGGCGTTCGCGATGGAGCTCGCACCCGGGTCTCACTTCTTCTCGTACACCGCGCGCGCGACGACGCCGGGCAGGTTCCTCGCGGCGCCCACGAAGGCCGAGGAGATGTACAGCCCGGAGACGTTCGGCCGCTCCGTCGGTACGACCGTCGTCGTGGAATAGCTGATACGATGGCGCGATGAAGCTCGGGATCGTCGCGCTGGTCGGCCTGTTGTGGTTCGGTGCCTGCGACAAGAACAAGGCGCCAGCGGCGAAGGACTGGAAGGAGCGCTCGGGCCCGGGCTTCACGGTGCAGTCGCCGTTGCCGCACGAGATGATGTCGGCGCCGCCGGGCACGCCGGTGAAGATGACGATCTACTCCTACCTGAACAAGGTCACCGAGGCCTGGCAGGTCCAGATCGCCGACATGCCCGAGGAGCTGCCGCCCGAGCAGATCCTCGCGAACATGACCGCGCACCTGCGCGGCAAGGGCGAGATCAAGTCGGAGACCGACGTCACGATGGGCGACGGCGCGAAGGATTTTCGCTACGTCTCGGACATGCCGCAGATCGGCCGCATGTACGTGCGCGTTCGCGTCGTGATCAAGAACCACAAGGCGTACCAGATCATGGTGCTCCACCGTCCGGAAGACACGGGCCGCGACGCTGACGCAGACCGCTTCGTCGATTCGTTCAAGCTGACGAATTGACGTACAATGGCTCGGTAGTGGAGCAGGACCCGCTGATCGACTCGGTCGTCAATGGACGCTACCGGGTGATTCGCATGCTCGGCGAAGGCGGCATGAGCGTCGTCTACGAGGTCGAGCACCTGAAGCTCAAGCGACAGTTTGCGCTCAAACGAATGCTGCCCTCGCTCATCACGAACGAGGAAGCGCAGGTCCGGTTCGCGCGCGAGGCCGAGGTGCTGGCCTCGCTGCGTCACCCGAACATCGTCGACATCGTCGACTGGGACGTGCTCGAGGATGGCTCGCCTTACATGGTGCTCGAGTTCCTCCACGGCGCGCACGTCCGCGTGCGCATGGATCGCGCGCAGCTCGCGTGGGAGGCGATCGCGCGCATCGGCGACCAGGCGATGGCGGCGCTGTCGCTCGCGCACCGCAACGGCATCACCCATCGCGACCTCAAGCCGGAGAACATCTTCATCTCGATCGACGACGCCGGCGACGAGCGCGTCAAGCTGCTCGACTTCGGCGTCTCCAAGCTGCGCGGCGTCGGCCGCACGACCGGTCAGCACGCGATGCTCGGAACGCCGTCGTACATGTCGCCGGAGCAGGCGCAGGGCATGACCGAGCTGATCGGTCCGTCCGTCGACGTCTGGGCGATGGGCGCGATGCTCTACGAGATGGCGACGCAGAAGGTCGCGTTCACCGGCGAGAGCCTCGTCCAGACCGTCGTCAACATCACGAGCGCCCGCCCGCCGCCGATCACGCAGCTCCGGCCCGATGCACCGGCCGCGTTCGTCGACCTCGTCGATCGCGCGACGTCGACCGATCCCGAGCGCCGGATCACAACGATCGAGGAGCTGCGCGCGCGCCTGCGCTCGGCGCTGACGAGCGTCGCCGCGAACCCGCGCGCGACCCAGCGAATCTCGACGCCGGCGATCGGCGTGCCGCTCCTGCCGAAGCCCGCCGCGCCGGTCGAGATCGGGACGTCGGTGCATGCGACACCGAGAGCGGGCCATGGCGCGAAGCTGTGGATCGTGACGACGGCGCTGCTCGCGATCGCACTCGTGCTCGTCGTGGTGTTCGCGACATGAGAGCGCTCGCCGCGAGCGCGCTGGCTCGCTATCCCTAATCTTCGAGCCAGCGCCGCAGCAGCGACGCCTCGCTCGTGTTCACGACGACCGGCTCGTACTGCTCGATCGCCGCGAACGTCTCGACCGTCGCCGAGAACATGAAGAAGCCGACGTCGATCCTCGACGACAGCAGGCCCTCGTACTGCGAGTCGACGATCCACTGCGGGTGCATCTCGACGAGCGTGATCGGGATGCCGCGGTACCGGTCGAGGGGCACGGTCGCATTGTCGAGCGGATGCGGCACGCCGTAGAACGCCTCGTAGCGGGGCTCGAACGGCACGTTCGCCGGCCGTGCCGCGATCATCGCGCGCAGGAGGTCCGGCTCGAACGACGCGAAGAACACGTCGATCGTGCGGCCCGCGGCGACGGCGGCGTCGCTGATCGTCGTGTACGTCGCCCACGCGCATGCCGCGTGGCGTGCGAGCTGATCCGGTGTGTGGCGGACGACCTCGCCGGGATCGACGAACGGCTTCAGCTCGATGAACACGTTGAACGGCGCGCCGTGCGACGTGATCGGCCCTGGCTTGCCGAGGTGCGCGGCAATCGTCGTCGCCGCCTCGCTCGCGAGCTCGGTGCGCGCGCCGGCCAGGTCGTGCGCGAACAGGCAGGTGTCGTCGGAGGCACGCCAGAACAGATCGAGCTCGGTGCCGTCGATGGCCGGCATGCCTCCGACCTCGATCGCGAGCGACGCGTTCAGCGCGTCGAGCGTGTCGTCGTTCTCCGGATCGGTCGGCTCGACGCAGTTCGAGTTGTGGCAGATCACGAGCACGCTCGGCCGGTCGCACGCGGCCAGCGCGACGAGCGCGAGGAGGCTAGATGCGGCTCGCATACTCGAAGCTCACGAACATGCCGAAGTTGACGAGGTCGATGAAGTCACGGCCCTGCGCGAACGAGATCCAGTCGGTCGCGAGCCCGCCGCCATGCTTGACGAGGACCGTCGCGAGCTCGAAGTGAAACCGCGTGCGGATGTGGTGGCCGATCTGCGGCAGCGGCGCGCCGATGCCGAGCACGAGCTTCTCCTGGAACTGCGTCCCGTCGAGCAGCGGGATCGTGCTCGTGCGCCAGCCGCCGAGCAGGCCCCACGCTCTGCTGCAGGGCGCCCAGAATGCCAAAAGGTCGGTGTCGACCTGGTCGTCCGTCCAGAACATCGGATCGAGGACGAGCGTCGCGTCGACGCGGCCGAGCTGCACGCCGCCGCCGATCCGGATCGGATGCGTTCCGAGATCGCCGCGCACGTTGAGACCGCCGTGCCAGGCCGGCTCGGCCCGTGCGGACGTCCCGAGCAGCGCCAGGACGACAAGCGCGATGACACCCTTCATTCTCTGCTGCGTATCACGGCCCGAGGGTTGGCTCCGGGGCCGTTCGCGGTCAAACTGCAGCACTCCGTGGCCCACGTCGCCGATCTGCAGTTCTCCGATCGCTTCGTCCGCGAGCTCCCCGCCGATCCGCGCGACGACAATCGCATCCGCCAGGTGATGAAGGCGTGTTACTCGCGCGTCACGCCGACCGCCGTGCCGAAGCCCGAGCTCCTCGCGATCGTGCCCGAGGTCGCGGCGCTGCTCGATCTCGATCCGGTGCCGACCCCCGAGCTCGTCGACGTGCTCGCCGGCAACCGCGTGCTGCCGGGCATGGCGCCGTACGCCGCGTGCTACGGCGGTCATCAGTTCGGCACGTGGGCCGGGCAGCTCGGCGACGGCCGCGCGATCACGCTCGCCGAGGTCGGCAACCGTGCGGGCGAGACGTGGGAGATCCAGCTGAAGGGCGCCGGCCCGACGCCGTACTCGCGCAACGCGGATGGCCGCGCCGTCCTGCGCTCGTCGCTGCGCGAGCTCGTATGCAGCGAGGCGATGCACCACCTCGGTATTCCGACGACGCGCGCACTGTCGCTCGTGTCGACCGGATCGCCGGTCGTGCGCGACATGCTCTACGATGGCCACCCCGAGCCCGAGCCCGGCGCGGTCGTGTGTCGCGTCGCGCCGACGTTCCTGCGCTTCGGCAGCTACGAGATCCACGCGTCGCGCGACGATCACGAGACGTTGCGGCGGCTCGTCCGGTTCACGCTCGAGCGGTACTACCCCCAGTTCGTCGCCGGTGACACGCTCGACATCGCCGGGTTCTTCGACGAGGTCGCGCAGCGGACCGCGTGGCTCGTCTCCGAGTGGATGCGCGTCGGGTTCGTCCACGGCGTGATGAACACCGACAACATGTCGATCCTCGGCCTGACGATCGACTACGGCCCGTACGGTTGGATCGAGCCATTCGATCTCGAGTGGACGCCGAACATCACCGACGCCTCGGGTCGCCGCTACCGGTTCGGCAACCAGCCGTCCGTCGCGCACTGGAACGTCGCGCAGCTCGCCCGCGCGCTCGCTCCGATCGCGGGCGATCTCGAGCCGCTGCGCAAGACGATCGATGCGTTCCCGGCGATCTTCGCGTCGCTCTACCGCCACACGATGCTGCGCAAGCTCGGCCTCGAGGGTCAGCGCGAGCACACCGCGCTCGACGACGCGCTGCTGACCGACCTCGGCCAGCTCCTCGTCGCCGTCGAGACCGACTACACGCTGTTCTTCCGTCACCTCGCGCGGCCGTCGCCGAGCCTCGACACGCTCGCCGGTGCGTTCTATGCGGAGCTCGGCACGGTCGAGAAGGCGCGCATCGAGGGCTGGCTCGCCGAGTACCGCGAGCGCGTCGAGCGCGAGGGCATCGACGAGGTCGAGCGGGCGCGCCGCATGAACGCGGTCAACCCGCTGTACGTGCCGCGCAACTACGTCGTGCAGGAAGTGATCGACGCGACCGAGCGCGGCGATCGCACGCGCCTCGCCGAGCTGCTCGACGTGCTGCGCCGTCCGTACGACGAGCAGCCGGGGCGCGAGCGCTACGCCGGCAAGCGACCCGAGTGGGCGCGCCACAAGCCGGGCTGCTCGATGCTGTCGTGCAGCTCGTAGCTACGGGCGTGCGAGCGCGGCGCGAGCGACCGCCTCGGCTTCGTCCTGCAGGCTGCCGGTCTCGGCGCGCTGGATCCACACGATCTTCTTGCACTCGACACTCGCGAACACGACGACACGCCGCATCGCATCGCATCGCATCGCATCAGCGTGCCTGGCTCTCGCGAAGGGCTAGCCGAAGTCGCGGGCGAGCTCGCGGAAGAAGTCGTCGCTCGTCAGGTAGAACGCCCACATCCGCTCGACGGGGTTCACGCCGCGCCGCTCCTGGAACAGCACGAGGTCGTCGAGCTCGCCCTCGAACCAGCCCCAAAGAAACCGCGCGCGCATGAGATCGAGGTTGCGTGCGCGCAGCTCGGCGATCGCCTCGTCGAGCTCGAGCTCGTCGAGGTCGTCGACCAGCTCGGTCGCCTCGTCGATCACCTCGCCGAGGTACGCGATGCCCTTCTTCGTGAGCTCGTAGCGGCCCTTCTTGGCGTTGATCGCGACGTAGTCCTCGACTGCGAGCTGCTGGAGTGGCTCGTCGAGCGGCGACAGATCAGCCGGCAGCACGACCGGCAGCTCCATGCCGCCCTCCTTCGGATCGAGGTCGAGCTTCTTCAGGAGCCAGAGCCCGACGAACGTCTGCTTCTGGTCCTCGGAGATCGGCGGCTGCTTCTGGAGCGCGGTCACGGGTCGAGCCTAGCCCAGCTGCCGTCGGCCGCGAGGCGCAGGCGATCCGGATGTGGCCCGTCGCTCTCGTCGAGCCATGACTCGACATCACCGTCGGCGAAGTACAGCGGCACGCCGGCGTCGACATCGAGCGTCGCGCCGTGAGGGTTGCACATCGCCAGCACGACCGCCGAGGCGCGCGGCAGCCGCGGCAGCCACTCGGCGAGGAAGTCCGAGAGCAGCACGGTGACCGCCTCGCCGGCGCCGAGCTCGAACTCGAGCTCGATGTCGTCCTCGAGCGGCTCGCCGTCATCGGCCGAGTGGAGCGCGAGCACGAGCGCGTCGCGCACCTCGTCCTCGCCGAGCGAGATGCTCGGGACGTGCGCCCAGCCGTAGCCGGCGTAGTCCCGGTCCGGCTGATCGCGGGCCACGTCCTCGAGGTTCAACAGCTCGAGGACCGGCCGCTCGCGAAACGGAAGGTCGGCGATCTTCACTTACGCCGAGAGGCGCACGGGACGAACCGTGCGACCGGCGCGGCGCAGGCCGAAGCGACCGCCACCGCGCGACCGGCCAAAGCCGCCCGACGGCTTCGTCGTCTTGCCACCGCCGTACGCGCGACCGCTCTTGCTGCGCGGGCCGAAGCGCTCCGGGTTCGCGGCGCGGTAGCTCGAGCGGTGCGAGCGGAGATCGCCGACGCGCGCGGAGCTCGTCACGTAGCGAACCGGCGCGTAGCTCGGCATGAACATGTTCGAGATCATCGAGCCGAGGATCATGCCGCTCGCGATCGTCAGGATCGGCGAGTGGTAGCCGTAGTACGGGCCATAGCCCGTCGTCTGAACCTGTGCGGCGCCCTCGGCGGTCGGCTCGCGCTTGATCGTGAAGATCTTCTCCTCGTCCGCGACGCTGCCGTCGTGGTTCTTGTCGAAGAAGCCGGTGACGATCTGCGTCTTGTCGCCCTCGTCCTGGACGGCGATCGAGATGACCTCGTCGCCTTCATAGATCTCGTTGATGCGCTTCTCGAGATCCTCGGGTCCCGAGGCCGTCTTGTAGGCCTCGTTCACCTTGTTCCAGTCGATCTGGACGTTCGTGTTTTCGGTCGTGGCCCAGCGCTCGACCTTCTCCTGTCCGGAGTCACATCCGGCCCCGGCAAGGGGGACGGCGAGCAGGAGCGCGGCGGCGAGCAGCTTGGTCTTCGAAATCATGGGCAAAACCTAGTAATGAGACGGCAGACCGTCAAGCTGTCGAAAATATTCCCACTCGAATGACCTGCTGCGTTTTGTCGCTGTGAACCAAGCGCGGCTCCTCCCGGTCCTGCTCCTGTTTGCCGCCTGTGGCGGTCCTGGTGCCTCTGGCGACGATTCTGGCGATCCGGACGCGGCCCCCGGCGCCGACGCCTCGGTCGATTCGGTGCCACCCGCGCACATCGGCGGTTGGCGCATGCGCGCCGGTGACTCGGCCCGGTCGTATCGATCTCCGACACCCGGCCCGACGGGCAGCGCCTCCAGTACGGTGTTCCATGCCAACGCCTCGCCGGAGGAGTTCGCGAGCGTCGGCACCCCGGTCGTCGACGAGGACGGCAATCTCTACCTCGTCCGCATCACGCCGATGCAGCCAACCCAGGTCGTCTCGCTCACGCCCGCCGGCGCCGTCCGCTGGATGGCGCCCGTCGACGCCGGCTGGACCGCGTACAACCTGAACCTCGGCCCCGACGGCATCGTCTACGCGCACACCGACCGGACCGTCGGCACCAGCCCGACGTACAGCTACGAGTCGAAGGTCTTCGCCTGGGACGCGGCGACCGGCGCCACGCGCACGGGCTCCGCCACGATCGACGGACTCGGCAGCATCCTGCTGCCGCCCGACGGCAGCGTCTACGGCATGACGTACACCGAGGAAGCCGGCTACGGCCTCTACGCGGCGTCGTCGATGTCGGCGTCGCCGCGCTGGACCAAGACCGAGGGTGGTGACGCGTACGCGCTCTCGCCGGCCGGCGACATGCTCGTGACCATCGCCGTGCCCGAGACCGGTCCGCACGACGTGATCGCGTTCGATCCGCAGAGCGGCGCCGAGAAGTGGCGCTATCACGTCGACGCCGCGCTCGTCAGCTCGCCGACGCTCGCGATCGATGGCGACGGCAGCGTCTACATCGCGCTCTCGAAGCGCGGCAACGACCTGACCGTGATCCGCCTCTCGAAGGCCGGCGTCGTCGAGTGGTCGCACGTCGAGCCGTCGATCACGTATCCGTCGCGGATCCTCGTCGGCAGCGAGACGATCGCGCTCGCCGCGCAGACGCCGAGCTCCTACTACACGGGCGTCGTGCTGACGAAGGCGACCGGTGCGCGGCCGACCGGCGCGACGACGCCGTGTGGCGAGCCGCAGGCGATCGATGCCAACGACGTCATCTACTGGAGCTGCGACTCGGGCATCCAGGCGGCGACGCCGCTCGGTGCCTCGGTCGGCGCGTGGACCGGCCGGTTCACGTTCCAGATCGTGCTCGGCCCCGGC
Organism: Pseudomonadota bacterium; assembly: GCA_023386455.1. GTDB lineage: Bacteria > Myxococcota_A > Polyangia > Haliangiales > Haliangiaceae > JABFXX01. Next base: position 10,436 of record JAEWJO010000535.1, on the reverse strand, counting down.
GGCGCCGCGTACGACGTGCCGGCCGCGTACTTCGCCGACCACCAGCTGTTTCGCATCAAGTAGTCCTAGGGCGGGTACCGGACGACGAGGTCGCCGACGCCGAAGTTCTTCGGCTCGCCGAACCGGATCGTGAGGCTGTTGGCACCGGTCTTCTTCGCGACCTCCTCGCACAGGAGTGGCAGCGCCTGCGAGCAGCTCCCGAACGCATTATCGGCGAGCTCCGGCCCGGCACGGCACGGCGCTCGGGTGATGCGGATTGCGACGTCCTTGCCGGCGAACCGCTCGGGATTTCGAACCATGTAGTTCAGCGCGTGAATCTCCGCGTGGTGGCCGTTCCCGAACAAGTTGACCCACGAGATGTTGGCGCACTTCGCCTGGGCGAGCTTCTGGAGCTCGGAGAACTCGTTCGCGAGTGCCGCCCACTTCTCGGGCTGCTCGAATTCCTCGAGTGTGCCGCTCTTGAACGCGAGCTTCTTGTCCGCGCCCGTATCGATGATGGCGACCGTCTTGCCGCCGGGGCCCTCGTGGATCGGGACGTTGCCCATGCTGGTCTTCACGTACGGACGTCCCGAGACGCGCGTATCGAAGCCTTGAAATTCCGCAGGCTCGCCGAGGTGGTACCGCGTGCCACGTGCGTCGACGCTTCTGGCGACGATCGTGGGATCCGTCGATCGCGAGGCCTCCACGGCCGCCTCGAGCTGGCGCTGGAGCGATGCGATCTCCCGGTCGAGGACCGCGGCGGTCGCGGTGCCTTCACCCGCCCGCGCCAGCTCGCGCGTGCGCGCGGCGATGATCGCTGGCAGCTTCTCGAGCTCGCGAGCGCCGTACCACGCCTTCGTGAGTGGGATGGGCGGACCGCGCGCGAGGGTTCTGCGCTGCAGCTCGGCGACCATCTCGCGCGCGTGGCCGCTCAAGGTCGAGAGCCGCTGAAACGAGCGGATCGTACCTGCGTGCTGGGCAACGTCCGCCGCCGTCGCGAGCGGCCCGAGCTCGAGCGATGCGCCGGTGCAGACCTTGCCGGTCATGATGGGTTGAACGCTGACCGAGCGACCCTGGAGCGCACCGTTGACGAACGCGGGCACGGTGTCGCGCATCGTGCTGTCGAGGCGGGCCAGGAGCTCTGGCTTGGCGCGCGTGAAGTGCCGCGGGATGCCGTAGAGCGCCGGCGGCGACCGGCCTGCGTCGATCGCACCGACGATCGTATCGCGCACGGCGCCACTCGAACGCGCCCACTTCTCGGCACTCGCACGCTGCGCGGTGGTGAGCGTGTCGAGCGGGAGGTCGTCGATGACGTCGAGTAGCTCGCGCAACTTCTGGAGCCGCGCCGGCGAGAGCTCGGAGATCGACGCGACGCCGCGCGCCTCGATCGTCGCGAGCGCGAGGAACGCATCTGCCTGCGCGAGCTTCGCGAACGCGTCGAACACGCCGAGTCCAGTACCGGCGACCGGAACCACAGCGCCGAGGAGCAGGTCGCCGACACCGACCTCGCGCGCCTGTGCGTCCCGCAAACGGCTCGGGCCCATCACCACGAGCGCACCCTCTGCGAGCTCGAGCTCCTCGCGGCTCAGCAGGAACCGATCGGTGACGACGGCCGCAGAAGTCCCGGCCTCTGCGGTGCTCAGCAAGGTCGTCGCGACGATGAACCACGACGCCCGCGCGAACAGCGACGTCGCACCGAAGCCAGCGCCGGCGCAGGCGAGCAACAGATCGGTGTCGGCTCGAGCCATGTCTTTCTGCGCCCGGACCGTCTGCGCGAACGTGCCGAATGATCGCAGCGCCGCGAGCCCGACGGGATCGGGTTCCCAGTCGCGTCCGCCGTGTCGGGCCCTACGAACGAGCTTGCGCTCGAGAGAGCCGAGGAGAGATTCGTAACCGAGCCCTGTGAGCTTGAGGAGCGCGGGGATATCGCAGATGCCGGTGCTGCGCGCACGCGCGAGCGCGGCCTTCACATTCGCGTGATATGCCGCGTAGCCCGCGACGACCGCGTTGTCCGACCAGCGTTGCGCGGCGGCGACGTCGTTGCCGAAGTGGTGCGTGAAGTAGGGGGAGTCGAACCTCGTGTCGAACGCGAGCTCGTAGTCGACGTCGAGACCGAGTGCGTCGGGGCCGTCGATCTTGATCGCGCGCAGCGGAAACGCCGGATCCTGCATCTGCGGGGCGAGCTGCTCGCGCAGGAGCGGTGCATCGATCGCTGCGAGCGTCGGAAGATGCTTGTCGACCTCCGCGAGCTGGCGGACGAGCTCGTCCTTCAGCATCGACATGATCGCGTGGTCCGCGAACGAGATGCTGATCTTGAATCGGCCCGCGGCCGTCGGTGTGAACACGTAGTTGGTGACGTCGGCGGTCTCCTGCCCGGCGAGCGAATCGAGGTTCTCGTTCTGGCGCTGCTTGCACGATGCAGCGACATGCAGCGCGTTCCGGAACGGCCCCTCTCCACTCGGGCGACCGACCGTCGCTCGCGCGTGTGGCGTGGCCTCGAGCGGCATCCCCGGCGCTTCGAGACGTGCACGACCTCGCTCGACGACCCGCACGAGGCCGCGCTTCGCGACCGTCGCCGTGAGCTGATCGGGCGGCGCGACGTAGGCGATCGTCGCGCGCGGCGCCGGATTTGCTGCACCCTGCTCCAGTGCGACGAAGGGCCCTGCACGATACAAGCGCGGATTGCCATCGACGCGATACGCGATGACCTTCAGGTCCTTGCCAACCGCCGGCGAGGGTCCGTTCGCGAACGCGAGCGGAATCGCCCCGATCGGGACTGCCAGGTTCGTGCGGACCTCGATATGGAATGTCTCTCCGACGAAGATCTCGTCGAGGTCCCGCGAACCAGACTCGAACTTCCCGCCCTCGCGCGAATCGTCCTTCTCGTCGCGGGTGAATGACAGCTCGGCATGGTTGTCGCCGAAGTCCATCTGCCACGTGCCCTCCGCGCCGTTCAGCTGGAACGCGCGCTCGCCAGGAACCGCGCCATTCTCGATCGCCACCTGGACGAGAATCGCGTCGAGCTTGCGAAGATCGGCGCGATCACCGGGCGCGAACAGCTCGCCGGCGAGCGTCCACCCTTTGTCGAACAGCGGCCCGTAGTACGGCGACGGTGGATCGTTCGACACACGCGCGCGCATGTATCGAACGGCGCCGTCGTCGGTGTTGAACACCGCGGGCTCTCGCCAGTCGACCGGCAGGTTGACGCCGAGGACGAGCAGGTTTCGGGCGACAGGCGCCGTCGTCGGATAGCGATAGTTCGCGATATTCGGGTGGTCGCGAAAGGTCGCGTCTTCGAGAGGAATGACCGCGACGATCTGCGGCACGACCTTCTGCCACTGTTCGCGACCGGTCTGGATGCCGATGCCGACACGACCGCTGCTGGGCTCGTACGTGCCGATGCGGCCGCGCCCGTAGCCGTCGCGTCGCGTGATGACGTCCACGAACGTGCTCCAGCTGCCGGACAGACTCCCTGCGCCGTCCGCTTCGAACGAGAGCGAGACGAGGTCTGCATCGATCGAGGTGGGCGGCTCGAGGAACCCGGGCGTGCTCGCCGAGCCGGCACGGGCACGGAGGTCGCGCGTCCCGGCCGGAGGCTCGATGAGCGTGACACCCGCGGGCCGCTCCAGCGGAGCGTACGGCGACACGCCGGCGAGATCGATCTCGACGGTCGAGCCGTCGATCGAGAAGGAGACGGACTCGAGGCGGTAGACGCGCTGGTCGCGCGGATCGAACAGATCGACCTGTGCGCGCAGCGGGTCGGCGTTGATGAACGCGACACCGCTGACGCGCCCGAGCTTCGCGTCGTCGTACGAGATCAGCCAGCGGCCAGCGAGCGCGTGGGCCGCGATCGGCGGCGTCGCCAGACGATTCGCGGGATCGCGGCAAACGGTGGCCGGATCCGGCTGCGGGCCGCCATTGCCTCCGCACGCGAGGGCCAGCGCGTACGCGCAGAGCGTCAGCGCGGCGGAGATGGCACGCGCGGGTACACGATGAACGGCCCCGTGCGGTAGAGGTTGCGACGACCCGACACCTTGGCTGCCGCGAGCGTGATCGACCATGTTGGCTCCCCGATCGTGACGTCGACGCTCGGAGGATCCCCACCACCCCCGTCACGATAGACATCGACTACGTACTGACGGCCGTATTCGACGACAACGACGGACGGCCCGTTCGGGTTCGCCGCGTCGTGATAGCTGAGGCTCAGCCGACCCGGAGCCGGCACGGGCGCCAGATCCCACTCGACGCTCCACGAGCGGTCGTACTGTTCGGTGCGCACTACCAGCCGGCTGACGCGTTTCGGAGGAAGCGCGATGCGGTTCGCGAAGGGAACCGTCGAGCGAGTCCCATCCGCGAAGAACACGTCGAGGTTCGCGACGGCGGACTGCGAGAACGCGATCTCACCGGTGACACCGAAGTGGTCGTTGCGGTGCGTCTGCGAGGCCGTCGCGATCGCGACGACCGTCTCCGTTGCCGTGTACGTCACCTTCGGCGAGTACGTGAACGAGAGCTCCTTGATCGCGTCCGGATCGCCCGTACGTGTGTCGTCGAACTTGATCCTCGCCGACCGCGGCGGCGGCGTCACGACGTCGTCGGCTGCAACCACCGAGGCGATCACCGCACAGCCGATGATCGTGGTTGCGAGCAACCCGCGTCTCATCGGTCCTCGCACGGACAGAAGTACAGGAACTGAGCCGGGCCCGCCTTGCCGAGGTACGACCCAGCGCCGTAACGACCCGCGTCCGACTTGCCCTTGAACCGTCCGCTCTCGACGTTGACCATCGCGGACATTCCCCACGACAGCGTGTGCACGATGCACGCACTGGAGTTGGTGGCATCGACGGTCACGAGATCCACGTTCTCGATGTGCCCGGCGCCACCGCCGGAGTCTCGATACACGAGATCGACGTTGCAGCCGCGCCCGAGTGCCGCCGCAGCCTCCTCGCAGGCAGACTCGCCGAGACCGTCCCTCGCCCACTTCCCGCAGTAGCCGCGATTCTCGAAGAAACGTGTGACGCCACCGATCGTGCCACCGGACTTCGAAGAGGTATCGCGAACCTCGTCGGAGACATCGTTCCATGTCGCACACGAGACGCGAGGCTCGAAGCCCGCGATGCCGAGCTTCGAGGCGCACGCACCCACGGCAACGGTCGCGCATGCGCCGTTGTAGGACGTCTTCCACATCGAGCCCGACATGATCTCGCGCCATGGGAACGTGTACGTCGTGTTATTGTCATCGGCGCCCGCGTCGGCCGCCGCCGTCGATGCTGCGGCGTCGTCGGAGAACGCGTCTGCACCGGGCGAGCATACCGTCCGCGGTGGCGCGATCTCCCGTGCGTTCATCTTGATCCCACCGGGCGCGATCGCCGCGAGGCTGCCCTCGGAGAAGCCGGCGCGGAATACCTGATCGAGGATCGACAGTGCCTCGGTCGCGCCCGTGCTGGCGTAGCCGCCTTCGAGGCGAGCCAGATCGAGCCGGTCGACGAGCACGACATACATCGCGAGGTGGACGACCCACGGCGACGGGGCGGGTCCGGCGATCGCCATCGCATCGGAGACGACATCCGCCGGCAGTGCGCCGTCCTGGACGAGCATCATGAAGCGATCCGCCTCGAACCGGGGCTCGAGGCTCGCGAACGGCGCAAGCTCGTCGAGACCTGCTTCGGACACGCTGCCGGCGGAGCGCACGAGTGCCGGCACGCCATACTGCGACCAGTAGGTCATCGGATCGCGGAGATAGAACTCCTGGATCTTGGCCGTCGCGGCGGCGTCATCGACCTTGTAGTCGTTGCTCTCTCCACAGCCAACCAGGAGCGCGACTGCGCTCACCCAGACACGACGCAACATCACACCCCCTCATCTTTGAATAGACGAGAGCGGCGGTGATGGGAAGAATTAGTTGCAGCTGCGGGTCACGGGCACGCAGTACGAGCCGTAGATCGTGCTCGTCGACCCGGACGCGACGGGCTTGCACCTGTAACCGTCGCCGCACGCGCTGTCGTCGGTGCACGCGGCCACGCAGCGCTTGCCGCTCGAGCCGATCGACACGCACGCGTTGCCGACACCGCCACACGCGGTCGCCGAGCTGCACTTCTTGCACGAGCTCTCGAGGTTCGCGTACGGGTGGAGCTTCGGGTTGTCGTCGATGCCGTGGATGCCGTACATCGTCGGCGACGGCTCGCCGACGGAGTAGAGATCCAGGTCCTCGAGCGTCTGCGCCATCGTGCGCGGGCGGTGCCGCGACTGCGAATCGATCTCGAGCAGGCGGCCGAGGAAGTCCTCGACGGGCGAGTACGACACCGAGAACGACGTCGTCGTGATCACGTCGATGTCCTTGCCGAGCTTGCTCGGGTTGTTCATCAGCGCGCCGCCGAGCATGTACGTGTTGCAACCCTCGGCGAACACGATCTGGTACTTGCCGCGCGCGAGCTGCGCGGCCGCGAGCTCGACATCGTCGATGTCGCCCTCGTCGGTCTTGTCCCAGTTCGCGAGCGAGAACCCGTACAGCGGACCCGAGTGGCCCGAGTAGACGATCACGTCCTTCGTCGCGAGGCTGCCGAGCATGTCGTTCTCCATCAGCTTGCCGCCGGCGTCCGTGTTCGGATCGGTGCTCGTGCCCGGCCGGCCGTAGAAGAACCGCACCTCGACCTTCACGCTGCGCCCGTCCGCTTCGAGCGTTCGCGTCAGCGCGCCGCTCGTGCGCGTGTACTTGTCGTACGAGCTCACCGGCGAGCGGAAGCCGCGATCGACGAGCCACCGGTAGAGCGCCTTGCTGTCCGCGAGGTGCGCCGCCTCGACGTTGTAGTCGTAGCCGAAGTGCACGTCGATCGTCAGCACGCCATCCTCGAATAACCGCTTGTAGTCCCACCAGCCGTCGCTCGACCTCGTCTCCTCGCGGATCGCGAACGTCATGGTCTGCTTCTTCGATGCCGCGGCCGTCGCCGGGTTCCAGCCATCCCACGGCGCCTTGCGATACCACTCGGCGTCGCGCTCCATCTCCTCGTTCGTCGGCTTGCCGACCTCGACGTCGAACTCGCCGCGCGCGTTCAGCGGCAGCTTGCTCATCAGGTTCTTCCGCCCCGCGACGACCTGCTCGAACTTGAAGTCCCACGTCGTCGCGTTGCGTTGCGTGATCTGGAAGTCCTGGAATGCGCCGTCCTTCACCATCGCCGCGAACCCGCCGTAGTCGGCATTCGCGTCGCCGTGCTCGCCGCCCTTCTCCTTGTCGACGAGGTACTGGTTCAGAAACCACGTGACCGCGGTGTGCTCGAGCCCGATCAGCTTCTTCACCCGCGCGGGCGTCGCGCCCTCTTCGGCCGTGATCCGGCCGGTGCTCGTGACGACGAATTCCTTCGCCTTCAGCGAGAAGAAGTCGTCGGCCTTGCCGTCGTCGACCACGAATCCATCCTCGGCATCCTCCGGGAGCGCATCGTCGAGGACAGCGCAGGCGCTCGCGCCCAGGAGGACGAGGATGGCAACACGAGTAGCCGCCGGACGACGCATGCCGCCGACAGGTTGCAGGTCGAGTGCCCGTTCGCCTCGGCAATCGATCCTGGTGGTTAGCCTCGCCGCCGCCGTCGCCGGCAGCCGGACCGACCAGCAGCCAGACAAGCCAATCAGGCCCGACCGAATAGGTCCGACACCATTTCGCTGCGTCAGTCGGTGTACTTGCGACGGAGTTGCAAGTGTCGACGCGGGTGTCTAGCGCCGGCGCAACTTGCGGCGTGCAGCGAGGTAGTTGCGAGAGGCGGCGAGCTCGACGAGGTGGCGGGCCTTCGCGACACCGCCGGCGGCGTGGATCGCGCTCGCGGTGTGACCGCACGCGAGCAGGCCCGAGCGATCGGCGGCACGGTTGCACGCGGCGAGGTAGGCGGATGCGGTGGTCGCGTCGAGCGGTGGCGCGGTCGCGAGCCGCTCGGAGACCCGGCGCCGGAGCTGGACGGGCAGGGCCTGGCGAAGGCGCTCGGCCTCGCCGACGACCTGGCGCTCGACGGTGTCCTGCTTCGTGCCGAACGCGTACGCGAGGGCGGCGACGAACCGCGCGAAGTCGTCCGGATCGCTGCCGGCGGCGAACAGGCGGTGCGGACGCGCGAGCTCGACGATGCGGCCGAGCCGGAAGCGAAGGTCGGCATCGACGTCGAGCTCGACATCGCTGCGCGAGCGCGCGCGGATCGACGCGAGGCGTGGGCCGAGGACGAGCACCGGGGGCGAGGACAGGAGGAGGCGGAGGTCGGGCGCGGTTCGCTGCGGCGACGCGTGGAGCAGGGTCGCCGGACCGCCGAGCGCCTTCGCGATCTGCGGATAGGCGGCGACGGCGGCGGCATCGGACGTCGCGCCGATGCGGCGGGCATCGGTGAGCGCGGCGTTGTCGAGCGCGGTCCTCGCGTCGGGACACACGAGGTTCGCGACCTCGCCGATCATCGAGAGCAGCTCGCCGAGGATGCCGTCGCCTGGATCGTCGACGAGCGCACGCCGCTCGGCCTCGTCGAGCGCGGCGGCGTAGGCCTCGTCGGACGCCATCGGACGCGCCGGGTTCTTGTCGAGGAACGCTTCGTCCTCGGCGAGCAGCTCGACGCGGGGGCGTGGCTCGAGCGTCGTCGGGGTCGTCGTGTCCGCGATGGTGGCGGCCCGCTCGTCGATGCGGCGCGGACTCGTCGTGTCGCCCGCGCTGCGCGGGCGCGGCGATGTTGCGTCGAGGACATCGTCGAGGTCGGCGACGGTCGGGCGCTCGTCGGGCGCGCTCCTCGGGACGGCGCGCGTCGGCAGGTCGTCGAACACCTGGCGCCGCGACTGCTTGTCCGGTGCGAGCTTGCCGTAGGTCGGCTGGTCGTCGAAGGCGGAGTCGGCACCGGGGGCGCGCGGGCGATCGAGCTTCGCGATCGTCGGCCGCTCGTCGGGGTTATCGAGCCGGGTGTCTCGCTTCGCGAGGAGCTCGTGATCGAGCCGAGCCTCGTCGAGCCGTGCGAGCGTCGGCTTCTCCTGGAGGGAGCCCGTGTCGGTGAACCAGTCGCGCGGATCGGTCGTCGATCCGGATCGCCGGGCAGGGCCTGTCGTGATCTCGGGACGAGGGGATGCGTCTGGCTCGGCGGTCTGCGCGTCGAGCAGCGCGCGGGCCAGCTCGTACATCGCGCGCGCATCCTCGATGGCGCCCGACTTCGCGAGGTCGCGCGCGGCCTCGATCACGTCGGCCGGATCCTGCTGGGCCTCGACGAGCGCGATCCGCGAGGTCTGCGCGTTGCGGCCCATGAGTGACGCGAGCTGGATGAGGCGGCGGCGAGCGGTGAGCGCGCCGTCGGAGTCGGGCGCGGTGACGACGGCGCGCTGGTAGGCGTCGAGCGCGGCGCGCACGTTGGCTCGCTGTCGTTCGGCGTCGCCGAGCCGGCGCCACAGCTCGGCGCGACGTGCATCGCCATCGCCGCGATCGCCACCGGCGTCCCACGCGCCCAGTGCGCGGCGCAGCCAGCCGGCGACGACCTCGGGTTCGTCGGCCGCGAGCTTCGTGGCGACGACGACGACATCGACGTCGAGCGGGTGGCGCGACATCGCGTAGTCGGCGACGGCACGGGCGCGCGCGGTGTCGCGGCCGGCAAAGAACGCCTCGGCCGCCTCGGCGGTCAGCTCTCGCTCGCGCTGCTTGTCGCTGATGGCCGCGAGTCGCTCGCAGGTCTCGCCACGCTCGATCGTCGCGCCGCGCTTGCGTTGCACGGCGAGCAGCTTCGCGAGCACGGTGGCATCGCCGGCGCCGGCGACCGCCGTCCAGCAGCGCTCGGCCCGCGCGGGATCGGTGAGGACATCGAGCGAGAGATCGCCGAGCGCGTCGTAGAGGCGCAGGCGCGTCGCGGGGTCGACCGTGGCGGAGGCCTCGGCCTCGAGGCAGTCGGCGGCGCGGCTCATGTCACCGCGCTCGGTCGCGAGCTCGGCGAGGGCGTGCCACGCGGGCGCACAGCGAGGGTCGATGCGGACGGCAGCCTCGTGGTGCTTCGGCGCGTTGGCCGGCTTGAGCGCGCGCACCTCGGCCTGGCCCGCCTTGACGAGGCCGGCGGCGACGGCGGCGGCCTGCCTGGCTGCGTCGGGATGATCGGCGAGCGAGCCGAGGTGGATCGCGGCCTCGCGCCACAGCTTGCGCGAGAAGCACGACTCGCCGAGTGCGAGCGTGATGAGGAGGTCGCGGCGCGCGAGGTGATGGGCCTCGTGGAGGAGCTGGTGCGCGAGCTCGCGATCGCCGAGCGCGGACGTGACCTGCGCGTAGCGCAGCACGAGCTTCGCGAGCAGCTCGGGCGCGGTGTCCTCGGGGGCGTCGGCGAGCGTGTTGCGCAGGTGGGCCGCCGCGGCGCCGAGACGGTCGGTCCGGTTGAGCAGCTCGACGAGCGCGAGGTTCGCGCCGAGGTGATGCGGCCGCGTCGACAGGATCGTGCGCAGGCGCTGCTCGGCACCGCGCGTGTCGCCCGCGGCAGACA
>JAEWJO010000531.1 GCA_023386455.1 Pseudomonadota bacterium | reverse complement strand
CGGCGGCACTCAGCATCGGCCCGGTCGTGCAGGCGGGGCTCGGCGCGTCGCTCGTACGGCGCGCCCTCGGCGACGACGATCGCCTCGCGACCGGTCGCGACATCGCCGCGTTCATGGTGTACGGCGGCGTGCTCGCGACCCTGGTCTCGGCAAGCTGGTGCTCGGTCGTGCTCTACACCGCGGGCGAGGTCGCGCTCTCGCAGCTCGCGTACAGCTGGGTGACGTGGTGGGCCGGCGACGCGATCGGCGTCTTGCTCGTCGCGCCGATCCTGTTCGGCGCGTCCGCGGCGTCCCGGCGGTTCTGGCGGCCCCGGCTCCTGACGCTCTCGTTGCCGCTCGCCGCCGCGTGCGCTGCCGTCGTCGCCGCGTTCGTCGTCGCGAGTCGCTCCGAGGTCGAGAGGCACGACAGCGAGCTCGCCCGGCGTGCGGCGGTGATCTCGTTCTCGCTGCGCGAGCGCGTCGAGCGCTACATCGATAGCGTGCGCTCGACGGCGAGCTTCGTCGCGGCGAACCCTCGCCTGTCGAAGGGGCAGTTCGCGACGTATGCATCGGGCGTGTTCGGCTCCGACCGCGGCATCCAGGCGCTCGCGTGGGCGCCGCGCGTCACGCCGGCGATGCGTGGCGAGCTCGAACGCAGGGTGCGCGAGCAGATCGGAACGTTCGAGATCAAGACCCAGGGCTTCGACGGCCTGATCGTCGAGCCCGACCGTCCCGAGATGTTCCCGTCGCTCTACGTCGAGCCGCCGTCGCCGAACGTCGGCTTCGACATCGGCTCCGAGCCGGTTCGCGCCGAGGCGATCGCGCGAGCGCGCGCGACCGGTGCCCCCGCCGCGTCGCGGCCGGTCCGGCTGCTCAGCGGCGACGAAGGGTTCCTCGTCGTCGCGCCGGTCTACTCGCTCGACGAGGACGCCGTCTTCCTCGGCGTCACCGTCGGCGGCTACGGCATCGCGGCGCTCGTGCAGAGCGCGACCGACCAGCTCGCGACGCAGGGCCTGCGGATCTCCGTCGTCGACGTCACCGGCGAGGCGCCCGTCGTCCTGGCCGGCTCGCTCGATGCGAGCCCGTGGACCCAGGCGATCGCCGTCGCCGGCCGGACCTGGCGGATCGGGATCGCACCGCTCGAACTCGCCGCGCACAGCTGGCTCGCCTGGGGCGTGCTCGCGGGCGGCCTCGCGTTCGTCGGCATCCTCGGCAGCGTACTGCTCGCGATCACCGGCGGACGCGCCCGGATCGTCGAGGCCGAGGCGCGCTACCGCGACCTCTACGAGAACGCACCCGACGTCTACCTGACCGTCACCGCGACCGGCGAGATCACCGAGTGCAATGCGGCCGCCTCGCTCTCGCTCGGCTACCCGTGCGAGAAGCTCGTCGGCAAGTCGCTCGTCGACCTCGCGGGCGCGGCCTCGAAGCCGTTCGTGCAGCAAGCACTCGTCATGCTCGCGAACCACGGCAGCGTCGACGTCCCGCAGCTCACGCTCCGCCGCAGCGACGGCGACGAGCGCGACGCGAGCCTCTCCGCGACCGCGGTCTACGCGGGCGAGGATGTTGTCGCGGCGCGCGTGCTCGTCCGCGACATCACCGACATCGTCGCGGCCGAGCGCGATCACCGCTTCCAGGTCGAGCTCGGCGATCTGCTACACGGCAGCGAGTCGGTGCGCGCGGTGTTCGTCCGGACGACGTCGCAGGTGTCCGACTACCTCGCGCTCGACAAGTGTCACTTCGCCGAGATCGAGCCGGACACGAAACAGGTCGTCGTTCACCAGTACACGCGCGGCAAGAAGAAGGATTCCGACGAGGTGGCGCCGATCTCGGCGTTCGAGGCGGTCGGCCTCGGCTCGCTGCTGCGCGGGGCACGCCTCGTCGTCGACGACATGGCGACCGACGCGCGCTTCGCGAAGCTCTACGAGGCGGCCTACGCGCCTCGCGAGATCCGCTCGTTCATCGCGATCCCGCTGATGCGCGGTGGCCAGTGCGTCGCGTACTTCGGCGCCGTGTCGGCGAAGGTCCGGCACTGGACGCCGCGCGAGCTGTCACTCGTGCAGAGTCTCGCCGAGCGCGCGTGGCTGTGGAGCGAGCACCTGCGCAGCCTCCATCACCTCCGCGATCTGTCGCACTACCTCGAGAAGCGCGTCGAGGAGCGCACGCACGCGCTCGTCGGTGCACTGACCGAGAAGGACGCGCTGATCAAGGAGATCCACCACCGCGTGAAGAACAACCTGCAGGTGATCTCGAGCATGCTGCGCCTGCAGGCGCGCCAGATCACGCTGCCGGAGCTGCGCGACGTGTTCGACGAGAGCCAGCAGCGGATCCAGACGATCGCGCTCGTCCACGAGCGGCTCTATCAATCGCGCGATCTATCGAACATCGGGTTCGACGAGTATCTGAAGAGCCTCGTCGAGAACGTCATGTACGCGCAGAACGCCGGCGACCGCGTCACCGCGAGCACCGACGTCCAGGGCGTCAACCTGCCGATCCAGATCGCGATCCCGTGCGGGCTCATCGTCAACGAGCTCGTCACCAACTCGCTCAAGCACGCGTTCCCCGACGGCCGTGCGGGGACGATCAAGGTCTCGATGACGTCGAAGGACGACAACATCGAGCTCTCCGTCGCCGACGACGGCGTCGGCCTCCCGGCGAGTGTCGACCCGACGAAGGCAAAGACGCTCGGCCTCGACCTCGTCTACACGTTCGCCGAGCAGCTCGACGCCAAGGTCGAGGTCAAGTCCAGCCGCGGCACCGCGTTCACGCTCCGATTCGCGGTCTGACCCCGGAGTCCGGGCGCCCTCGACGCGCCGCGCATCGTGTTCCACAGCCGCTGGAGGTAACCTGCGGTGGTGCGCACCGTCGTCGTCCTCCTGCTCGCCCTCGCGGCATGTCGGACCCGCGATGATCTGGCGGTCCAGCCGGATGCCGCCCAGGGCGAGCACGTGCGACTCGCGACCTTCAACGTGCATCGCTTCTTCGACACGGTGTGCGACAGCGGCCTGTGCGGCCCGGGCGACTACGAGGTGCTGCCGGCAGCGGACCGCTTTGCGGCGCAGGCCGACCAGATCGCGGCCGCGATCCGCGGGCTCGATGCCGATATGGTCGCGCTCCAGGAGGTCGAGACGCAGGCGTGCCTCGACGCGCTACTCGCGCGGCTCGACGACGTCATGCCCTACGGCGTGCTCGGGGAGACCGGGGGCACGGCGTCCGTCGACGTCGCCGTGATGTCGACGCGGCCGCTCGCGGCGGTGCGCCTCCATCGCGCGGACAACTCGCTGACACTGTCCGGAGGCGGGACGGCGCTGTTCAGTCGCGAGTTGCTCGAGGTCCAGATTCATACCGAGCTCGGCAAGGACGTCGTCTTGTTCGCCGCGCACTTCAGGTCCAAGGTCGACGACGACCCCGCGCGCCGTCTCGCCGAGGCACAGACCGCGAGCCGGATCGTGAACGAGCGCGCGGCGCAGTCGCCCGAGGCGCTGGTCGTGCTCGGCGGCGACCTCAACGACACGCCGGCCTCGCCGCCGCTGAACGCGCTCGTCGTCGACGGTGGGCTCGTCCGCGTGGCGGATGATCTGCCGGTGGCGGCGCAGGCGACCTACAGCTATCAAGGCCGCGGTCAGGCGATCGATCATCTGCTGCTCGCGCCGAGCGCGAGTGCCGTGCGCCAGCCGCGGTCTTCGCAGGTGTGGCGCGACGGGAACGGGTGGGGCGGCAGCGACCACGCGGCGCTGAGCTCGGAGTTCCTGCTGCCCTACTGACCCGCTAGCTCGCCGTCGCCTTCTTGAACATCGCGATCTCGATCGCGCCCTGGAGCTCGCCGGGCTTCACCGGCTTCAGGAGATACGCGTGAGGTCGCGTGCGCTTCGCCCGATCGATCGACGCGACGTCGGCGTGGGCCGTCAGGTAGATCACGTGGAGCCCGTACGTCTCGAGCAGCTCTTTTGCCGTGTCGATACCGTCGACGTCACCCTTGATGCGGATGTCCATCAGCACGATGTCGGGCACCGTCCTCGCGCAGATCGCGAGCGCTTCGTCGCGGCTCGCCGCGCTGCCGGTCACCTCGTACCCCATCGACTCGATCGTCAGAGCGAGGTCCTTCGCGACGACGCGCTCGTCCTCGACGATCAGCACCTTGTAGCGATCGGTCACGACGCCACTCTACAGGAGAACCGATCACGCGACGAGAGCGCGGTGCTCGCCCGAGACGATCCGAGCCGCGCGCGAGCGCACGGTCGTCAGGCCGAGAGAGCCGGCAGCTGAGGTGCGGCCGTGCCATGCCGGGCGGTGAGCAAGGTCGCGCCCTGGGCGACCGCGAGCTCGGGCTGATCGGCGCGGCGGATCCGATCGGCGGGCAGCACCGAGGCGACGGTCGCCTGGAACACCGGGATCATCGAGCCGCCTCCGACGAGGCCGACGAGATCGACCTGGTCGGGGGTCCAGCCAGTGCGCTGGAGCAGGTCCTCGATGACCTGCTTCACGCGGTGCATCAACGTGGCCCACGCCCGCTCGGCGAACGGCCGGTCGACCTGGACGCGGAGGTCCTGTCGCCGTCCGTCGGCGGTGTAGGCCTCGCGCATCGCGAGCGGCGTGTCCTGGACGACCGAGAGCTGGCGCTTGACGTTCTCGCACCGCAGCAGGAGCTCGGTCCAGCGCGCGACGTCGCGAGTCATGTCGTAGCGCGTCTTCTTGTAGACGACGCCGGCGATCGTGTTCGCGAGCGCGTCGTCGAGGTCGTCACCGCCGAGCAGGTGATCGCCGCCGATGCCGACCGGGGTGAAGCGCAGGCCCTGCTGGACGACAGCACTGACGTCGAACGTGCTGCCGCCGAAGTCGCAGACGACGATGCGGCGGTTACCGGGATACGAGTGGAGGTCGAGCGCGAGGCTCGCGGCGACCGGCTCGGCGATCAGGTCGACGAGCTCGAGGTGGGCGATCTTCGACGCGCGGATGATCGCGTCGCGATAGCCGGCAGGGGCACCGGCGGACATCGTCATCACGGCGCGGCGGATGCGGACGCCGAAGCGCTGCTCGGCGAGGGTGCGGACGTAGCCGATGATCGACGCCGCGACCTGCTCGGGCGCCTGGGCACCGGACCGCAGCTTGAACATCGGTCTCGGCGTCGTCACGTCGAGCGGCAGCGCGGTCGAGGCCGCGAACCGGCGGACGAGCTCGTTCGATGACTCGAGGCCGAGCAGGCGCTTGACCGAGCGGATCGTGTTCGACGGCTCGGCGATCTGGTGTGCGATCGCGCGGCGGCCGACGACGCTGTCGCCGCGATCGGGGACGTAGATCACCGACGGGATCACGCTGTCGCCCGCGTCCTGGACGAGCTCGATGCGGTTGTTGACGAGCACCCCGGCGATCGTCGAGGCCGAGCCGAAGTCGATGCCGAGGACGAGCTCGCGGGTCACGGTGCATCTCCCGACAGGATCGAGGTTGCCTCTCGCGCGGCGTCGGAGATGCCGCCGACGAGGTCACCGCCGGTCGCGAGCAGGACGAGGCCGCCGATCACGAGCACGCCGGGGAGGGCGATCGAGAACACGTTGGCGGCGGGTGCGGCGCGGCTGATCAGTGCGAGCCCGATGTTGCCGACGAGCGCGGCGAGCACGAGCGGCGCGGCGAGCGCGAGGCCGTGACCGAACGCCGACGAGCCCTGCTCGAGGAGGACGGGGCCGAGCAGCGCGATGTGGCCGATGTGAGCGGGCGCGGCGGCCGCGCTCTGGACGATCGACTCGAGCCCGCCGACGGCGAGGAACACGAGGCCCGCGATCGTCATCACCATCACGCGCAGCGTGCCCGCGGACTCGCCGGCGTGGATGTCGTATTGCTGCGCGAAGCCGAGGCCCAGCGAGAGCCCGAACAGCTGGCCGGCGACGGCCGCGCGCTGGAGGACGAAGCGGGCAGCGAGCCCCGTGACGAGCCCGACGGCGAGCTCGAGCAGCGCGACGCCGCCGACATCGGCGAGCGGGACGCCCGGGCGGTTCGGTCCGACGGTGGCGACGATCGCGAGCACGAGGATCAGGCGCGCGCGGATCGGGACGCCATTATCGCCGACGACCGGCGCTGTACCGACGAGACCGCCCGCACGGGCGAGCGTCGCGATCAGGGCGCCGATTTCGGGCTCGGTGAGAGTCATGGGACTGCGGGCGCGTTGGACCGGAGCTCGTTGCGCTCGACGTGGGCGGTGAACGACTCCGTCGTGAACTTGCCGAGCTTGTCGAGGCACCAGTGACCCGACAGCGCGATCACGACGAGCGCGGCGGCGAGCTTCGGCACGAACGTCAGCACGCTCTCCTGCAGCTGGGTCGCGGTCTGGATCACCGCGACGAGGAGGCCGACGCCGAGGCACGCGATGAGAAAAGGTGCGGCGACCTGGACGCAGACCGTCAGCGCGGTCCGCCACAGATCGATGATCTGGTCGGTGCTCATTACATTCCCGCTCCGCGCAGGAGCGACTGCACGACGAGGTGCCAGCCGTCGACCATGACGAACACGAGCAGCTTGAGCGGCAGCGCGACCGTCGACGGTGGGACCATGACCATGCCGAGCGAGGTGAGGACGGCGGCGGCGATCAGGTCGATCACGAGGAACGGCAGGAGGATCGTGAGGCCGATCTCGAACGACGTGCGTAGCTCGGAGATGATGAACGCGGGGATCGCGATGCGGAGCGGAACCTCGTCGGCCGTCGTCGGGCGCGGCGCGTTGCCGACCTCGTAGAACAGCTCGAGGTCGGACTCCTTGGTGTGGCGGAGCAGGAACTCGCGGAGCGGTGGCGTCGCCGCGTCGAGCGCCTGCTTCTCGGTCATCTGGCCGTCGAGGTACGCCTTGCCGGCGCGGTCGTACATATCCGAGGCGACGGGCGCCGAGACGAAGATCGACATGAACAGTGCGAGGCCGACGAGCACCTGGTTCGGCGGCGCCGACGGGGTGCCGATGCCGGTACGAACGAATCCGAGCACGACGACGAAGCGGACGAAGCACGTGCAGGACAGGACGATCGCGGGGAGCAGCGTCACCACGGTCATCAGCACGACCATGCTGACGGCACCCATGCCGCCGCCGCCCTGCGTCGCCTGCTGCGCCGCCTGCGTCGCTGTCGCGATCGGATCGGTCATCGACGAGCTCCGGTCGCGGCGAGGATCTCCCTGGCCCACAGCGAGTCGGCATCGACGTCATCGGTCGCGATGTCCTCGTTGACCGCCGGCACGTTCGTGCGGGCGCGCAGCTTCAGGATGCCGGCGACGGCCGGGCTCGACGGGGCGAGCGCCTGTGCCTCGGGGAGCGAGGCACGGCTGTCGCGCGTCGGCATCGGGAACACCCCGCTCTCGCGCGTCGTCGTGAACGCGTGGCGCGCCTCCTCGGCGGCCTTCTTCCACGAGCCGAGCATGCGCACGGACTGCGGCGTGACGGCGACGACCATCTCGCGCTCGCCGGCGCGCAGCCACACGATCTTCGCCTTCGCGCCGAGGCCCTTCTGGGCGAGGACCTCGATCGACGAGCTGGGCTCGCTCGCCGCCTTCTTCTTGCGCTTCATCCACACGAAGCAGCCGAGCCCCGCGAGGACGAGCGCGAGCAGCATCGGCATGTTCTGCGTGATCGACGGCTGCGGCTTCTGCGTCGCGGAGGCGAGCGGCTTGGCCGTCTCCTCCTTCGTCGCGTCGGTCTTCGCGGCCTCGGCCTTCGGTGCCTCCGCCGTCGCGGTCACCGGCGCGGGCTCGACCTTCGCCGGCACGACCGGCACCGGCACCGGCGCGATCGCCTGGGCCTTCGCGACGAGCTCGGGCGGCAGCGTCGGCTCGGGGAGCACGATCGCCGTGCCCGCGGTCGGGACGGTGCGCGGCAGGATCACGTGGAGGTCGTTGCCGACCTGGATCGCCTGCGCGTGCTTCGCGAGCGAGACGACGTCTTCGTGGTCGAAGCCGACCTTCACGGACAGGACCGGCCTCGTGTTGCCGTCGAGCTCGACGACCTTGATCGTCTTCTCGTTCCCGGGCAGCAGCTTGGGGATCTTCGTACCGGGCGCGATCGGCACCTCGAGGCGCGACCGGATCGCGCGGATGCCGGTGCTCGTTGCCTTGATGTCGTGCGCGATCACCTCGACGGCGTCGCCGCGATCGAGGATCTCGAAGCCAGGCTCCGCGGCGGCGGTCGACGCCATCGCACAGACGAACAGGATCGACAGGCGCATCTCAGCTGTCCTTCCCGCCGACGAGCTCGACGATGCGGATGCCGCACTTCTCGCCGACGGCGATCGCCTCGGCGCGCGCGACGAGACGGTTGTTGACGCGAACGTCGAGCGGCGCACCGGTCGGCGTATCGAGCGTGATGATCGAGCCGGGCCCGAGGTGGGCCGCGAGCTCGGAGAGGTTCATGCGGGCGCGACCCAGCTCGACGGTGACCTCGAGCGGGACGTCGTGGAGGAGCGCTTCGATCGCGCGCGGGTCGAAGCTCGGGTTGTCGAGGGAATCACTCATGACCGGGTTCCTTGTCCGTGGACGATCGATTCGATCTGCACCGCGAGCACGCCGCGGCACACGACCGGACGTGCCCACGCCTTGAGCACGCCTTCGCAGTAAACGGGGACGCGCGAGTCGACGAACCCGCGCAGGGTGAACTGAGCGCCGGGCTCGAGCGAGCGAAGCTCCTTGAGCCGCATGCGCAGCGTGCCGAGCTCGACGACGAGCTCGACGGGGACGTTCGCGAGCGCGTTCGCGATCTTCTCGGCGTTCGCCTTGAACGCGGCGAGCGCGGCGGGGCGCGGCGCGAGGATGTCGGGGCGGCAGTAGACCGCGGCGCGGCCGATGACCGAGCCGGAGAACGCGAGCGCGACGCGGACGACGCTGCGCGACTCGATGATGCGCGACACGATGCCGACGTCGGCCGATGCGGCGAGCTTCGTGCCGAAGCTATCGAGCCACGCCTGCGTCCACGCGTCGCTGATCATCTTGCCGGTCGGCTCGAACAGGCGCAGCGCGACGGGGCTCGGCGGGCGGTCCGGATCGGCGGTCGGCGTCGCGGCGCCCATGCGCTTGGCGGCGGCGAGATCGATGACGCCGCCGTGGGCGGAGATCGCGAGCTCGGCGCCGTCGGTGCCGGCGAGACCGGCGATCCAGCCACCGCGCAGCTCCTCCTTCGCGAGGGTGCCGTCGAGGATCTCGGCGCCGACGATGTCGAGCTGCCAGGTCCCGGGCAGGTTCGGCCGGAGCGACTTGCTCGCGAGCCGTGCCGCACGCGTCGCCAGGTTGATCAGCGCGGGGCGCGCGATCTCGGCGACGCGGTCGTCGGCGATCAGGGCCAGGCGCGTCGGCTCGGCCGGGGCGGGCGCCGAGGTACGACGAGGTGCGCTCTCGCGCATCGCCGCCTGGATGGCTTCCACCTCTTCCGGGTCCAGTTGCGCTTCGCTCACGTCCCCGGCTTGTGCAACGAGTGGGCCGCGTCAATCCCGCGAAACTCCACGCGTCCGTCCCGCCACTATCGGCGGGTCTGACGATCACCTCTTGAGATTTGTCACCTCGGTCATCATCTCGTCGGCCGTGGTGACGGTCTTGGCGTTCGCCTGGAACGCGCGCTGGTACGCGATCAGCGTGACGAGCTCGGTGCCGAGGTCGACGTTGCTCGACTCGAGCGCGCCCGAGACCAGCGAGCCGCGCGCACCGGTGCCGGCCTCGTCGACGAGCGCCTGACCCGACGCGGCAGTCGCGGCGTAGAGCCCGTCGCCCTGGCGATCGAGGCCCTCGGGGCTCGTGAAGTCGGCGAGCGCGAGCTTGGCGAGCTGGATGTCGTCGCCGTTGTCGTACACGCCCTGGATCGTGCCGTCGGGGTTGATCCTCAGATCGACGAGGTTGCCGAAGCCACGGCCGTCGACATCGGTCGCGGTCACCGACGACGTCCCGGCAAAGCTCGTGGTGCCCTCGAGGCCCGTGCCGCCGCTCGCGAGGTCGTCGCCGAAGTCGAACGCGATCGCCTGGTTCGGCGCCGCGTTGAGGAAGCTCGCGCTCGAGGCCGTCGTCGTCTGCGCTGCGAGCTTTCCGGTGGTGTCGAAGCTCAGCGTGCCGCTCGCGACCTCGGTCGGCGTGCCGGCGGTTCCGCCGGTCAGCTCGCCGCCGTCGACCATCGCGTGCCACTCGAAGTTTCCGCCACCCTGGTTGCGGAAGTAGACCTCGACCTTGTGCGAGGCGCCGAGCGAGTCGGTGACGGTGATCGACGTCGCGTAGCTCGACGTGCCGTTCGGGTTCGTCGGATCCCACGCGGCGGGAACGGTCGAGTTCGCGTCGAGGTTCAGCGTCATCTTCGCGCTCGACGTCGGAACCGGCGGGCTCTGGCGACCGCCGAGCTGCAGGTCGCCGACGCTCGTGCCGCGCGTGCCGTTCGTGATTGGGTAGCCCTGCAGGCGCAGGCCCTGCTGGTTGACCATGTAGCCCTGGTTGTCGAGCTGGAACCGGCCGTCGCGCGTGTAGTACTGGCCGTCGCGGCCACCATGGCTGCCACGGACGACGAACATGCCGCCGCCGCGGATCCCGACGTCCATCGGGTTGCCGGTCTGGGTGATCGCGCCTTGCTCCCACATCGTCTGGTTCTGGCCGAGGAAGACGCCGCCGCCGAGGCGGTGACCTCCGAGCTCGCCGCCGAGCAGATCGTTGAAGCTCGCGCGCGAGCGCTTGAAACCGATGGTCGACGTGTTCGCGATGTTGTCACCGACGGTCGAGATGGCGTCGCCGTGGGCCATGAGGCCGCTGACACCGATGTAGAGACTGTTCGTGATGCTCATGGTTATGCCTTCCGGCCGGTGGCGGCCTCGCTCCCAATCGTGTTGCTGGATCCAATGGTGTGAATGTCGCCGGGGGCGATCAGGACGCCGCCGATGCGCAACCGCGGGCCTGCCGCGGTGAGCTCGAGAGAGTCGACGCGGCCGTTCCACGACGCGTTGACCTGTGAGGTGGACTTGCCGGCGTCGACGGAGATCGAGTAGCTGCCGGGCTTCACGGCGGCACCGCTCGCGTCCTTGCCATCCCATGCGATCGACGCCTGCGTCGAGCCATCGGGGATCGGGATGCGGCGCACCTCCTTGCCGTTCGCGTCGGTGATCACGATCGCGGCCTCCTTCGTCGGCGACGCGGTCTTGATGTCGAGCGGCGGCGGCGTGCCACCGGTCTCGTCGATCGAGAAGTTTGCAGCGGTCGCGTTGCAGGTACGGCCGACGAGCGACGCGAGGTTCGCGTTCGCGACGGCATTCTGCGCGGTCGCGAGATCCGCGAGCATCTCGTTCGTCTGCTTTGCCTGCTCGACGCTCGACAGCTGCGCGAGCTGCGCGACCATGTCCGCGCCGCTGGTCGGTGCGAACGGGTCCTGGTGCTGGAGCTGGGCCATGAACAGCTTCAGGAACTCGTCCTTCGTGCCCTTCATGCCGGGCGTGCTGGTGGTGTCGGTCGACTGCGTCGACGACGAGACTCCGGTGATGCTCATGCGATCTCCTCGAGGCGGAACTGCTCGGTCTCCTCGCGCTCGTGGGGCTCGGGGGCCTCGCGGTCGCGATGGTCGTGCCCGAGCTCGCGCTCGGACGTGAAGCTGGTCAGGTCGAGCCCGCGCGCGCGCATCGCGTGGTCGAGCGAAGCGGCGTTGCGAGCGAGCGAGGCGGCTGTCTGGTCGTCGCCACCGCGGAGGCCGACGTTGACCTCGCTGCCGCGCACGGCGACGGTGACGACGACGCGCTCGGGGCCGTCGTCGAGCACGAGGTGGACGTGGCTCGGGTTGGGATTCTCGGGCAGCGGCGCGGGCTCTCGAACGGCGACCGTCGCGGTCGGGCCCCTCGGTGCGGCGTTGTGGTCGGGCTTCTGCGGCGCGTCGGGCGCGACGGCGATCGCATCGGGCGAGAGCGAGACCTCGAGCGACTCCTCGTCGTCGTCGATCTCGTCGAGCGCGATCGGCGCCACCTCGTCGTTCGCGGCCTGCGCGAACGTCTGGATCTGATCGAGCAGCTGATGAACGGCCTGCTCGATCGGGGTCGTCAGCGATACCGTCTCGGGCATCGGCGTGATCGGCTGCACGACCGGTGGCTCGAACTGGACCAGCGTCGCCGCGACGAGATCCTGCGCGGCGCGCGTCGCATCGCCGGTCGACGTGTCGACGTCGGGCGCCGACGTATCGATCGTCGTCGGGTCGATCTCGGGTGTCGCATCGAGCTCGCCCTCGCGCGGCATCTCGAACCTCGAGAGCATCGCGCCGGCGCCTTGCTCGACGGTGCGGTCGCGAGGCTCGGGTCCCGGCACGCGCGTGAGCCCGGCCATCATCGACGCCTCGCATTGATGTCGTCGTTCGCGCGCTGCTCGTTCGCGGACTCGCGCGTCGCGATGCCTTTCTCGAGGCGCTAGACGAGCTTCTCGGCGGCGCGAAGCTGGCGGGCGCGCTCTCGAAGGGCGGCCTCGCTGATGCGGGTCTGCTGCGTGTCCTCGTCGAGCTTCTTCGACGCATCGGCGATCGCGATGCGGTGCACGCCGGTGTCCTCGTCGACCATCTGGAGGTCGTGGATCGACTGCGCCTTCGCGAGCGCGACGTGCGCGCGGTCGAGGTGGCGGACCAGCGCGTCCTGCTCGTCCTGGAGGGCGAGACGCGACGTGTCGCGGGCGGCAACGGTGTTCGCGTGCGACGCGGCCGCGATGTCGCGGAGGCGAGTGCGAAGGTCGCGGACGCTCCTGGCTGCGCGGGGACGGATCGTCATGGGGGAGGGGGCTCCTGGCCGATCGCGGCGGCGAGCGCGCGAACGGTGGCGTCGAAGATGCTGGGTTCGTGAGGTGCCTGGCGTGCCCACGTGTCGATGGCGTCGCCGAACGCGAGCGCTTGATCGAGGGCGGGATTGACGCCTGGGTTGTACGCACCGAGTGCTTGCAGCTCCTGGGCCTGACGCCGGCGCGACAGCTGCTCGCGCGCTTTTGTCGCGATGTTCTGCAGTCCGACCGACGACACGCGGCGGGCGACGCGCGACGCGGACGCCAGGATATCGATCGCGGGGAACTGACCGCGGCCCGCCAATTCTCGCGACAGCACGATGTGGGCATCGAGCAACGAGCGCGCCGAGTCGGCGACGGGGTCGGATAGATCGTCACCTTCGACGAGCACCGTGTAGAACGCGGTGATCGACCCGCCGTCGCGGCGAGGGGCAACGCGCTCGAGCAGGCGCGGCAGCGTCGCGAACACGCTCGGCGGATAGCCCTTCGTCGCCGGCGGCTCGCCGAGCGCGAGACCGAGCTCGCGCAGCGCCATCGCGAACCGGGTCAGAGAATCGAGGACGAGCAGGACGTTCTTGCCGCGGTCGCGGAAGTACTCGGCGATCGCGGTGGCGGCGAGCGCGCCGCGGATGCGCTCGAGCGGCGAGCGGTCGGCGGTCGCGGCGACCATCACCATGCGGTCGCGCCGCGGGCTCTGCATCAGCTCGCGGACCTCGCGGCCGCGTTCGCCGACGAGGCCGACGACGATCACGTCCGCCTCGGCGTGGCCGGCGATCTGCTCGACGAGCACGCTCTTGCCGCAGCCGGCGCCGGCGAAGATGCCGACGCGCTGGCCCCGGCCACAGGTGAGCAGGCCATCGATCGCGCGGACCTTGGTGTCGAACCGGATGTCGACCTGGCCGCGCTCGTCGATCGGCAGCGCGCCGCCATCGAGCGGGACGCGATCGGTGCAGCGCGGCGGCGGCAGCCCGTCCATCGGCTCGCCGAACGGATCGATGAGGCGGCCGATCAACGCGTCGCCGGCGGCGAGCGTCGACATCGCGCCGCGCAGGCGCACCGGAGCGCCGGGGACGATCCGGCGCGCGGGCGATAGCGGGATCGCGAGCAGCGTGCGATCGCGGAATCCGACGACCTCGCACAGGATGTCTCCGACCTCGGAGTCGATCGCGACGACATCGCCGAGCTTCGCGCCGGTCATCGCGATCTGGACGATCGTGCCGGCGACCTCGAGCACCGAGCCGACCGGCTGCGGCGCGAGGCTCTGGGCGACCCAGTCGCGCATCATGTGGGCGAGGATGTTCGCGTTCATGCGCTCTCCAGTGCGGCGGCGATCGCCTCGCGCAGCTCGCCGAGCCTCGTGTCCCACTGGTGCGAGAGCTCGAGCGTCGCCGAGGACAGGCGGAGGTCGCCGGCGCGGAGCGCGGGATCGGCGACGATCTGGATCGGTGTGTCGCCGACGAGCGCCCTGATCTCGTCGACGTGCGCGGGGCAGACGTGCGCGGTCGCGACGCCGGTGTGCTTCGCGAGCCAGCTCTTGACGATCGGTGCGTACAGCTCGGCGGGCGTCGCGGTCTCGGTCCATGCGGACACGACGGCGGCGGCTGCTGCAGCGATCTTGTCGACGACGGGCTCGTGCAAGGCGTCTCGCGCGGACGTGAACGTGGCGATCGCCCGGCCGAGGCGCGCGCGCAGCTCGGCGGTCTCGGCGAGGCCCTGCTCGCGACCGCGCTCGCGGGCGGCATCCTCGATCGCCTTCGTATCGATCGCGGCCGCCGGGTCCGCGCCACGCGGAGACCACGGCGAGGTCACCGGCGCGGTCGGCACGGCGGTCAGCGCGCTGCCGAGCGAGCGCGGTGCGCTCGTCGCCGGGATCGTCGACAGGAACGGGCGGACGTCGCTCACTCGCTACCTCGCGCCGGCATCGTCAGCTTGCCTTCGGTGGCGAGCTTCATCGCGGACTCGACGACCTCGCGCTGGGCGGCCTCGACCTCGGACAGCCGCTTCGGCGCGGCGGCGCCGAGGTCGTCGCGAAGCGTCGCGCCTGCCCGCTGCGACAGCGACGACAGGAAGTGCTCGCGGAGCTCGGGGGTCGCGGTCTGCAGCGCGACGACGAGCACCTCGCTCTGGATCGAGCGGAGCAGGCCGCCCATCTCTCGCGTCGAGATGCGCTGGAGGTCCTCGAATGTGAACATCGCCTCGCGAATGCGTGATGCCGTGTTCTCGTTCGACTCGGCGATCACGCCGAGCAGCTCGTCACCCTCGTCGCTCGAGAGCTCGTTGACGATCGCCGCGGAGAACGCGAGACCGTCGAACTCCGAGCGAGGATCGGTGGCCGAGAGCCCGCCGGCCGCCTCGAGCGCGCGGACGAGGCTCTCGGACGCCTCGTGGACGGCATGCTCGGGAATCTCGTCGAGCTCGCTGATGCGGGTCGCGAGGTCGGCGGCGACCGGCTTCGGCATGAGGTTCAGGATCTTTGCCGCGACGCTCGGTGCGAGCTGCGTCATCACGACGGCGGCGATCTGCGGATGCTCCTCGGTCAGGAGCTGTGCGAGCGAGTTGACGCGCGCGGTGCGCAGCAGCTGGAGCGGTTCGGACGGCGGCGGCGCGACGCCGAACAGCTTCTGCGCCTTCTCGTACCCGAACGCGCGATCGGCGAGCTTGCGGACGTACTTGTTACCGCCGGAGCGGACCATCGCGAGCGGATTGACGAGACCCTTCTCGTACTCGTCGAGGACCTTCAGGATCGTTTCACCGTTCACGTCCTCGAGCTCGTCGACCGCGTCGACCAGCTTGCGGACGTCGTGCTCCGCCATGCGCGACAGCACCATCGTCGCGACCTCTTCATCGAGCGAGAGCAGGGCGATGGCCGCCTTGTGCGGTCCGGGCAGTGACTGGATCACGACTTGGCTCCCTTGGTGGCGGGCGTCGGCTTCGGCGGCGGCTCGGAGAGCCACGCGGTGAGGACTTCAGC
>JAEWJO010000530.1 GCA_023386455.1 Pseudomonadota bacterium | reverse complement strand
CCGATCTGGAACAGGCCGGGGGGCTTCTTCGGCGGCGGCGCCGGCTCCGCCTCGACGGGCTCCGGTGCGACATCACCCGGCGGTTGCACCTCACCCGATGCGGGCTCCTCGGGATCCGCGTCCGCACGAGCGGTCGCAGCTCCTCCAAGCAACGCGGCGAGCGAGGCAGACACGATCGTCTGCTTCGCGAACATTTCGGAGACTACGACCGCGCGTCACGCGTCGAGGTTGCCTCGGCTCCGGCTTCCTCGCACGGCGCGCGGCACGTACGTTGCTCCACTTCACGTCATCATGAAGGCGTCAACCAAGCTCATCCTGATCGGAGCCACCGGAGCCGCGGCACTCGGAGCTGTCAGCGCGGTGCGACATTTCCGGGCGCGCAGGTTCGAACAGAACCTCGACGCGGTGCTCACGGATCTCGACGCGGATCTCGAGGAACCCATGATCGTCAGCGACGAGATCATCGTGGTGACGGAGGCCGGCCCGTTCGAGGTCGAGATGGAGCTCGTCCCGCCGGGCGGTCTCGATCCCGACGACCAGCGCGCGACGAAGTGATCAGCGCCAGGTCATCGCGCCGAGGAAGTCACGCTTGCCGACGTCGACGCCGGCATGGCGGAGCAGCGCGTACGACATCGAGAGGTGAAAGTAGAAGTTCGGCTGCGCGTGCTGGAGGATGTAGTTGGTCGCGGTCATCGACTTGCCCTCCCAGCGCGGCGTCGTGACCGATCGGTCGTCGGTACCCTCGAAGTCCTGCGCGGTGAACGTATCGAGGAACGCGATCACGCTCGCGACGCGCTTCTTCAGCTCGTCGATCGTCTGCTCGGTGTCGGGATGCGATGGCACTTCCTTGCCGGCGGTGCGCGCGGCGGCGTACTTCGCCTGATCGCAGGCCGACTGGACCTGGCGAACGAACGGGAACATGTCGGGCGCGAGCCGCGACTGGAGCAGCACGTTCGGGTCGAACTTCCTCGTCTGCGCGTACGCCACGGCCTTGTCGAGCCAGCCGTCGAGGTTGCCGAGGAGCTTCTTCATTTCGAGGACCATGCCGTGGGGATTCATGCGCCCGGGCGTAACACGGCCGGCACGGGAGCGATGCGTCACGCGGGTAGCCAATCGGCTAGTTGAACTCGGGAGTCCAGTGTGCGCGGCGCTACGGTGTGTCGGGGGGCACCGGCATCGGCTTGCCGGCGAGCGCACGCGCGACGTGATAGCCGATCGACGCGACGCCGATCGCGAGGCCGACGACGACGCCCGCATCGACGATCCCGCGCCACGGCGAGTCGAGCCGCCGCACCGCGATCACGATCGCGACGATCCCGAGCGTCAATAGCCACGACGTCACGAGCCGGCGTCGCGTCGCATGGACGAGCCCCATGCAGTAGAGCGGCGCGAGCACGACGTGAAGCGCACGCGGGTGCGCGCGAAGATGCTGGGCGCGGGCGACGACGCGCGGCGAGAACGCGCGATGAAACCCGCGGTAGCCCTCCGAGTACGCGTTGAACCCGACCCACCCGGCGAGCACGGCCCACTGGACCGCCGACAGCGGTTGCGTCGCGGCATCGAGCGCGATCGGCGCGAGCCGGACGATCGCCTCGACGATCAGCACGACGACCCCGGCGATGCCCCAGATACCGGCGGCGCCCAAGGTGTGCATCGACCAGGAGTCTAGCGCGACGGCCGTGTGCAACCTGAATGCGTCAGCGCGCTCTCGTACCGATTCCAACTCATGGGAATCGCGTCGCCTCGCGCCGGCCGCTATCGTGCAAGGCGTGACCGGCATGAGGGCACCCTCGCTCGCGACCGCAGCCCTCGCCGCGTGCCTCGCCGCGTGCTCGTTCTCCGGCGGCGACGTCACCCCCGATGGAGCGTCCGGGGATCCCCCGACCGATGCCGACCCGCGGCCACGCGAGCTGCGCGGCGTGTGGATCACGCGGTTCGCGTACAACTCGCAGACCTCGCTCGAGGCGATCATCGACCGCGGCGCGGCCGCGCACTTCAACGCGGTGTTCGTCCAGATCCGCGGTGAAGGCGACGCCTACTACAAGTCGGCGTACGAGCCGTGGAGCAAGCGACTGTCCGGCGTGCTCGGCCGCGATCCCGGCTGGGATCCGCTCCAGGTCGCGATCGATCGCGCCCACATGCACGGCATGGAGCTCCATGCCTACTTCAACGTGTTCTCCGCGTGGACCGCGACGACGACCGTTCCGGCGGCAGAGGGTCCGGTGCAGCACGCGCTCGTCGCGCATCCCGAGTGGCTCGCGGTCGACTCGACCGGCGCGAACCGCGACACCGAGTACCGGTGGTTCGCCCAGGGCAATCCTGCCGTCCACGAGCACATCGCCAGCGTCGCGCGCGATCTGCTCGCGAAGTACGAGGTCGACGGCCTCCACCTCGATCGCATCCGCACGCCGGGCCCCGACTACTCGCGCGACGCGGCGACGATGGCCGCGTACAACACCGCGAAGGCGGCGAACGCGCAGCTGTCGTGGGCGGACTTCATGCGCGGTCAGGTGAGCACGATGGTCGCCGAGCTCCACCAGGTCGTCGCCGAGACGCGACCGCACGCGAAGCTCTCGGCCTCGGTGTGGGGCATCTACACGCCGCTGCCGGGCTGCTCGACGAGCCAGGGCTACGGCAACTATTACCAGGACTCGCGCGGCTGGCTCGCCGCCGGCACGATGGACGCACTCGTGCCGATGATCTACTGGTCGATCGAGCCCGGCGCGTGCACCGACTGGTCGACGCTGCTCGATGGATTCCTCGCGGCGAAGGCCGGCCGCCAGATCTGGGCCGGCATGCACGCGCTCGATGACAGCGCGTTCGACTTCGCCCAGATCGGCGCGCGGATCGCTCGCGCGCGCGTCGCCGGTGCCGCCGGCACCGTCGTGTTCGCGTCGACCTACCTCGACGAGGATCAGGCCCGGTGGGACGCGTTCGTCGGCACCGACGTGGCGCCCGGCCCGTACGCTGTGCCGGCGATCACACCCGCTATGTCCTGGAAGTGATGGGGCAATAGAGGGGCCCCGGTGGTCGTTGGATCACCAGGATGCTCGGTACCACCGCCTCGCTGTCACTGCGCTACCTCCTGATCGCCGCCGGCTGCACGACGCTCGGCGCGCTCGCCGGCTACGCGTCGGCGCCGCGGACGACGTCGTACGTGACGATCGCGACGCCCCGGCTCGTCACGGTCGAGAAGGTCGTCGAGACGACCGTCGCGGTCCCGGCCGCGCAGCCGCACGCACGAGCCGGCGAGGTCCAGTTCGTCACGCGCGCCGGCAGCTTCAGCTACATGAAGCTCGCGACGATCGGCGACGGCGCCGAGATCATGCCGAAGCACGGCACGCCGGTGCTCGAGAGCGACGACGGGATCGAGAGCGCAATCGCGGCGGTGAAGCCCGACGACGTGCCCGCCGGCTACCGCGCCTGGCTCGAGCGCAGGGTCGCGGTCGACGGTGGGTGCGAGGCGAAGGTGCTCGGCTTTGCCGTCCTCGTACGCGTGACGGGCAGCCCGTCCTACGCCGGCGACATCAATGCCGATCAGTGGACGGCGAAGGCCGTGTTCGAGAACGGCAGCGCGATGCTCGTCGCGAAGCTCTCGGGCTGCACCGGCATGCTCGCGCGCGACGCGGCGCTGCCGCCGATCGTCACGCCGAAGGAGATCACCGACACCGCGCGGGCCGACGAGCTCGGCGCACGCGCCAAGGCGATCCTGCTCGCATCGGCAGCCTCGACCGACACCCAGAAGGAGTGGCGCGAGGCCGAGCAGACCGGCGCGTGGAGCGACCAGGCATTCGTCGACCTCGAGGTGCTGCAGCACCCGACCACCGGCGTCACGTGGGTGTCCGTCCACGTCTGGCACGACACCGGATGCGGCGAGCCCGAGGCGAACGTGTGGGGGCTGTTCCGCGTCGCCGCCGACGGCGAGCTCGTGACGTCGCAGCTGCGCCGGATGTCGGAGCTGACCGGCATCGAGCAGCTGGTCGACATCGAGGGCGACGGCGAGCTCGAGCTGATCGGCCGGCCGTGGCTCGGCGTCGAGCAGCGGATCGAACGCGCCAGCGGCGACGAGGTCGACTCGCTCGCGCTGCCGTTCTTCGGCTGCCCCTGTTAGCGCTTCTTCGCGAGCAGCTGATCGATCGAACCCGCGGTGATCGCGTGGTAGCGCGGCTTCGCGCGCTTGAAGATCGCCCTCGCCTGCTGCTGCCAGAACTCGTTCTTCGCCGCCATCGCGCTGTAGACCGGCATCACCATGCGGCGGCGGCCGACCTTCAGCAGAAACTGCTCGATCGCCGGAACCGCATCGCGCGCGTCGGCAACGACCAGGCGCGGCAACCAGTGCATCGCGATCTCGGCGTTCGTCGTCGCGGTCAGGTGATGTGCCTTGTCGAGCTC
This sequence comes from Pseudomonadota bacterium, assembly GCA_023386455.1. Taxonomy (GTDB): domain Bacteria; phylum Myxococcota_A; class Polyangia; order Haliangiales; family Haliangiaceae; genus JABFXX01. The sequence goes on along the minus strand of JAEWJO010000530.1, from coordinate 4,919 downwards.
GGCGATCCGCGCCGGCGACACCGTCTCCGGCAGCTCGCGCAGGAACACGACCCAGTCGATCGTGCCCCACCCCGTCGGGTCGATCGGCGTGCCGTCCTTCGCGAACGCATCGGCCGCGGCCTCGAGCATCGACGCGCGCTGCGACGAGCTCGTCGCGGTGTGCGCCGGCAGGCCCGGCTTGTACAGCCACTCCGCGAGATCGATCGCGGCGCCCGAGCCGCTCGCCAGCTCGGCCTTCGCCTCGGTCTCGAACATCTTCGAGTCAGCCGACGAGAACGCGTGCCGATCGAACCAGCCGCGCAGGAACGCGTCGAACTTCGGCCGGCCATGGGCCTGCTCGAGCGTCCGCAGGAACAGCGCGCCCTTGTCGTACGCGAGGTCGGAGGACATCTCCTCGGGATCGGCGCCCCGGCCGTACGCCGTCGACAGCCGGCTCGCGTGACCGGAGCGGCCGTGCTCCGCGAGGTAGGCGTCGATGTCCTTCGAGCCGATGTACCAGTCGACATCGGCGTGGTCGGCGCCGCGCAGCTGCTCCATGATCCGTCGCTCGACGTACGTCGTGAAGCCCTCGTTGAGCCAGACGTCGTTCCACGTCTTGTTCGTCACGAGGTTGCCGCTCCACGAGTGAGACAGCTCGTGCGCGATCATCGAGACGAGCGCGCGATCGCCGTTGATCACGGTCGGTGTCACGAACGTGAGGTTCGGGTTCTCCATCCCTCCGAGCGGAAAGCTCGGCGGCAGGACGAGCATGTCGTAGCGACCCCAGCGGTACGGTCCGTAGAGCTTCTCCGCGGCGTCGATCATCTGCTCGACCTCGCCGAACTCGCTCGCGGCCGCATCGACGACCGACGGCTCGGAGTAAACGCCCGTGCGGGGACCGATCGCCTTGAACGCGAAGTCGCCGACGGCGAGCGCCATCAGGTACGACGGGATCGCGTGCGGCTGGCGGAACTTCCACACGCCATCGGGGACGAGCGCCTGCGGGTTCTCGGCAGACATCAGCGCCCACGTGCCCGGCTGGGTGCGGATCGTCGCCGAGTACGTGAACCGGACGCTCGGCGAGTCCTGCAGCGGGATCCAGGTGCGCGCGTAGATTGCCTCGGACTGCGTGAACAGCATCGGCAGCTTGCCGCCGGCGGTGCCCGCGGGCTCGACCCACATGAGCGCGCCCGCGTCGGGCGCCGTGTGGTACGCGAGCTCGGCACAATCGCCCTGGAGGTCGATGCGCACCGGCTCGCCGATCTTCGTGTGCTCGCCGATCCGGTACGTCAGGGCGCCGCCCTGGCAGTCGGAGACGGCGGTGATCACGAGGCCGTTGCTGTCGAGGACGAGCGGCGCCTTCGGATCGGTGCGGACGAGCTGAAGGCGCGCGGTGCCGGACAGGGTCTTCGTCGGGAAGTCGACGGTGAGGTCGAGCGCGAGATCCTTCACGGCGACGCGATCGGGCTCGGCGAACGACGTCGGGTCGCGCGGCGGCCCGCTCGGTGCCTTCTTCCCGCAGGCCCCACCGACGATCAGGAGGGCGGCGATCGCCGCGCGGGTACACATCGCCGTCATGTATACGCCGGGGGCGGGATAGGATGCACGGATGCTTCGCGCATTGGTTGCCCTGCTCGTGGTGTGCCCTGCAATCGCTCGCGCGGAGGCCCCGCCCCCTCCCGACGGCTGGCGGCTGATGCTCTCGGATCTGACGATCCTGCGCGTCAACCCGCTCGGCCTCGAGACGCGCATGCGGTTTGGCTTGCAGAAGAAGCTCTATCCGTCGAGCAAGAAGATCACCGAGAACAACTTCCTGTTCGTCGGCGCGTTCCCCAAGCTGAACCCGGCGAGCGCGCAGATGAGCCTCGGCGGCGAGATCCAGCCGGCGTCGATCTTCAACCTCCGCGTGTACGGCGAGGTCCAGCGGTTCTTCGGCACGTTCGGCTATCTGCAGGCGTTCCCGAGCGCGAACGCCAACTACTCCGACCACACGCTCGCGTTCAACAAGGACAACCCGACGCCGCTGACCGAGCCGACGTCGTCGCTCGTGAAGCACTTCAGCGTGCAGCCGATGATCCAGCTGAAGGCCGGCAAGATCGCGGCGCGCATGCTCGGGATGATCGACTACTGGAGCTTCGACGTCCGCGCCGGCGGCGTGACGGTCTACGAGCCGACGTTCGACACGCTGTTGCCGCGCAACGGCTGGACGCTCGCGAGCGACATCGATCTGCTCTACGTGACCGGGACCGGCCTCGCCGCCGGCCTCCGGCACTCGTACGTCCACCCGTTCTACAACGCGCGCCACTTCACGGGCGCCGCGGACGAGGCGGCATACGAGGGCGACAACGCCCACCAGCGGCTCGGCTTCTTCGGCGCGTACACGTTCCGCGACGACGGGCCGTCGACGTTCAACAAGCCGACCGCGATCCTGATCGTCTCGTGGTACCTGCAGCACCACTATCGCGCGGGCGAGCCGTCGACGATCCCGACCGGCTCGACGAGCGACGACTACCGCACCCGCGCGTTCCCGTACGTCGTCGCCGGCTTCGCGTTCGAGTCCGACTTCCTGCCCGTGCAGTAGCGCGAGCGCTACTTCGCGACGATCCCGGCGGACTTCAGCATCGCGAACACGACGCCCATCAGGCTCTCGCCGGCGATGAGGCCCGACGCGACCGGGACGATGCCCGCGATCTGCTGGCGGCGCCGGAACAGCTCCGCCGCGGCCGCGCCGAGGAACATCATGATGCTGCTCGAGCCCGACAGCACGAACGCGAGGCCGAGGCCGTACGGCGACGGGACGTACGGCTTCACGTGCTTGGGCGCGAACCGCTCGGCGAGCGCGAGCCCGATGCCGATGACGCCCGCGATGACGATCGCGATGCGCGCCTCGTGGCCGAGCTTGTCGATGCCGCCGGCGAACGCCTCGGAGACTCCCGCCCACACGAGGCACGACGGCGCCTCCCATTCGGGGGTGCCGAGCATCGTCGGGTCCGGGATGACGAGGTTGAACAGCGGCACGATCGCGATCGCGCCGACGACGACACCGAACAGCTGCGCGTAGAGCTGGTGGCGCGGCTTGGCGCCGAGCAACCAGCCGGTCTTGAGCGTCGTCAAGAGGTCGGCCGCGTGGAGGCCGATGCCGCCGGTGACGTTGGCCGACATGATGTTGCCCGACAGGTTCCCCGGCGTGACGGCGCCGTACATCATCTGCGTCAGCGGCCCGAGCGCCTTGGTCGGCGTGACGTCGGTCTCGCCGGTGACGCGCGCGGCGATGAAGCCCATGATCACGGCCAGTGGGACCGCGAGGATGGCGGCCCACAGCGGGATGTCGAACAGCACGTACATGAGGACGATGACGAGCGGCCCGAGCACCGCGAAGCCGGCCGGGAACCACCAGTCCGGCGACTCGACGGCGGCGATGCCGGTCTCGACGCGCTTCTTGCGGTCGAGGATCTTCGCGATGCCGGTGAAGGCGCGACCGAGGCTCTTGTAGTCCAGCGCGAACGACGTGAGGCCCGCGGCGACGAGCATCGCCGCACCCGGCCACACCGTCCAGCCGACGACCTGCTTGAGGCTCGTGCCGGCGATGAGCCCCTGCTCGAGGAGCCACGGCGCCAGGATGCCGTACGTGAAGATCGCGCCGACGAGCAGCGACCAGCCGGTGCGGAAGCTCATGAGCGCGCCCGCGCCGAGATAGACGAGCTCGGTCTTGAACGACAGGCCCCACGCCTTCAGCGTGTGGCCGCTGATCGAGAACGGCAGCGCGTACGTCTCCTCGATGAACTTGAGGTTGCGCACGACGCTGACCGCCGCGGCGCCGAGCGCGGAGAGCGCGAGCCACTTCACGGCGCGGCGATCCCCGCCGGAGTGGATCGTGCGGAGGGTCTCGGCGGTCGCTGTGCCGGTCGGGAACGGCAGCGCCTCCTGGTTGACCAGCTGGCGCTTGATCGGGATCGCGGCAAACACGCCGAGCGCGGCGATCGCCGCGAACCACACGATCATCGGCGCGACGCTCGGGCGCAGCGTCGTCACCATCAGCAGCGCGCCGAACGCGGCCATGTTGCCGCCACCGGTCATATAGCCGGCGCCCGACGCGACGGTCGTCAGCGCGTTGTTCTCGAGCATGCCGAGCGGCTTCTTGCGCGAGACGAGGCCGAATGCCGCGAACGCGAGGATCGACGCCGTGATCGTGACGCCGAGGCTCCAGCCCGTCTTGAAGAACACGTAGATGTTCGACAGGCACATGATGACGCCGATGACGGCGCCGCCGAGCACCGCGCGGACCGTCAGGTTCGTCGCGTTCGGCTGGTACGTGTCACGGAGCCAGACCGTCTCTGGATCTTCGCCGGCGTTGCGCTGTAGATCGTCGTCGGCCATGAGCGCGGCATCCTAGCCCAAAGCGTCCGGGCCTTGTGCCGTCGAGGGTCGTCAGTCGTCGGAGCCGGCTGGCAGGTTCGCCGAGCCGCCGCCCCTGCCCCGCCAGCGCGCGCGCATGTCCTCGCGCCGCTTCGTCATCGCCTTGTCGAGCTCGGCGTTCGAGATCTCGCCGTCGTTGTTCTCGTCGAGCGCGCCTGGATCGTCGAAGCCCATGCGGCGCTCGGACGATGCGATCTCGTCCGGCGTCAGCTTGCCGTCGCCGTTCTTGTCGAGCCGCGCGTGCAGTGGCTCCATCCGCTTGACGCGCTCCTCCTCGCTGACGACGCCGTCGTGGTTCGTGTCGAGCATCGCCTCGCGCTTGGCTCGACGCTCCTCGCGCATCGCCCGCATCTGCTCGCGCACCTCTGGATCGTTCCAGTCGCGCGGCTCCTGGCCCTCGGGCAACCGCGGCCGGACGCGGCCGTCATCGCCCTGCACCTGATCCGGCAGCTGCGGGCGCACGCGATTGCGATCCGGCTTTGCGACCTCGGTCGGCGTCGGCTTCTCGGCAGCGACGGGAGTCG
>JAEWJO010000479.1 GCA_023386455.1 Pseudomonadota bacterium | reverse complement strand
ACGCGAAGCCGTAGCCCGCGACCGGCGCGGCGAGCGCGGCCGGCGGGTAGAACGGCGAGACCGCGAGGCACCCCATCGCGATCGACGTGCCGACGAAGTGCAGCTGCCGGCAGGTCTTGTTGCGGTGCTGCGAGACGTAATAGGGCCAGAACTCCTCGAAGCTCTGCGGTTCGTTCATGACGCGAACGTAACCAGGTCGCGTGCGAATGCAAAGCGCGATCGTCAGGCCTTGGCGGCACGCGACCGTCGCCCCGGCGCGGCGGCCGGCGGCGGCGTCATGAACTCGGTCTGCGAGACCTCGGTGCCGATCACGCGCGACAGCAGCGCGAACAGCTGGTCGACCAGCATGTCGCGGACGGCGGCCTTGGCCACGCCCGGCGACGCCAGCCACTCGACGCTGGCCGCCTCGACCATCCCGATCCACGACCGGATCGCGATCCGGCTGAGCGGCCGGCCCTGCAGGAACGCGCTGATCGGCGTGCCGCCGAGGAACTTGTCGACGACGTTGCCGCGGACGCGCTCGACGACCTTCGCGATCTCGGGATCCGCGCCGATCCCACCGCGCATGAGCGCGACGAACGCGAGGCCGTGCGTCGCGACGTGGTCGAGGTACGCCTCGACACCGGCGACCGCGCGCTCGCGTGGCGTGGTCTGCTTCTCGACCGCACCGACGAGTGCCTGGACCATGTCGCGCGCGGTGTCCTCGACGACCGCGATGTAGAGGTCACGCTTCGTCGCGAAGTAGTAGTAGAACAGGCCCTTCGACAGCTTTGCCTTCGCGGCGAGCGTGTCGATCGACACCTCGTCGTACGGGTGCGCGGCGAACGCGCCCTTGCCGAGCCCGAGCAGCTGGGCGCGGCGCGCGTCGTTGTCGAGGCGGCGAATCACGCGCTTCTTCCTGGCGGGCACGGCCCGGCGATGGTCGCACACTCCCGCCACGGCACAACCTCGCATTGACGCGGCGTCAACAGACGGTTGTCCGCCTTGTTGACGCATCGTCAACAAGTGATGCCATTTGTTGACGCTCTCTCAACAACTGTCATGGCGTGTTGTCGCCGCGCGCTGGTCGGGCGGCCGTTCGGCGCGCAGGGTGCGAGGGATGAGGACCACGGCGATCGCCCTCGTGCTGTTGTTGTCCGCATGCGCTGCCGACGAGCTCGGCCAGCCCGACCCAGCCGGCGACGAGGGCGACGGCGACGGCGGCGGTATGGGCAGCGGCTCGGGAGACGACGTCGACCCGTGCGCGACGCCCGTGAGCCTCCCGGTCAGCGGGCGCGTGCTCGACCTGATGCCGCAGGCTCGCCTCGCCGAGATCGCGGCACGCGTCCCGTGCATCGCGCCCGGCGCGACGCGGCAGGTGATCGAGTCCCCGCGCACGCTCTGGTACGACAAGCGCTCGCTGACGCCGGGGTACCAGGACTCGTTCGGTGACAACGTCGTGACGCCGATCGGCATGCGGCCGAACACGATCGATCACGGCCTGATCGACCTCGCGGTCCCCGGCGGCCACGCGCAGATCTTCGTCGAGGCGGGCACGTTCCACTTCCCGTTCGGCCGGCCGATCGGCGAGACGACGAACGTCGAGGTGTTCGACTTCTGGCAGCCACCGGAGGTCGGCGGCTCGATCCTGCCGGTCGTCCACTGGCGCCGCGATCCGAACGAGTACACCCACCGTGTCGAGTGGATGTTCCCGGCCGGCACCGTGTTCGGCGAGCTCCTGTTCATGACCGAGGCTGGCGTGCGCTATCCGTTCGAGATCCGCACGCGCACGCGCACCGTCGATGGCTGGGCCAACGACGTCTACCGGCCGTTCCCGCGCGCGACCGACCTCGCCGACGCGATCGAGGCGCGCCGCACCGAGCGTCCCGCGTGGGCGACCTCGCAGGCGCTCGACGCGCTCGTCGCGCAGCTCCGCGGCGGCCAGCTCGCACCGTACCGCGTGTCGGCGACGCACTTCCCCGGTGCGTTCCCGGCACGCGACGCCGGCATCGACATCCTGCCGTCGCTGACCGGCAGCGACGCTGACTTCATCCACGAGCTGCTGATGTCGACCGCGTTTCGGTCGGCGAGCGGCGCTGCGTGGAAGAGCGCCGCCGGCCGGACCGCCCACGCGGCGGGCGCGGCGGGCACCGGCACGATCGTCCCGGCGGGATTCAACGCCGCCGCCGTCAGCGCCGACGACACGTCGTGCTCGGGCTGCCACCGCGATGCCGGCCGGCCATTCGAGACCTGGTACGACAACATCCTCGCGTACGGCGAGCTGTGGGGGAACGACGAGATCTTCACGTGGCACCCGTTCCGCCTCGACCGCTTTGTCGACGCGAACGGTGCGGTCGTCAACTTCAACCACGACAACCGCGAGATCCGCGCGGACTTCATCTCGGCCGGGCTGGTCGCGCCGTACTCGGCGACCACTCACCCCACCACGCTCTACAAGCGCATCGTGCGCGAGTGGACGGACTTCGCGTACTGAGATGCGGAGGCGAGAGTTCATGTGGATGTTCGGAAGCGGCGGCATCATCACGTTCGTCGTCGGTTGCGAGCCCGGCGCGCAGGTCCCCGCGCTCGATGCGCTGACCCAGAACGAGCTCGATGCGCGGGCGTTCGACGCGACGTTCCTGCTCGACGCGTGCGCGCAGGACTCGACCAAGATGCACGACACCAACGCGCAGGCGCTCTACCTCGACGGCTCGAAGGGACCGCTCACGGGCGTCGTCACCGTCGCGGCGGTGATCGCGGGTACGACCGTCACGCTCGACTTCTGGCACGGTCACAACGGCGTGCCCCATCGGTTCACGCTCGAGCCCGCGCACTTCGCGGCGCTCAAGCGCGGCGAGCGGATCACGCTCGGCACGACGACGGTCGACAGCCACTCGCACACGCTGTTCGTCGATCCGAGAGACGAGGCGTACAGGGTCAGCGGCGCGCCGGACGTCGACGTGCCGCTCGGTTGCACATGAGGGAGGAACGCATGCGCGTGTTGACGTGTGCCGCGCTCGTCGCGGCGGTGGGGTGCTCGAAGACGCCGGCCGACGGCGACATGCCGGGCTCGGAGCCCGATCCGAAGGGCTGGTCGATCGACATCGACATGGCGAGCCTCGATCGATTCGTCCAGCCGGCGACCGAGACGAGCTGGAAGGTGACCGGCACCGCGACGGCGACCGAGGGCCTGCAAAGCCTGGTCGTCGACGGTGCGTCGCTCGATCTCGACGGCCACGGCGCGTTCGCGACGACCGTCGCGGTGACGCCGGGCCTCACGCGGGTCGCGATCCTCGGCACCGACGAGGCCGGCCACACGCGCAAGGGCGATCGCACGCTGCTCGCGGCACCGTTTCTCGCCGATGGCGCGTACAACGCCAGCGCCGCGAACCTCGTGCTGACGAACGCGATCCTGGCCGCGATGAGCGCGAGCCTCGCGAGCTACGCGACCGATGTCGATGTCGCCGGCGAGATCCTCGCGCGCGATGTCCTGTCCCAGGACGATCGCTGCGTCACGTGGCCGACCGCCGCGAGCCAGGGCACGGTCACCGCGACGCTCGTCGCCGACCGCGGCGTCCTGTGGCTGCGCATTCGCATCCCGAGCCTGCGCGTGAGCTTCGCCGGCCAGTGCCGCGGCCTCCTCTCCCAGATCCCGATCGCCGGCCTCATGGGCGGCACGCTCGACGTGTGGTCGCGCCTGACGCCCGCACCGCCGACCGGCGGCGGCTGCCTCACCGCGTTCGCGCACAGCCGGCCCGAGGTCCAGATCTCCGGCTGGGGCTTCGATGTCTGGGGCACGAGCGGCCCGCTGCAGGGCTGGATCGTCGATCTGTTCTCCGGCAACAAGTCGGCCGAGGCGCGCGCCCAGCTCCAATCCGAGGTCGGCACGCGTGCCGACACGCTGCTCACGACCAAGCTCGCGAACGTCTCCGTCTTCGATCGCTCCTCGCAGCTCGAGTTGCTCGGCAAGCCCGTCACGATGGACCTCTGCGTCGCGAACCTCGAGACCGCGAACCAGACGC
>JAEWJO010000465.1 GCA_023386455.1 Pseudomonadota bacterium | reverse complement strand
GCCTCGTCCCACGCGCCGAGCTTGCCGGCGAGGACGAGCAGCTTCGCGAGCGCCTCCTCGTCGCCGACGTCGATCCGCCAGGCGCGCGCGAGTGCCGCGAGCGCGAGATCGATCGCACCGCCGCGCTCCTCGTGCAGCTCGGCGATCTCGTGGAGCGTGATGACCTGGTGCGCCGGGTCGGTGATGTACTCGAGCTTCGCGTCGAGGATGACGACGAGCTTCTGCCACCAGTCCTGCTCGCGATAGACGGGCTCGAGCAGCTCGGCGATGCGCTCGCGATGCTCGTCGTGAATGACGAGGCGCTCGAGCGAGGCGACCGCCTTCTCCCATAGCTTGCCGCCGCCGATGACCTCCTCGTACTGATCGAGCGCGGCCGTCAGATCGCCGACGTGCAGCTCGTAGATCTCGGCGAGCTGGAGCCTGCGCTGCGCCGCTTCCTCGAATGCCGATGCATCGCTCGCACGTGCGAGCCGCGCCTCGGTGAGATCGATCAGGTCGTGCCACTGGCTGCGCGCCGTGAACAGGCGCTGCAGCTCGCCGACGGCCTCGCGATACGTGTGCTCGAAGATCGGGCCCTCGCCGCTCTCGGCGACGATGACGACCTCGCGCCACGCCTCGACCGCGCGCGCCTGATCGGCGAGCCCGTTCTCGAGGAGGCGCGCCTTCTTGACGAGCGCCTCGCGACGCAGATCCTCGTCGGTGCGCGCGATGACGTCCTCGTAGATCGAGAGCAACTCGCTCCACTTGCTGTGGCGCGCGAGCATGTCCTCGAGCTTCGCGACGATGTCGCGCGGCGCCGGCCTGCCCTCCTGCTCCTCGGGCTCGATCGCGAGCGCGCGGCGGAACACGGTGAACGCGGCGTCGATGTTACCGAGCCTGCGCTCGTAGATGAGACCCGCGGCGATCGAGACGTCGCGGACCTCGTCGGACTCGCTGGTCTCGTCGTCGAGCCAGCGCTGGTAGGTCTCGACGACGGACGGCCAGTTCTCGACGATGCCGCCGAGCCGCTGCAGCTGCTCGCGCACGCCGGCCTCGCCGGGCGCCTCGCGGAACAGCCGCGCGTACCACTTGCACGCGTTCTCGAAGTCCTCGAGCTGCTCCTCGTAGAGCCGCGCGACGAACCGGGTCAGCCGGATGCGCTCCGCGGGGTCGCTCGCGCCCTCGAGCTTTGCATCGTAGACGCGGACGAGCTCGGGCCACCGCTGCTGTGCGATGTACACCGGCTCGAGCACCCCGGCCGCCATCACGCGGGCGTCGGGATCGTCGAGCAGGCGCTCGAGCGCGGCGATCGCCTGCGGCTGGCGCGCGTTACCGCCGAGCGCGGCCGAGTAGTTCTCGATCGCGGCCTCGACGTCGTGCAGCTGCTTCTCCTGGAGGTCGCCGAGCTGGACGCGCAGCGCGACTGCCTCGTCGATCGACGTGACGAAGCCGAGCCGGCGCTCGTACAGATCGACGACGTCGTGCCAGCGGCCCTGACCGCTGTAGAGGCTCTCGAGCGCGTAGATCACGTCGCCACGCTCGGGCGCGATCGAGAGGACCTGCTCCCACGTCTGGATCGCGTCGTCGGAGCGGCCGAGCGACGTGTAGATGCCGGCGGCCTCGACGAGCTCGCCGACCTTGTCGTCGACGTCGTCCGCGATATCGGCCTGGCGCAGCAGGATCTCGACGAGCGCGACCTCGTTGTTCGTCTCGCGGTAGATGCTCTCGAGCGCGGCGAGCGCACGGCGGTCCTCGGGCTCGCTCGCGAGGACGCGCTTGTAGTACTCGCTCGCGAGCGCGCTGTCCTTGCGCACGCCGCGCGCGAGGTCGGCGATATCGAGGCGCAGCCGGCGCTGGATCTCGGCGTCGAGCACGTTCGGCGCGACCTCGCGATAGATGTCGATCAGATCGGCGTCGCGACCGAGATCGCCGGCGAGGCGCTCGGTGTCGGCGACGACCTGCGCGAGCTCGGGCTCGGTCACCGCGTGGTGCAGTGCCTGGACCTGCGCCTCGAACGCGCCGGCGATGTCGCCGAGGCGCAGCTCGCGCAGCTGGACGACCTCGAGGAGCGCGCGCAGCTTGATCGCCGGATCGTCGGCCCACTCGGACTCGAGCAGCGCGAGCCGGGCGAGCTCGTCGACGCGATCGGTCGCGGCATAGACCGGTCGCAGGATCTCGGCCGCCGCGACGCGGAGGTCGACGTCGCCGAGCGTCTGCTGGACGGCCGCGAGTGCGGTCGGGTGCTGCGGATCGCCGCGGAGCACGGTCGACCAGCGCTCGAGCGCCTCGACCGGACGCGACAGCGGGCCCTCGAGCAGGCGCGCGATCTGGATCTGCAGATCGGTCTGTGCGGGACCGTCGTAGAGCATCGCTTGACGCTCGTGGACGTCGAGCAGATCGGCATAGCGCTCCGCCGCACGGTAGAGGCGCGCGAGCTCGTTCAGCGCGCGCACGTCCTCGCTGTCGCGATCGATGATCTCGAGCCACGCGGCGATCGCGTCCTCGGGCTCGGCGAGCTCGTGCTCGTGGAGCTGTGCGATCCGCGCGAGCAGCGCGATCGCGTCGGCGTCGCCGCCCGCGGCATCGACCTTGCGGCGCAGGATGTCGACGAGCTCCTGCCAGCTCGCGGCGGCCTGGTACAGACGCTCGAGCGCGTCGAGCGCGCTCGCGTCGGTCGGCTGATCGGCGAGCACGTCGTTCCACGTGGCGATCGCGGCGGCGCGGTCGGCGAGCTTCTCCTCGTCGAGCTCGGCGACCCTCGCGAGCAACGCGCGGCGCTGGTCGGGATCCTCGGCCCACTCGGCCTGCTGCCGCGTGATCGCGCGCAGCTCCTTCCAGTTCTGAGTCGCTTCGTAGAGGCGCGCGAGCGAGGTGCCGGCGCGCCGGATCGTCGTCGGGCTCGACGGATCGGCCTCGAGCAGCCGCTTGTACGCGGTGATCGCGCGGTCCGTGTCGCCGGACTGGCTGTCGTAGTACGTCGCGAGCTCGCCGAGCAGAGCGGCGCGGGTGCCGGCGTCGCCGTCGGGCGTCGCGCTGACCGCGGCTTCGAGCGCGGCGGTCGCCTCGGTCCAGCGACCGAGGAACTGGGCGAGCCGCGCGATCTCGACGCGCGCGCGCTCGTGCGCCGGCTCGAGCCGCAGGACCTCGATCCAGGCGTCGAACGCACGCGGCGCACCGCCGAGCTCGCGCTCCTCGATCGTCGCGATGCGGGACAGCAGCTCGACCGCCTCGGTCCCGGTCACCATCGGCCGCTGCGCGCGCAGGAGGCCAACGAGATCCATCCAGAGCTTGTCCTGCTCGTACAGCGGCTCGAGCAGGCGGACGATCCGCATCATGACGAGCTGCGCGTTCGGCGCCGTCATCAGCTCCTCGAGCAGCTCGCGCCCGTCGGCGTGACCGCGCGCCTTGCCGATCACGTCCTCGAGCAGATCGACGGCACGGCTCGGATCGCGGAGCTGCTTCGCCCACAGCTCCGCGCGGCGGTACGTGTTGTTGACGGCGCGCTCGCCCTCGAGATAGTCGGCCTGGCGCGCGAGCAGCTCCTCTAGCTCCTTCCAGCGCTCCGTCGACGAATACAGCTTGTCGAGCGCGGCGTACGCGGGACCGTACGAGCCATCGATCTCGAGGACCCGGCGGTAGGCATCCCCTGCCCGCTCGGGGTCGCCGTTCGGGCCGGCCTCGAGCTCCGCGAGCGACACGAGCGTGTACAGCCGGACGATCTGGTCCGCCGACACCTCGGCGCGGCGCTCGAGCATCGCGCGCAGATCACCCCAGCGCGCGTCCTGCGTGTACATCGCGATCAGCGCGTCGAACGCGTCGGCGGCGTCCGGCTCGACCTCGAGCACGGTCAGCCACGCGCGCTCGGCGGTAGGCCGATCGTCGAGGCGATCGCCGGCGAGCATCGCCAGCTCGGGCGCGATCGCGCGGATCTCCGTCGACGAGCCACCGCGCAGCGCGGTCAGCGCGGTCGCGAGCTCGCGCGCCCACTCGCCGTCGCGGCCGAGCTGCCCGGCGAGCACTGCCAGCG
>JAEWJO010000357.1 GCA_023386455.1 Pseudomonadota bacterium | reverse complement strand
GAGCTGACCGTTATGTCCCGCTGGGCGTGAACCTCGTCGAGGAATGCTCGCGCAGCTGCACATAATCTCGGACGTGATCACGGTGCGATCGTGCGCGCCTCAGCTGCTCCGGCGTCCTGGACATGTCGCGAACGGCGGCCGACAGCGCGTCGATGCCGGTCGGGTCGCCGAGCGCCGCGAGGTCCGCGGCGGCCTGCACGCCGAGGTCGGGATCCGCGAGCGCGGCGGTGAAGATCGGCCTGGCGAGCGCGACGTCGCCGGTCTGGACGAGCACGCGTGCAGCGGCGAGCCGCACGCCGACGACGGAGTCGCTCGCGAGCTTCTGTGCGAGTGGACGCGCGGCCGCCTTGCCGACCGCGAGGATCATCATGTTCGCGGCGCCCGCGCGGATCGTCCATTCCTCGGCGGTGACCGCGCGCTCGACGGCCGTGGCCGCGTGTCCGGGATGCGTGCGCTTGACCGCGATCGCCGCGGCCAGCGCGACCATCGGGTCGTTGTCGTCGACGAGCGTGACGAGCTCGGCGTCGAGGTGCGCGGCCTCGAGGACGTCGACGCCGGCGAGCCGGACGCTCAGCGCGTGATCGGCGAGCGCCTGCTTCGCGACGGGGCCGAGGTCACCGACGCCGATGCGACCGAGTGCGCCGACGGCGGCGGCACGGACGCTGTCGTCGGGATCCTTCGCGCGCCGCAGCAGGATCGCGACGGCGTCCTTGTCCTTGACCTGCCCGAGCCAGCGGATCGATGCGCGGCGCACGCGCGGATCTCGATCGTCCGCGTGCTCCTCGAGATCGGCGATCGCGAGCTTGCCGTACTTCTTCGCGATGCCCTCGATGACGATGCGACGCGCCTCGGCGTTGTCGCTGTTCAGCATCTCCTCGGCGGCCTTCGGCGCCTCGGGGAAGCCGCGCAGCACCGCGATCGCGGCGGCCGCGACGACGCGGTCGTCGGAGTCCTCCATGCGCTGCGCGACCTGATCGGCCAGGTCGTTGAGCTCGAGCGACGCGACCGCCTCGATCGCGGAGATCTTCAGCTTCACCGACGGCGACGCGAGCGCCTGACCGATCGTCGCGGTCGCGAGATCGCGCAGCAGCTCCTTGTCGTTCTCGCCGCGGTGCGAGACGTACGACGCGTAGGCCTTCGTGATCGCGTCGGCGTCGCCGAGCGCGAGCGCGGCGCGCACCTTCATCGACCACAGCCCGTTATCGCCGGGGTGTGATGCGAGACCGTCGTCGGCGGCGCGCAGTGCGCCGGCGTAGTCTCCCGATTCGTAGAGCGTCACCGATCGCTTTGCGCGATTGGCGCAAGCGGTCGGACCGAGCAGGGCAGTGGCGAGCGCGATGGAAACAAGCCGCTTCATGGGACTCCTGAGGAGCATGACACACGGTCTGTGCACGCCCTTGCACCGGAAGTTACACGGAGCTGTTGCAGCAGACGTTACATGTCAGGTGAATCGGGGCTTTGTGCTTGAGGCTGCACAACAGCCGGAGCTATAGCGGCGCGCGTAAGAGAGGGAGGCACATGCGCGCCGCATTGCTCGCATTCGTAGTCGGTATTGGTCTCGTGGTCGGGTGTGGCGGGGACGACGGCACGTCGATGCAAACACAGGCCGATGCACCGGCCGCGTGCACGTACGACTGCGGCTGTCCCGGCGACACGGGCAACGACAAGGGCGTCGGGAAATTCTGCATGGGGCTCGCCGACTGCTCGGGAAACATGGACGCCGTGCTCTGCTCGAGCCTCGGCGACGCCAACACGCACTTCTGCACGCGCACGTGTCAGATGGGAGACAGCTCCGTCTGTGGCACGGGCGCCGAGTGCACCTGCAACAACAACAACCAGTGCGGCTGCACGCCGACGGTCTGTCTTGGTCCGTGATCACGGAGGGGAACTGATGAAGCGCCAACTATTGCTTGCCATCACGCTGCTCGGTTGCGGTACCGACGGAACGTCGTCGGGCGTCGAGGTCCTTCCAAACCTCGAGGTCCCCGAGCCGCCGGACAACGGCCTGCAGGTGATCACGCCGCCGTTCGAGGACATCCAGCCCGGCGGCGACTACGAGGTCTGCACGTGGACCGACAAGATCTTCACCGAGACGACCGACGTGAAGTCGACGCTCGCGTTCCAGACCGAGCCGCCCGGTCACCACGTCGTGCTGTTCTACACGCTCGACAAGCAGCCGCCCGGTACGCAGCGCGTGTGCACCGACACGGACATGGCCAGCTTCCGGTACCTCACCGGCAACGGCTCGAACGGGATGATCAACGCGGCACCTGGTGACCTCGTGTTCCGCCTCCCGCCGGGCGCGCAGCTCGTCATCAACCAGCACTTCCTCAACGCGGGCGACGAGGTCCTGCGCGGTCAGAGCGCGGTCAACGTGAACTTCGCGGACAAGGGCCCGCACTACACGCCGTCGGGCTCGATGGCGATCGTCAACTCCGGCCTCGACGTCGCGCAGGGCGTGACGACCCAGACGATGCACTGCAACGTCGAGAACCAGTTCAACCTCTGGTACCTCATCCCGCACATGCACCGGTGGGGGAAGAAGATCACCGTCGACATCACGCGCGGCGGCGAGAAGGAGCGCACGTTCGATACCGACTGGGCCGAGCAGTACACGTTCCATCCGCCCGAGAAGCGCATGGAGCCGACCGCACCGTTCACGCTGAACCCCGGCGATCAGATCGACGTGTCGTGCACCTGGAACAACGACGAGGGCAGGAACCTGCCGTTCGGGTTCGAGATGTGCGTCGTGTTCGGCCAGTTCGTCGACGAGGCAGGCCTCGGCAGCAAGGCCTGCGACAACGCGCACTGGACCGACTTCTAGAACCGGGCTCGGTCGCCGGTTTCTGATATAAGCCGCGGGTGGTCCGCGGCTTTCTGTTCGATCTCGACGGCACGCTGGTCGACAGCGAGCGCGAGACCGCCGAGGCGATGGCGCGCGCGCTCGCGCGAGGGCAGGGCATCTCGATCGAGCAGTACGATCGCGACTTCATCATCGGCCGGTCGTGGCTCGCGATCTACGACAGCCTGAAGGCGCGCTACCCGCAGCTCGCGTGGAGCCGCGAGGAGACGATCGCGCAGACCGCGATGCTGCGCGACGAGGTCTTCGCCGAGCTGGGAATCACCGTCCTGCCCGGCGCCCGCTCGGTGCTCGGCTGGACGCAGGCCCACCCGCGCGCGCTCGTCACCGGCAGCTCGCGCGTCGAGGTCACACAGGTGTTACCGCTGATCGGGGAGGTCGCCGCATTCGCGACGATCGTCGCGGCCGAGGACGTCACCCGCAGCAAGCCGGCCCCCGACGGCTACGAAAAGGCGATGGGCCTGCTCGGCCTGGCGCCGCACGAGTGCCTCGTCGTCGAGGACAGCGAGGCTGGCATCGCTGCTGGCCGGACGGCCGGGTGCCTCGTCGTCGCGGTCCGCGCGGGCAACTTCGGCGGCTGGGACCAGAGCGGCGCGCACCGGGTGATCGACACGCTGGACGAGCTGACGCCGTCGCTGGTCGATCAACTGTCCCGGGATTATGGTTCCGGAATGCGAGGCGCGCCGTGAAGCTACCCGCCGAGGTCACCATCTACGAGGTGGGCCCCCGCGATGGTCTGCAGAACGAGGCACGCAACGTGCCGACGGCAGACAAGATCCGCTTCATCGACTCGCTCGTCGCGTCGGGCATCAAGTCGATCGAGATCACGAGCTTCGTGTCTCCGAAGTGGATCCCGCAGCTCGCCGACGCCGCCGAGGTCGCGCGCGGCGTGCATCGCCCGCCCGGCGTGCTGATGAGCGCGCTCGTGCCGAACCGCCGCGGTCTCGACACCGCGCTCGCGAGCGGCATGAAGGTCGTCGCCGTGTTCCTGTCGGCGAGCGAGACCCACAACAAGAAGAACGTCAACAAGACGATCGCCGAGACGCTCGCCGCGTTCGACGAGGTCGTGCCGGCCGCGCGCGCCGCGAACGTGCAGGTCCGCGCGTACGTGTCGACGGTGTTCGGCTGCCCGTACGAGGGCGAGGTCGATCCAGAGCGCGCGGTCGACCTCGTCGGCAAGCTGCGCGACATGGGCGTGTACCAGGTCTCGCTCGGCGACACGATCGGCGTCGCCAACCCGCGGCAGACCGAAGACGTGATCGGCCGCGTGCTCGCGAAGCACCCGCAGGAGGCGATCGCCGTCCACTTCCACGACACGCAGGGCACGGCGCTCGCGAACTGCCTCGTGTCGCTGCAGATGGGCATCACGACGATCGACGCGTCGGCCGGCGGCCTCGGCGGCTGTCCGTACGCGCCGGGTGCGTCGGGCAACCTCGCGACCGAGGATGTCGTCGCGATGCTGCACTCGATGGGCGTCTCGACCGGCATCGATCTCGACAAGCTGACCGAGGCGTCGCGCACGGCGTCGACGTTCGTCGGTCACGAGCTCCCGTCGAAGTACCTGAAGGCGCACCTCGGCAAGCAAGCGCGCGCACGCCGCCAAGCAGAGAAGCTCGGCAGCTGATAGCGTCGGCGAAGGTTTCAAATGAGCGCAGACATCCTCCTCGACGAGAACGCCGGGTTTCTCTGGATCACGCTGAACCGTCCGGAGGTTCGCAACGCGCTGTCGCGCGACGTCAACACGAGGCTCGCGGACATCGCCGCCGACATCGATCAGCGCGACGACCTGCGCGGCGTCGTGATCACCGGCAGCGGCGACAAGGCGTTCTGCGCGGGGGCCGATCTCAAGGAGCGCAAGGGCGTGACGGCCGCGGAGACCGCACCGTACGTCAACGCGATCGCGGCGGCGATCGAGAGCATCGCGGCGATCAAGCAGCCGACGATCTGCCTCATGAACGGCTCGGCCTACGGCGGTGGTCTCGAGCTCGCGATGGCCTGCGACTTCCGCATCCTCGTCGACGGCGCCGAGGTCGGCCTGACCGAGGTCAAGCTCGGCATCATGCCGGGCGCTGGTGGCACGGTGCGCATGCCGCGGCTCATCGGCGAGGCGCGCGCGAAGGAGCTCGTCATGCTCGGCCGCCGCATCCCGGCCGCGCGGGCGCTCGAGATCGGCCTGGTCCACCAGGTCGTGCCGCGCGACAAGCTGCGGGCCGCCGCCGACGGGCTGATCGCCGAGCTCGCCGCCTGCGCGCCGATCTCGGTGACGAGCGCCAAGTCCTCGATCGAGCGGAGCTATGGCAAGAACCTCGACGAGGCACTCGCGACCGAGCACGAGTGCTACGAGCGCACCCTGTTCACGGACGACCGGGACGAGGGGCTCGCCGCGTTCGCCGAGGGTCGGCCGCCGCGCTACCAGGGCCGCTAGTCCCCGGGAAACACTCCCCACATCCGGGGGACACCCCCGGATTCCCCCGGGGACAGGCGACCCAGGCCCGGGAGTGGCCCAGAGGTCCTGCCGGCTTAACGGAGAGATCTGCTGGCCCACGCGGTGCACGTACGCGCGGGTATGGGAGCCATCGAACGTTTCCTCGAGCGCTTTGGCTACGCGAAGCTGGATCGGTACGGGCTCGTGAAGACCCCCGACGGACGCATCCTATCCTCGCGTCCGGCCGTGCTGAACGACGGCCTGAACGGCAAGATCGTCGGCTGGCTCGAGGACGATCTGGCAGCGATGGAGCTCGAGCGGTGGGGGGAGGCTCCTCGGCCTGCCCCGGCCAAGACGGTTGCCGGCAAGAAGATCGTGACCGCGCGCAGCAAGTCCGCGTCGTCGCCCCCGCCGCTCCCCGGCGTCGCGCCCGCTCCGATTGTCGTCGCTGCGCCGCCGGCGCCCGCACCGGTCGTTGCCGCTCCCTCGGCGCCGGTCGCGATCACACCACCCGTCGTGATTCCAGCACCTTCGCCGGCGATCATCGCCACTCCCGCGGTTGCCCAG
>JAEWJO010000346.1 GCA_023386455.1 Pseudomonadota bacterium | reverse complement strand
ACCGAGGCCAAGTGGCTTGCCCGTCGTCTGATCCGAGCCACGCCTTGACAGGGTAGGCCCTCGCTGATACCCATACCGCCACTCCTGGGGTCGTAGCTCAGCTGGGAGAGCGCTAGAATCGCACTCTAGAGGTCTGGGGTTCGATCCCCCACGGCTCCACCAGGAAACGAAATCACCGCGCAGAGATGCGCGGTGTTTTTGTTTTCGGAGAATGCGGCTCGGAATGGCTGCGGAACGGTTGCGGAACGGTGGGACCACGCGACTTAGCCCACTTGCCGTTGTTCAGTACCCACGTGTTCAGGTCTCTTCGGGCCGCTCCTGAGGAACAATCGAGCAACGTGAAGAGCTGGGTGGGAACGGGCGGAATCGCTTCATCGCCACGAGCAGTCGTCGGCATCATCGGCGCGATGCTGCTCGCGACCGGCTGTTCATCGGATTGCGAACCGATGGTCCTGGACGACTGCATCGAGACGTCGGTGTCGTTGCAGCAAGGGGTCTACGGCCGAGTCGTGGATCAGAACGATGTCCGGGTCGGCGACTGCCCAGCCGGCATCGGTCCGTGGCCAGGAAACCCATTGTCGTTGTACGTCGTCGGTTCGGATGTGCGCGTTGCCGAAGACATCTCCGATCAAGACGGGATCTACGAGCTTCCGGCGGCACCGGGCGACTACATGGTCTGCCGCTCGGGCTGTGTTCCGGTCACCGTCCCGATGAACGGGCGCGTTCGCGTCGATCTCGCTCTACCGTTCGTCTTGTTCACCGTTCGCGAGGCTGCGACGTGTGCGCAGTGAAGGCTGCGGCGAATGCTGGTGGCTTCATCAACGTCGATCTCGAAATCGGCGCGCGAACACGCGCTCAACTGGCGCCGCTGATCGAGCAGCTCACGGGGAAGCTCTTCGAAATGCATGTTGGCCGGATTCGCGGCCTCTACCACGCCAACTATGAGAGCCACGGCCCGTCGAGCATTCGGCGCAAGGGCCGACCGGCGCCAACTCCGAGCGCGGTGATTCACGAGCTCGCTGACGCAATCGATCGACTCAACGCTGCAGGACGACGGGCGTGGAACGCGGCCTCGATTCGCGACTTCAACGTAGGCGTCGACATCGCTCGAGGCGTTTGGATGTCCGAACACAACATCGAAGCCGACGCAGTAAGCCGGATCGCAGCGCTGCGAGGGCGGGTCGTCTTCACTGCGTATCAGGCCGCGGCGCTTTCGCGTCGCCGAGCGACTGGCGCCTAACTGTCCTTGCCACCCCGCAATAGCGTGAGACCGCGACGACTGGCGCCTGCCGCAGCAGCGCCGGGCGCCGCGTATGCGGTCATCGTCGTCTTCTCGTCCTCATGGCCGAGCGTTGCCGCGATTAGATGGCCAGCGAGCCCGCGCTCGGCCGTGAGCGTCGCGAGCAGTCCGCGCATCGCATGAGCGGTCACGCGCGGAACCTTCACGAGATCGCAGATGCGATGAACGTTACCGAGGATCCGCCGCGCCAGTGCGGCTTGCCTTCCTCGGTCTCGAACAAATGCGCTTCGGCAGCTTTCCCTTCAGCGCACGCGACGAGCATCGGCCGCAGCACGTCAGGAACTTCAAGCGTGCGACGTCCAGCAGGCGTCTTGCTGCACGGAATCCAGAGGAGCTCACCAGGTGCAGAATCCTCGTCGAGGTCCGACACTCGGCGCGAGTCGATCTCGCTCGCGCGCATGCCAAGCAGCATCGCAACGAGCGCCGCCGTAGCGCCTTCGTCGCCTCCGTCCGCGAACTCTACTGCCTTCGGGTCGTGTCCCTATAGTTGTGTAGAAGCCGATTTCTTGGGCGGCAAGAAAAGACGAGAGAGCCTCAGTGGCCGAGAGCAGCCCGTGCCTGACGGCCGAGGCTCGTCGAGTCGCCTGCGAGTTGTGTCAACTGCTCGCGCACGAGCTCACCACCCAGAAAGCGAATCGCTTCGGCGATGTAGCGGTCCGCCTTGCCCGCCCCGGATGCACACCACACGTGGAACAGCTCGAGCAACAGCGTGTCGAGCGATTGCCTATCGAAGGCGTGAACCACAGGGCCGAGTGCGCCGGCGTCGCCATCCTTCAGCGACTTCAGGAGAACGACAAAACGCTTGGACGCTTCCGTCGACAACAGAACACCGGAGTCGAGACGTGGACGCGCAAACACGGCGGCGTGGAACCACTTCGGCGGCCGACCCTTTTGCTTGCCTTGAAGGAGTGCGGGAAGGGTTGCTGGGGGCGCCCCCTCGATTCCTGAGAGCTCCGCGAGCAAACGGCGCGCGAGCTCGTTCATCGGCGCTATCAAGCGACCCGCGCGGGCGAAGCGCCCACGCTCCGCATCGGGCCAATCTGCGATACGCCGCAGCGCCGGCTGAGCAAGGTCACCTCGTGCGAGTAGTCCGGTCGCGATTTCCGCCGCCCACAACGGTTGCGCGAGCATCTCTGCGAGGAGACCTATCGCTTCGGGTATTGCCAGCTCCGAGAGGATCGCGATGACGACGTCGCTCACGAGCCATTCACGACGCTTCAGCAGTGCAACGAGAACGGGGAATACGTCAGGACCGAATCGGGCAGAGAGCTGGGGCAGCTGCGCTTCGATGACCTTGAACTCCTCCCAGTACTCACCCTTAGGCGCCTTATCGAGGATCTCGGCTGCGCGCGCCGCGTCCTGGGAAGTGGCAAGTGTCTTCAACTCGCGCGCGAGCGGAGGAGGCTGCGCCTGGGCGGCCGAACGATGGAGTGCGGCACGGCGACCCGATTCGGCGATGACGGCGGAGAGCCGCGGATCAGCCGACTCGAACCTGGATCGTTCAAGCCGGCGCTGCTCGTCGAGCCGCAGCAAGTACGAAAGGTCGGTTCCGAGACCCACGATCCATACGTCGCCGCGGGCACCAACATCACCGGCTGCTCGCAGCGCTGCGACCACGCTCGGAGCCTCCTCGTTGAAGGTGTCCTTCGTGAGCTGACCTTGTATGCGCACCTTGTTGCCGTCGTCGAGCACTTCGATCCAATCGAGCAAACCACCCGCGAATGGCGTCAAGACCGTGTCGACAGAACCACCGACGTCGCCCCGGAACGGCGACTCGGGTGATGGATCAATCTCGGCAGCGCGCCAGCGCGCGATCGAATCTGCGTTGGGAAAGGAGAGCTCACCGAAGAACGCTACATCCCAACTCATCGACTTCACCCGACGGTAACACGCAGCGGTTTCGAGCCCAAAGGCGACCGTTCCGCGGAGTCTCTCAAGACATTCAGATGTTGTATCGCTTCCGGAACAGTTGGCCGCGCAAGCTTTCGAGATTGTTGTGCGCCTCTTTCATTGCACTCTAGAGGTCTGGGGTTCGATCCCCCACGGCTCCACCAGGAAAACGACAACGCCGCGTAGAGATAGCGGCGTTTTCGTTTTCGGCTGGGCGCGGGAATCGTTCCGCAATTCTAGAGGTGCGTGGCGATTCCAAGATGATGCGCGCGTGGTCGTTCCCTCGTCCCAAGACGAGACCGGACTCAGCCGTCACAGGTGCATCGAGGGCAACAGCCGATCGTGAAGGATCCGGATGGTCTCGATCCCGTCGTCCACCTTGCGGAAGTAGATCACGTGCCGCTCGCACCGCCACCGCAACAACTCTGGTCGTTTCGGCACGGACCGCGTGAACCGATGCTTGCGCGGAATAATGTCCTCACAGGTTTCGCGCAGCAGCGCCATGTACTTGGCGAACTGTTCTTCGCCCCACTCCGTCCAGGTGTACACGTCGATCTCGAAGAGGTCGTTCTCGGCCTCCTCGTTGTAGTGGACCATGGTCAGCGCTTCGCCTGCGCGCGTCGAACCTTCGCGTTGACGCGGTCCCATACGCCGGGCTTAGCGCGGCGACTGGCGAGACCTGCATCGAGCGCGGCCATGAGCTCGCGCTCCTTGCGCTCCTCCTCGGCCATGCGCCTCAACGCCTCACGAACCTCGACGGAGAACTCTGTTAAGGGAACGAATCACACGACCAACCTCGCGTGATCCTTCAGGCCGTCCAAAATCGCACTCTAGAGGTCTGTCTGGTTCGATCCCCCACGGCTCCACCAGGAAACGAAATCGGTCCGCAGCAATGCGGGCCGTTTTGTTTTTGGTGTCGCGCACGGAACCGAAGCGCTCCAGAGGTCCGGGATGGCAGCCGTCAACGACGAGTGAGCAGCACGTGCATCGCCGTCTCCGACGCGACCTGTTCGGTGACGTCGTATCCGAGTGCAAGCAGGTCCAGACCCGAGAGCAGACTTTCGCCGGAGCCAAGCAGGATCGGCAGGATTGCGAGGTGCATCTCATCGACGAGCTGCGCACGCACGTACTGGCGAATGGTCTCGACGCCACCTCCGAGGAGGATGTCCTTGGGCCGGGCCACTTCCATTGCGCGCTGCAGTGCTTCTTCGATCCCGCCGGTCACGAAGTGGAAGGTCGTGCCGCCCTTCATCTCGAACGACTCGCGGCGGTGGTGTGAGAGGACGAACACGGGTACGTGAAAGGGCGGCTCATCGCCCCACCAGCCCCTCCACTGGTCGTCTTGCCACGGACCTCGGGTCGGCCCGAACATATTGCGGCCCATAATCCAGGCCCCGATGTTCTCGGTGCTACGCCGCGCGAAGTCCTCATCGACGCCCACGGTCCCCTTTGTGCCGCCCGACGACTTGGACGTCTGGGTCGCAAACAACCACCTATGAAGCTCGAGGCCACGGACGCCGAGTGGGTTGTCGCGGTCCTGCTGCTGGCCCGCACCGAAACCGTCGAGGGACACACTGAAGCAATGAACGCGCAGCTTGGTCATGCCGCCCCCATACCGGACGAACGGAGTGCGGTGGTGAGCTCCGAGATGATGAGTCGTCGCATGATGCGTTTCTTCTCTCCTTCGCGTGCTTCTGACCTGACGACGAACGAGCAGGTCCCCGCTCGACATGCCGCGCAGCCTTTTTCATGTGCGACACCGAAAGGCGTGGGCAAGCAGCGGTTTGACTCGGCAATGATCGAGGTCGCGAGATCGTCCGGCACGACTCTCGAGCTCTGGGGTTCGATCGTGCTGTCGCGGCAAGACTCGAAGAGTGCGGTAATGTGCCGGCGATGAGCACCTGCCGCATCGCACTCGCGAACCTGCCCTTTCCGGGGACGCCAGAGGATGCGGTCGCACGCGCGGTTGCGGCGATTGCGCGCGCCGGAAACGCGGGCGCACAGGTCATCTGCTTTCCCGAGTGCTACGTGCCCGGCTATCGCGGCCTCGACCATGCCCCGCCACCGCCCGACGCTGCGTTCCTGGAGCGCGCCTGGGCGGCGTGTAGTGAGGCAGCGGCCGCGGCGCAAGTCGCGGTGGTGCTCGGCACCGAGCGCATCGTCGATGGTGCACTGCTCGCGTCAGCACTCGTGATCGATCCGCTCGGCCGGCGGCTCGGCTTTCAGGACAAGACCCAGCTCGATCCGAGCGAGCATTCCGTCTACACGCCCGGCGAAGATCGCCGGGTGTTCACGGTCGGCGCGTTGACGTTTGGCGTGGTCATATGCCACGAGGGCTGGCGGTATCCCGAGACCGTGCGCTGGGCGGCGCGGCATGGTGCGCAGGTCGTGTTCCATCCGCACCTTCACGAGACCGAGCCCGGCGCGTTTCGGCCCACGACCTTCGCGGATCCCGCGAACACGTTCCACGAGAAGGCCATGCTGTGCCGCGCGGCGGAGAACACCTGCTACTTCGCGAGCGTCAACTACGCGAGCGCAGGGTCCCCGACGACCTCGGCCGTCGCGAACCCCGACGGCACGCTGCTCGCGTATCAACCATACGGCGAGGCGGGCTTGCTCCTCGCGGATCTCGACCTCGCCGCCGCAACCAGGTTCCTCGCGTCCCGGTGCAGGAGCTACACCGCTTAGAGGGCCGCTTCGCGCAGATCCACCTTCGAAATCGAAGGGAGGTCCGGGGTTCGATCCCCACGACCAAGGCTCGCGTCGGTTCGCGTTTCTTTTCACGGCTGCGGGAGCCGCACGAGCTGCTTGCCATTGGCGATCACCAGCTGGTCCCCGAGCTCCGCGATCGCCGTGCTCTCCCCCCTGATACGGGCGTCGACCTTTGAAAAGCGCGCGCCATCGTCGCGTGAAATCAGGAGCCGGGTGTCGCCACGCTCGGTCTCGCACAGCGCGACGATCGCGCCCTTCGAGGTCTGGACGAGCATGTTCGCTCCAACACCACTCGAGCTCTTCGTGCGCTTCCAGGTCTTGCCCAGGTCTGTCGACCGCCACTCGTCGCCGGCGATGAGTGTCCCCTTCCGTGTAACGAAGATCGGGTGCACGCCAAAGTAGTCGTCGCGCGGAGTGCGCAGCTCCTCGAGCTCCCCCTTGCGATCGAGGAGGAAGAGCCGGGCCTCGTGAAGACTCGAGAGCAAGAGCCCCTTCGAGCAGGCGGCGTGCACTGACAGGATGTCGCCGAAGTCGTACTCCTGAACCCGCGTAAACCGCGCTCCATCCTTCGAATGGAAGAACGAGTAGCGAGCGCGTCTGCGACTGATGGCCCACACCCCAGCCGCGCCATCGCCCCCGATTCCGATGAACTGTCCGCGTAACAGCGTGCGCATCGAACCACCAGCGCGCGACACGCGCAGCTCCCGGCGAGTCGCCTGAAACAGCGCACTCCCATGCAGGTACAAGCTCGCGTCCGTGATCCCCGCGTCGTTGACAACGACCTTCGGCGAGCTCTGCGGTCCCATCGCCAGCATCACCCCACGGCGCCCCCGTCGGCCGAGCATGAGTAGCTGCTTGCGATCGCTCACCAATGCGGAGAGCTCCCAGTCGAGCTTGATTACTTGATAGCCGCCCTCCGCCTCCGAGACATGGCCCGATCGGCCTCGGTACAGCTGCTGATAGAAGTCCGCAAACGAACGAGCGATCCGTTCGGCGGCGTCAAAGCGCGAGTGCAGGAGGTCCGCCACGACTTGATCGCTCGTCGGAGCGTCGCCGTGGCGCGCGAGGTGCTCGACGAAGTCGACATACGCGTCATGGCTGACGAGCAACACCTGCCCCTTGGACCGTCCGCTCACGACTTGAACGACGAAGTCACCATTGCCGCAATCCGCAATCGGTACGGCGTGACGCAGGAGTCGCCGATCCCAGAACGCGATGCGCCGTGCCGCGAGCAGCTTCCCGATCTGATTCGATCCGAAGACCTCGATCACCTCGCTGGTCCACGCTGCGTTCTCGTCCACGACGCGCGGCGCCTTGCCCGGCGGCACCCAGGCGGGAAACGCTTCGCCGTCTTCGGCATGCAGTGACTTGGCGTGCACCGCCAGGAACGCGAGGTGATCTGGCAGCAGCGACGTGTTCGCCGACCTCGCGAGCTTGGAGATATCACCCACGCGTCGAGGGTCTCAGCGGTACTGGAGCACTTGCAAGATCAGCGGCGAGCTTGTGGCTGATGATGGCAACTGCCGACGCGATGCCCGGTTTTCGGTTTCGGGTTCTGAGCGCGCGGAGTGAGCTTGCAGAGGTCATCCGACGGGTTTGGCGACGTTCCTTTCGCGAAGACCGCTCTTCAGATGAGCTTCGCGGGAACGTTGACCTGCAGCTCGCGTGCGAGAGCTTGGAGCTCTGGCCTTGGCTTCTTTCCTTCAGCCAAGAATCGATTCTGAGACGTCGCGATCCCGGTCAGCCTGTCCGTGCCGGCCGCGAAGCCAATACCGTCGTCGTATGGGAACAACCAGAAGTCGAACAGCGGCTGCTTCTTCGCGGTTGCCAGAGCGATGTGCCAGCGAAGGACGTCGACGCCGTCGACCGTCGTTTCCAGCTGTTTTGCCTCCCATGCGAAGAACCGTTCCGCAGGTTCCTCGACCGAGATGTGCTCGAGGGCGTCGAGACGTCGAGACGTGCGACACGAGTGGGACGTCACTGGGACGTCCCCGCAACGGCGGATGTGGCCACGCATCTTCGGTACATGACCGAACCGGCTGCGACGACAACCGCCTCGCCGAACCTTCGCCAGCGCGTCCCGTGGCTCTCCATCGTAGGAATCGTGGGGTTCGCATTGCTCCCGTTCGGCAACGCCGTGGCGAAAATGGTTCGGGATCGCGCCCCGACCGCACGCGAAGTTCAGCAGGCCGAGCTGAACGCGACGATCGAGGCGCGTCGCACACGCATCGTCATCCTGCTCGCGGAGGGCGATCGTTGCCGACCCGAGATCGCGCGCGAGCTGGCGCGTGCACTCGTGTTCGATGGTCGGTCGGCCCTTGCTTACGCCGCCGACTACGAGCGCCGCTGCGGTCCCGATTCGAGCGTGCGGCGCTGGGGTGACGCCCCCCTCGCGCCAAGGCGCGTGCATCCCAAGAAGTGACCTCGGCGGTCCGCCGCGCGGAGATGCCCGGTGTGCTTGGTTTCGGCGTGCGCTCGACACCATTCCGCATGATGCCGAACAGTGCCCAGGCCAAGCATGATCTAGGTGCGGTCTTCCGATTCCGGTTCGGTCTCGAGTCCGAGCTCACGTCGGAGCCGCGAGAAGTCCACTGCATCGCCACCTGCTCGCTTCAGCATCACGTTCTCGACGTCCTTGAGGAGCTCCGCAACCTGCGCGCGTCCCTTCTTCGTCTTCGCTGCTTTGCGAGGCGTCTTGTTACCGAGCGCGGGAATCGGTTCGTCGATCCACCGCGCGTAGTAGTCGCGCAGATAGGAGCCGATCAATTCGCGTTGCGTCTCGGCCGGAGCTTCATCGCGTTGCGCACGCGCGCGACCGCGACGCGCTTCAATTGCGGCGTGAACGTCCTGGAGAGTGTCCAGACGATGCGCGATCTCGTGCCCGAGCACGCGCTCGAGCAGCTTGCGACCGCGGGCGCTTCGTTCTTTGGACATTGTTTCGAGCACGAGGCCGTCGGAACCGAGCGTGATGCGACCGAGAACAGTAGGCGCTTTCTTGCGGCCCTTGCCCCGGCCGACATCGAGCCACACGAAGCCTTCGTGATCCGGCTCGAGCTCCCGAACCGTCGCCAGACCTCGGCGCACCGTTTCCATGTCGGTGGCCGCGAAGTGAGACTTGCAAAACATCAGCTCTTCGCCGTCGGTCGTTCGCAGCTCGGGTTTGGACGCCGCCGCATAGGCAGCGCGCAACGCCAACACAGGAGCCCACGCCACCGAACCGACGAGGTCACGGTCGGGTATTCCAGGGTGTGCGTCCCGTTCGTCTTCGAGCGCGTTGGCAATCGCACCGAGAGCGCGATCACGTTGGGCGCGCTGCACGAGGCAGCTGGCGCCTGTCAGCTCGCTCCGGCCCTCATGCTCCATGACCCAGGCGAACAGGACGTCCCACTTCTTGAGCTGTGCCGTTCCGGAGACCTCGTGGATGTGAATCCTCTCGCCGCTCATCAGATCGGTGGCATCGAAGCCACTACCAACCTGGACCGCTTCGATCTCGAACACCGAGGCCCGAGCTACCTGAAGTGCGCGCAGTGCTGCAGCGACTCCTGTCGAGAGAAGACGTCCACGCGTCGCGAGGAAACGGTCGATCAGGCGGCGTCCGTCCTCGGCTCGACGTCCGTAAAGAAGGTACGCGCTCACGATCGGCATCTCCCACTCGGCCGCTTGACCATCAAACAACTCACCCAGGCGCGGATCAACCGTGTCGACGCGTGCGAACTCGAGCAACTTGCTGACCGCGGCACTGTAGTCGTCCCGCGTGAACGACACGGGTCCGTCACCAACGATCGCAAGTCCACCGAGGTGCGCGCAGTCAGAAGG
The DNA here is from genome assembly GCA_023386455.1 of Pseudomonadota bacterium. Lineage (GTDB taxonomy): Bacteria > Myxococcota_A > Polyangia > Haliangiales > Haliangiaceae > JABFXX01. Next base: position 24,229 of record JAEWJO010000346.1, on the reverse strand, counting down.
ACATCGAATCGTCGACAAACGGTGCTGGCCGCAGCACGCCGAGCAAATCGATCCAGCAAGAGCCCGGCATGTCCGCTTACCCTTGCGCTGCCCGCAGAACACGCATGCCGCCATCGCCGGATGTCGTAGTCCGCTGGACTCGAGAGCGCAACCGTGAACTACGTCTGCTTGCAGACGGCCCACGACGGGTTGCATTTACAGCGTCTTCACCCGGCCCGCGCGAAGCGTTCGTGCCCACCAGATCAGATCGTCAAGCATCGCGTTGGCGGCTTGGTCGAGGTAGGGAAAGTCGGAGAACGTCTTGTCGTTCAGGAGCAACTCCATGAACTCCGGGCGACCGATGTGCACGGCGAAGCGGAGTGGAGCCATCTGGAGCTCGACGAGGTTGAGCCGCAGCTGCTCGACCCCACGTGCCCCACCGGCGTTGCCATACGAGAGGAAGGCGGCGGGTTTGCGATTCCACTCGGCGTAGAGATAGTCGAGCGCATTCTTCAGTGACGCGGGGATGCCGTGGTTGTACTCGCCGTTGACAAACACGAACGCGTCGAGAGAGGCGACCTTTCGCGCCCATCCCAGCGCGACCACGTGCTTCGACGGCTCGCGGAGGGGCGACTTCGGCTCGTCGAAGAGTGGCAGCGGGTAATCTCGGAGATCGACGAGCTCGAACCCTACGTCGTCGTGCTTTGCGGCGATTTCCATCAGCCATGCGGCTGGTCGATCGGCGAAGCGACCGCCACGCGTACTGCCGAGGACGATGCCGATTCTTAGCTGCTCGCTCATTGGTGCTACGTTCGGCGAGCGCGTGCGCGCGCACAAGGAGGCACATCTGTGAGCGCTACGAACAAAGACGTTCGTTCAGAAGGTGACGCGAACGTGCAGTGCATCGCTGTGAACGATGTGATCGCACTTCTCCGCGACAAGTGGACGATCCTGGTGCTTGGCGCCCTCAGCCACCATCACTCGCTGCGGTACAACGAGCTTCAGCGTGCTGTCACAGGCATCTCGCAACGCATGCTCACGCTGTCGCTGAAGACACTCGAAGAGAACGGGCTCGTGACGCGCACGATCTTCGCGACCGTGCCCGCGCGCGTCGACTACGCACTCTCGCCGATCGGCCACACGTTGCGCGCGCCGCTCAAGGCTCTCCTCGAGTGGTCGGTCGAGCACCACAAGGCAATCGCCGAAGCGCGTCGCACCTATGCGAGCAAGAACCACCACGTCGCTATCAACACCGAGTCTCTTCATCGTACCTAGGGGTCCGGGTTCGATCGCTGCGGAACGAGTTTCTGGAGTTCCCGCAGCGCACGCAGGAGCACGTGTTGCGTGCCTCGGCGAGCCGAACCGAAGCGTGGAAATCAAAGCCGACAGAGCACTCGACGAGCACGTACTTCGGGATTTCGAGCGTGATGCTATCGACGCCGTGCTTGCGTGCGACGTCCCAGAAATCGGCACGTCCAGCCGTCTCGACAATCGCTCCCACCCACGTGCTCATCAGTCATTTCGCCGCTTGCCGAAGAGCATGTTCAAGAACCGGAAGGACGAGGTGATCTTCAGCCGTGTCGATCTCCCTTCGAGCTCGACCTGTGCTGCAAGCCGGAACGGGGGCCGGATGTCCAGCGGCGTCTTCGATCGCGTTGCCCGGCCGGGACGGCGGAGCTACCCGTTCTCCTTTGCGCGGTCAGCGCAGCCAGCGCGCGAGCTCCGTGAACGTGAGCGTTGCTCCATCCACGACGGCCGTGTGAGTCGTCGCATCGACGATCAGCCGCGCCGAGCGGTCGCCCGGATACCGTCGGAGGTCGATTGCCACGTGGGTCTCGTCGATCCAGCGGATCGTGTCGGCGCTCCACGATGCGCCGAAGTCAAGCAGCATCGCGCCGGTCCCGTCGACGAGCACGGCCGACCTGATCCAGTGCGACATGCGGACTTCGTTGTCCGCCGTGCGTACCGCGTATGCACCCGACGGCGACACGACTTCCGTGAGGTACGGGTTGGCGTCTGCCATGGTGGGACGATATCAGCGATGACCGCGCACACCGAGGACACATGCACCAGCTCGTGGCCAGCTCGTGCCCTGTGGCGCTAGCATATGGTCTCGTCGCTCATGTCGACCAGATCCATCCATCCCTTGGGACACGACTCGTTCTCGTAGGTCACGACGGCGAGGGCGCGCCCGGGAACCTTGACGGTGGAGTGCGCGATACACGTGCGCGACTGCGTCGTGCAGTCCGACACGCGACGGTTGCCGAGGAGCGTCGCCGGCTGCGCGAGTCCTTGCGCAATGAGCTGGGTCGAATCCATGACGCCGACCTCGCCGGAAATGAAGCTGAGGTACATGCGACTGCCGTCGTCAGAGAGCGAGACCGAGTGCAGTGGCGAGGACGTCTGGCGTCGGTGGACCGTGATTTCACTCGGGTTCGACACGTCGAGCACGACGAAACCGCCGGTCGTGCTGACGTCGCTGATCACGGCGAGCACGCGCGACGGTGCGGCGGGATCACGCCACAGGAACAGCTCGTGCGCCACGATGTTCGGCACCGTGAAGCTGCCGATTCGCGCAGGTGCAACCGGATCAGCGAGATCGAAGATGACGAGCTCGGCGGGGCCGACGAGCACGTAGAGGAGCGCGAGATCTGCGATCGCCCGGACCTCCGTCGCATCCCAGCCGAGAGGTAATCCGGCGACGCGAACGGGCGACGCAGGATCGGAGATGTCGACGATGTCGATCGTGCCATCGTACTTGTAGCCGACGTAGGCGTGATTGCCGGCGACGGCGAGGCCGAGGTTCGAGTCCATGTCGAGCTCGACATGGCCGACTCGCTCGATGTTCAGCAGGTCGTACCTGGCATCGACCTGCGCGTCGATTACCATCGCAGGTTCGCCCTCGCACGCAGCGATCGCGAGCAGGGCAAGCAGGTTGATCAGCGCCCTCCGCTTCGCCCCGAAGATGGAGTCTCTCGTCGCAGACAGGTACTTGGTCACGAGTGCCGAACATAGAAGCACGTGAGTGGTCCAAAGGCGATCCCTCGAATCACCGCACGGCACCTGGCTCACGCGCATCGCACGATGCCGGCTCGACACGCGACCTCACCACGCGACCGCCCCGCTCTCGTCGTAGAACCCGGCGGTCGGCCCATCATCGGGCAGCGTCGCGAGGCGCACGATGATCTCCGCGCCTTGCTCGACGGTCCGCAGGCCGCGGTGCTGGTTGAAGTCCGTCGCGACGTAGCCGGGGCACGCGGCGTTCACCTTGATGCGCTTCGGACGCAGCTCGTGGGCGAGGCGCACGGTGAAGGAGTTGATCGCCGCCTTCGATGCGATGTAGCCGAACAGCTCGTTCCACTGTGTGATCCGGTGGGTCGGATCCGCGGCCAGGCCGAGCGACGCGAGCGTGGTCGAGACGTTCACGATCCGTGCGGCCGGCGACCGTTCGAGTAACGGCACGAAGGCCTGCGTGACCGCGATGGTGCCGTACAGGTTGGTGTCGAACAGCGCGCGCATCGCACCGAGATCCTGCTTGGACGGCAGCTGGCCGCCACCGATCCCGGCATTGTTGACGAGCACATCGAGACGGCCGAACCGCTCGGCGATGGCACGCGTCGCAGCCGCGATACTGGGTTCGCTCGTGAGGTCGAGGTGGACGAGGTGAGCGTCCGCTCCGCGCTCGCGCAGCCGCGCGATGGCGCCCTTGCCGCGCTCGGGATCGCGCGCTCCGACGAGGACCGTCAGCCCGCACTCGGCGAGACGGCGCGCGGTTTCGTAGCCGAGCCCCTTGTTGGCACCCGTGACGAGAGCAGTCGTTTTGTCGTTCATCCCACGCACCATGCAGCGCGGCGTGCTGGGGATCTTGGGCGTCCTTGGTATGTGCCAAGAACGCACAATCCTCGCGTGCTGCTGGCGCTACACTTGGCTCCGTGCAGGGCACTCGCGAGTTCGGTCCGATCATGCCCGGCGTGAGCTTCGTCCGCCTGCGCGCGACCACGAAGCTGTTTCGCGGCATGAAGGCGCACTACGGGACGAGCCTGACGCTCGCGGGCCGAGCGCGCAGTCGCGTCGACGGCAACGACTACGCACAGTCGCCCGGAACGCTTGGCCTCAAGCAGCCCGGGCAGATCCATCGGGATCTCGAGCGCGATGCGCCGGGGAGCTTTCAGCTGGTGTCGTTCGATGACGAGCTGGTCGAGGCGTCACGACGGGCGCTCGGGCCTGTCGCATCCGAGCGGCTCGTCGGAGCGCAAGTCGATCCGGAGGACGAGCGCGCGCGTTCGCTGCGCCGCCTCCATGACGTCGTGCTCGCCGGGACGACAGATCCGTTCGAGCTCGAGGTGGCGGTCACCGAGGCAGTCAGTGCATTCACGTCCTTCTTTGGCGCTCCGCGCGCACCGCGTGCGCGCCTGCGGCCCTGCTTGCTCCGCGCGCGCCAGTTCTTGCTCGATCACCTGGCCGACAAGGTCACGCTCGATGCGGTCGCGGAGCATGCGCGCACCGACAAATTTCATCTCTGTCGCGAGTTCTCGCGCGAGCTCGGTCTGCCGCCCTACGCGTTTCTCACCCAGGCGCGCGTCGTGCGCGCCTCGATCCTGCTGCGCCGAGGCGTGGCCCCGTCGGACGTCGCCTCGCGCGTCGGGTTCTGCGATCAGAGCCAGATGCACCGTCACTTCGTGCGCATCGTCGGCTGCACACCGGGCATCTACGCCGGCGCGCGGCAGCGCAAGCACTTCGTACTGCCATAGCGGCTAGCGGCACCCGATCTTGCCGGTCGCGATTCCCGGTACGCGCGATGCACGTTCGATCTCGCGGAGGGGTGATGTATGGAGAGAAGCATCGAACCAGTTCGCGCGGTGTACGAATGTCTCGAACGAGGCGACCTCGATGGTGCCGTTGCGAGCTTCGCGGATGACTGCGAGATCGAGCTCATGGGCCCTCGCTCGATTCCGTTCGCCGGCACGTACCGTGGTGGCGAAGGGATGCGCGAGTTCCTGACGAAGTTCACGAGCAGCGCAGACATCCTGGAGTTTGGACCGGACGAGTTTCACGGCGCCGATGGCTTCGTGACGGTGATCGGACACGAGCACGCCCGGAGCAAGGCGACCGGTCGCGAGTGGAACACGCGCCTGATCGATACCTTCGAGGTACGGGACGGCAAGATCCACAAATTCCTCTGCGGCTATGACACCGCGTCGGTTGCCGATGCGTTCTCGGCAGTCGCGCGCACGAACGCTGCGAATGAATCGGAGCAGCCCGGCGCGATGAGGCATTAGCAGCATCGAGGCGCCGGCTCGTGATCTTGCCCTCTGGATGTTCATCGTGATGTCTGGTTCGATGGCTGCCGATGGATCCGAAGGCAGACGACCCGGTGGAGTTCTTCGCGAAGCCCGCCGATTTCGAACGATGGCTGCGCAAGCATCATGCGAAGGCGTCGTGCGTCTGGGTGAAGTACGCGAAGAAGAAGTCCGGCATCGCGTCGATCGACTGGGACCAGGCCGTCGACGTTGCGCTGTGCTTCGGCTGGATCGACGGACAGGCAAAGTCGCTCGGCGAGACGTACAGCCTGCAACGGTTCACACCACGCGGAAAGCAGAGCACGTGGTCGAAGCTGAACCGCGAACGCGTCGCGCGACTGACGAGCGCAGGTCGCATGCAGGCCGCCGGGATCGCCGAGGTCGAGCGCGCGAAGGCCGACGGGCGCTGGGCCGCTGCATACGACTCCGCTGCCACCGCGACGGTTCCGGACGATCTCGCCAAGGCGCTCGCGAAGTCGACGAAGGCGAAGAAGTTCTTCGAGTCGCTGAGCTCGGCGAACCGCTACGCGATCCTCTACCGGCTGCAGGCGGCGAAGAAACCCGAGACGCGGGCTCGACGTCTCGAGAAGTTCATCGAGATGCTGAACAAGGGCGAGAAGCTCCATCCCTGAGCGCAGCGACCGGCCCCTCCGGTCCGGAGCTGGCACGGTCTCGCACGTGCGCGATCAGGCCGTAATCTAGGCGCATGAGAGATCAAATCCAGCGGGTGAACCTGGGCAAGGCGGCGCCGGAGCTCTATCAGACCGTGGCGGCGCTCGACAAGCTCGGTGCCGAACGCGCCAAGGCGGCGGGCCTGGCGATCGGCTTCACGCACTTGTTGCGTCTGCGCGCGTCGCAGATCAATGGCTGCGCGTACTGCGTGCGCATGCATGCACACGATGCGCTTGCGGCGGGCGAGTCGAACGATCGGATCGCCCTGCTCGACGCGTGGCGCGAGTCGGCCTACTTCGACGACAAGGAGCGCGCAGCGCTGGCTCTCGTCGAGGCCGTGACGCTGGTGAACGCGGGCCAGGTGCCCGAGGCCGTGTACGGCGAGGCTGCGGCGGTGCTGTCCGGTGACGAGATCGCCGCGGTGGAGTGGGTCGCGATCGTCATGGCTGCCTGGACCCGGATCGCGATCAGTAGCCGCTACACGGTGGCGCCACCGCGAACGACTTCCTGATTGCCCATGGCACGCGCGGATCACGATCGTTCACGATGCCATGAAGTGACCGTACCGTCATGACGAGGGACTACTACGCAGAGGCTCGCGACATCGCGATGCTCCTCGAGCAAGCGGGGCTGGCCAGCGACGCCGCATCGCTGGTGGACGCGATCGAGGGCGGCGCGACAGCGACCGAGATCCTGATGGCGCTCCGCTGGCAGCTGGATCGCATCGAGAAGCTGGCGGCGGTCACCGACGCGGAGATCCGCAGGCGGCTGGTCGACCTCGGCCAGGCGATCAGCACGGCACTCGGTCGGTAGGCGTGACACCGTCGCGGTCACGAACGTCGCTTGGCGTGATAACGCGCACGGTGAGGGAGCGATGCCCGCACGCGTCCACGGGCGTACAATCACGGGCGTGAAGGTATCGTGGTGCACCGCCGTCGTCCTCGCGCTCGTGGCATGTGGCGATGGCAAGTCGTCGGGCGTTGACGCAGGGAACGATACGACCGGCGATGCCGGCACCGATGCACCGACGCAACAAGCGGCGTGCGCCGGCAGCACGGTCCTCGAGTTGCCGGCCGGCGAGCCCTATGCGGCGGTGTCCGACGGAACCACCGTGTACGTCGCACTGTTCACGACGCCGGCGGATCAGCTCTACGCGATCCCACTCGCCGGCGGCCCGGCAACGCTGATCGCGACGGCGAGCGAGGGCCACTTCGCATTGTCGTCGTCGGGAACCGCCGTCTTCTATGCCGCCAAGCTCGGCGGGGCAGACTACGCGGTGCACCAGCGCGTTGGCACCACGGACACGCTCCTCGGCACGATCGCCTCGACGACGCAGGTCGTGATCGCCGGCAATGCCTCCGTCGTGTACGCCGCGAGTACAGCGGGCAGCGACGTCACGATCGAGTCGCTGTCGCGCACCGGCCAGCCCGATCAGGTCCCCGTTGTCATCGCCACATCCGTCGGCGAGGCGCGTCGCATCGTGCTCGGCTCGACGATCGTCGCCTGGCTCGATGGTGGGACTGTCGCCACGTGGCGTGTCACGCCACTGGCGAACCCCGGCGCGGTCACGGTGATCACCGCGCCGAACGGTGGCCCGATCCAGATCGCGGGTGATGTCGCGATCACGCTCGCAGGGATGATCCAGACATCGCACACGACGTTCTACACGTGGAGCCTCATCTACCCGACCACCGAGATGCTCGGCATCAGCCACCAGACGGGCCACTGGTTCAGCATGCACGGAGCCGATGCAACACATCTCTATGTTGCCGAGATGTACACGCCCGATCCTGGGTCGTTCGAGATCGAGACCCGGCTCGTGTCGTACTCGCTCGACGTCACGCATCGCTTCGCCGCTCAGTCGGAGCTGTGCAATTACGCACCGAAGCTCGTCGGCCAGGATGCGACGCACCTGTTCGCCGCGGAGACGGCCACGTCCGGCGTGGCTTCTCTCGTCGCGATTCCTGTTCCGTGAACGGCGACGGAGGCCTATGCGCGCGTCGACGTCGAGGATCTGACCGCTCGCGATCCATACGGTCGACGTCGGTCAACCGTTCGTCGCCCGTCTGCGCGCTAGAATCCTGCCATGCGCACCGAGCGTCTCGCGCCGTCCCGATGGCTCTGGGTCGAGGTCCTGGCCTCCGTGGCGATGACCTGCGTGCTCGCGGGTGTGCGTCTCGCGTCGACGGGGCCGGCGACCGTGACGAGCGGTCGCGTCGCGATTCGCGTGCCGTGCGACGACGCTGCGGCATGCGCGCTCGCCGAGTCCCTTGCGGACGACGTGTGGAGCGAGCCGCGCGGTCCACGTGATCCGCTCGATGTCGTCGTCGCGCGCGAGGACCTCGGCCGGATGGTCGCCGCAGGTGTGCCGTTCGACGTTCTGGTTCCGGACGTCGATGCAGTCGCGCGGGCCGAGCACCTGCGGCTTCACGACCCTCGCGCCGCGCAGCCCGCCGACTGGTTCGCCGAGTATCGCGACTACCGCGCGATCACGTCGCGCATCCACGAGCTCGCCGCGATGACACCCGAGCGTGCCGCGGTTCGACCGATCGGCAGCACGCTCGAAGGCCGCACGCTGTGGGCACTACGGATCGGTGGACGCTCGCCCGATGCGATGCCGATGTTGATCACGGGCACCCAGCACGCGCGCGAGTGGATCGCGGCGATGGCGACAACCTGCGTCGCCGATCGCCTCGTGCGCGACTACGATCGAGATCCCGAGATTCGCGCCTTCGTCGATTCGACCGAGCTGTGGATCATCCCAGTCGTCAATCCCGACGGGTACCAGTACTCGTGGGCCACGGATCGATACTGGCGCAAGAACCGTCGAGGCGGCCACGGCGTCGACCTGAACCGCAACTACGCGGTCGCGTGGGGCGGCGCGGGCTCGAGTGCGAACAAGAGCTCGCAGGTCTATCGCGGCGAACGTGCGTTCTCGGAGGTCGAGTCGAGCGCCGTGCGCGACCTCGCGAAGCGCGCGCAAGTCTCCCGTCACCTCGACCTTCACTCGTACGGACAGCTCGTGATGTACCCGTGGCTCTACACGGCGACGCCCGCGAAGGATCGCGCTCGTTATGCCGCGATCGGTGACCGCATCGCGTCGGCGATGTTCGCTCGACACGAGACGCGCTATCGCCTGATCTCGGGCGTCGAGAGCTCGCCGACCGCGGGCACGTTGACGGACTGGATGTACGGTGAAGGCGGCGCGCTGTCGTACACGATCGAGCTGCGGCCGCGGGGCGGCAGTGGCTTCGTGTTGCCGCCCGAGGAGATTCGCCCGACGTGCGACGAAGCCCTCGCCGCCGTGCTCGCGTTCCGTGCCGCGAAGTAGACGCTACCGCCTGACCTGCTTCTCGAGGCGCTCGTGCATCTCGTTGGCTTCGGCGCCCGCCTCGGCGAAATCGCCGACATCGACGAGCCGGCGGATCTCGAGCTCGGCGCCATCCTCGTCGAGGCCCGGGCAGCGCTGCATCCACTGCACCGCCTCGTCGAACGACTTCGCCTGCAGCATCCAGTAGCCCCCGATGAGCTCCTTGGCCTCGGTGAACGGACCATCGATGATCGTGCGGGTGGTGCCCTCGACGCGGAGGCGCTTGCCCTGGCTGCTCGGCCAGAGGCCGCCCGCGTCGAGCAGGACACCCGCCTTCACCATCTCCTCGTTGAAGCGCATCATCTCCGTGATGACCTTCTCCGTGGGGTGAACGCCTGCTTCGGAATTCTTGGTCGCCTTGACGAGCACGAGGAATTTCATCGTCTGTCTCCTGTCATGTCCGGGTGAGCGACGAACGAGCGGTGCTCGGATCGACACGCACCGCGAAAAATCTCGTCGATTTCTCGCCGGCGGGACGGCTGCCGCGGATGCTCGAGTGGATCCGAGGACTTCGGCCGCCTGGCGAGCCCTCGCAGTCGCTTCCACCGCTCGGTCACCGCTATGATCGACGCGTGATCTCCACCGCGCGACTGCTCCTGCGGCCCTTCGTGCTGGCCGATGCGCCGAAGCTCCTTGTCATGAGCGGCGAGGAGGGAATGCGCCGCTGGATCCCCGACCAGGTCTATCGCGATCACGATCATGCAGAGCAGGTGGCGCGCGCGCTGATCGCGCACACCGACAACCCACCCGACCCGCGCGTGCATCCGTACGTGCTCGGTGTCGAGCACCTGGAGACGAGGGCTCTGATCGGTCACGTCGGCCTCAGCCCGGCGCGCGGGTCCGTCGAGATCGGCTACGCGATCGAGCAGCGGCTCCAGGGCAAGGGGCTCGCGACGGAGACCGTGATCGCGATGGCGAAGTGGGCATCGGCCGCACTGTCGCTGCCCGAGATTCTCGGCATCGTCGACGCGGAGAACGTCGCGTCGTGCCGGGTACTGACCAAGGCAGGGTTCGTGCGTAGCGGTGAGGAGCTCAGGAACGCGGGAGATCGCGCCTCGACGCGCCTCATCTATCGCTTCGCATCGCGCTCGCCTTGAGTCGTGCACCCGGTCGGTCCCGCGGCGACTCCCTGTTACATCTTGCGCGCGTACGAGCGAACCGCGAGCGGCGCGAACACCGCGACGAGGACGAGGCAGCCGAGCAGTGCCCAGCCGACATGCGCCGTGAGGCGGCCGTCGTTCATCAGGTCACGGCACGCGTGGACGACCTGTGACACCGGGTTGATCTCGACGAATGTCTGCAGCCAGCCCGGCATCGTCTGCGTCGGCACGAATGCGTTCGACAGGAATGACAGCGGGAACATGAACATCATCGAGATGCCCTGCACGGCCTGCGCGCTGCGCGCGATCGTGCCGAGCCAGGTGAAGACCCAGGCGAGTGACCAGCCGGATGCGACGACGAGTGCCCAGCCGCCGAGGATGCCGGCCACGCCGCCGCCGGGCCGATAGCCCATCGCGATGCCGACGAGGATGGTGAGCGTCGACGCGATTCCGTACCGCAGGAGGTCCGCGAGCGCGGGGCCGGCGAGCGGCGCGATGCGTGCGATCGGCAGGGACTTGAACCGATCGAACACACCCTTGTCCATGTCCTCGCGGAGCTGGATGCCGGTCGCCATGCACGCGGTGAGCGTCGTCTGCGCGAGGATGCCCGGGATGATGATCGGCAGGTAGCTCGCCGTGCTGCCGGCGACTGCGCCGCCGAAGATGTACGTGAACATCGCCGTGAACAGCAGCGGCTGCAGCGTCACGTCGAAGAACTGTTCGGGGTTGCGCCGCATCTTGACGAGCGCGCGCCACGCCATCGCTCGGGTCTGCGAGATGGTGTCGCGCAGCGTCGGGCGGACCGAGAGCGCGCGATCGTCGGCAGCCTCGGGCGGTAGGGAGGTCACCATCAGCGCACCTCCGCCTTCGCGTCGTCGGCGCTGCTGTGGTGGCCCGTCAGTGCGAGGAAGACCTCGTCGAGCGTCGGCTGGCGGACACTCGCGGTCGAGATGCCGAGCTTGACCTCGCGAAACGCGATGAGCACGTCGGCCGCACGGTTGGCGTCGACGAGCGCGATGTTGAGGCCACCGGCTTCGGGCGTCAGCACGGGCTGCTCGCCGAGCACGCGCTCGACGAGTGCGGCGGCTTCGGCGGTGCGTTCGCGATCGGTGAGGCGAACGTGGAGCGTCGAGTTACCGACGCCGGCCTTGAGCTCGTCGGGGGTTCCCTCCGCGACCTTGGTCCCGCGATCGATCACCGCGATGCGATCGGCGAGCTGGTCGGCCTCGTCGAGGTACTGGGTCGTCAGCAGCACCGTCGCGCCATCGCGGACGAGCTTGCGGATCGTCTCCCACATCTGGCCGCGCGTGCGTGGATCGAGACCGGTCGTCGGCTCGTCGAGAAAGATCAGGGGTGGGCGGCGGATCAGCGACGCCGCGAGATCGAGACGACGCCGCATGCCACCGGAGAACCCCTCGATCTGACGATCGGCCGCTTCGGAGAGCCCGAAGCTGGCGAGCAGCTCGTCAGCCGTCTCGTGCGCCTGCTTGCGCGACAGGCCGAGCAGACGTCCGAACAAGAACAGGTTCTCGCGACCGGTGAGGTTCTCGTCCACGGACGCGTACTGGCCGGTGACCCCGACGAGCTGCCGCACCTGATGAGGCGTTGCCGCGACGTCGACACCGAAGATGTGCGCCGTGCCGCCATCGATCGGCAGGAGCGTCGCGAGCATCTTCAGCATCGTGGTCTTGCCGGCGCCATTGGGTCCGAGCACGCCGAACACCTGGCCGCGATGGATCTCGAGATCGATCCCGTCGACGGCGCGGACGTCGCCGAACTTCTTGACGAGGCCGGTGGCTTCGACCGCGAGGCCGGGGCGGCGTGGATGACTTCTGACGAGCTGCATGTACGCAGCACGATCTCAGCCCGCTGTTACGACACTGCCTGCTCGAGTGTGAAGAAACCTTGCAGTGCTATGATGACGCGAGCGACCGTGGATCCGATCCTGCGCTTTCCGTCGGCGGTGAGACACGAGCCCGCGATCGATGCATGGCTCGCCTCGCAGCGCGAGGAGCTGCGGCCGTTCGTCGAGACGTGGTTCGCGCGGATGCGAGCGTGTGGCCGCGACGTGCGCGAGCTGATGCACGACGGCTGCCCGACCGCGTGCGTCGGCGACGCCGCGTTCGGCTATGTCGCCGCGTATCGCGGCCACGTCAACGTCGGGTTCTTCTTCGGTGCGTTGCTCGAGGATCCGACTCGCATGCTCGAGGGCACCGGCAAGCGCGGGCGGCACGTCAAGCTGCGACCCGGGCACGCCGTGGATGCCGGTGCGCTCGCGAATCTCGTCGCATCCGCCTATGTCGACATCCGGCTGCGCCGGGGCTAAGTGTCCGGGAATCTTGGGCCGGCGGATTTTCGGTCCGAAATGGCCGCCGAGATCCACTACAAGACGACATGCAGGCAGGTGATGCGACGCTGATCGCGGCGAGCCGACGCGGGGACCGCGAGGCATTCGCTCGGATCATCGAGCGCTACCAGCGAGCGGTGTATGCGGTGGCGTTCTCCGGCGTGCGCGATCGAGCGCTTGCCGACGACGTCGCGCAGGACACGTTCGTGGTCGCCTGGCAGCGCCTCGACGAGCTTCGCGACGAATGTCGGCTCGCAGCGTGGCTGTGTGGGATCGCGCGCAATCGGGCGCGCGATCTGCGCAGGCAGACGCAGCGCGAGATCGCTCGCGACCTCGACGACGTCACGCACACGACAACGCCGTTCGATCAGCTGACCGAGGCAGAGTCGGAGCGCGTCGTCGCCGCTGCGCTCGCACAGGTGCCCGACGTCTATCGAGAGCCGCTCGTCCTCTACTACTACGAGGAGCGCTCCATCGATGACGTCGCGCGGTCGCTGGGAATCAGCGCCGCGACCACGAACAAGCGGCTGTCGCGTGGCCGGCGGTATCTCGCCGATCGCGTCGCGACAGTCGAGCGCGGGATCGTGCGACGAGGTCCGAGCCCTGGACTTGCCGCGTCGGTGCTCGCGCTCGTCGGTGTCTCCGCATCTGCCTCGCATGTCGATGCCTCACCTGCCGTGAAAGGATCGACCATGCACAAGCTCGCCATCGCTGCTCTCGTGACTGCCACCCTTGGAGGTACCGGCGCGGTCGTCGTGACCGCGACCCGCACCGACGCCCATGCGGCGCCTCCCACCACCACGGACGAACACGCGCACGCCGCTCCGGGCGCGAAGACGGCGGCCGGCGGGCACGCGGCTCACGGCGGATCGCTGTGCGATCTCGTCTCTCAGCTGCAGAAGCACGCGACCGCGCGGGCGCCGCTCGTCGAGCGCCTCGGGCTCCCGGCGAATGCGGAGAGCAGCGATTGCGCGGCGGTCGGTCGTCATCTCGCCGATCTGCAGGCGGACGCGACGCACGGTCCGGACCGACGCCCCGACGAGGCGAGCGCCGAGACATGCCGCTCGCAGTACGCCACGATCTGCGAGTCGGAGAGCTGGTCGGCCGAGCGCCGAGCCTGCACGCTTGCCGCCGGCGACCTCATCAACGCGCACCTGTGCGCGGGTCAGGTGTCATCCGAGCCGGCGAGCGGGCCGATCCCGTCGAACCTGTCGTGCGCGGTGCTCGGTCCGCAGATCGCGGCGACGCTCCAGGCCGCCGGCATGCACGAGGACGTGACCGACCTGCCGCAGCAGATCGAGGCGGCGTGCAACGTCGGAACGTGGTCGATGGATGTCCGCACGTGCTTCGCGAACGCGACCACGCTCGATGCGCTCGAGGGATGCATCACGCCCGAGCACGCGGCGGCGCACGGCCTGCACCATTGAACGGCCAGGCGAATTTCGGCGAAGCCAGCCGAGATCGTCCTCACCGGCCACCTCCTCGTTCCTCGTCAGGATCGGAGGTAGCCATGATCATGGATGCAGAATCCTCGTTGAGCTTGCTCGACCGTCTCGTCGGGACCTGGACGACCGAGGCCACACATCCCGCCGTACCCGGGACGCTCGTCCACGGCACCGCGGAGATCGAGTGGCTGGAAGGAGAGCGGTTCTTGATCGTTCGCTCGCGGACGGATCACGCGGACTTTCCCGATTCGATCTCGATCATCGGCTTCACCGACAGTGATCGCGTGCCGGTCAGCTCTGACGCGCGGATCTCGATGCAGTACTTCGACTCGCGCGGTGTGTTCCGCAAGCTCGACGTCGCCATCGACGCGACCGCGTGGCGGATCGAGCGTCTCGCGCCCGGGTTCTCGCAGCGGTTCGTGGGCACGTTCGTCGATGGCGGGGACGCGATCGACGGACGCTGGCAGCTTTGCGAGGACGACGTTCACTGGAACGACGACCTGCAGATCACGTATCGCCGCAAGCGCGACTGATCGCCGCTTCCGCAACTCGCATTTTCACCGCGGCGCGCTCGCCCTGGGCCCGCCCCCGCGATGCCAGTGCTGTCGATCATTCACGCGACGACCGCGCTGGCTGGCTAGCCGGGTAGCCGGTCGGCTGGATGTCCATGATCGACCCGATCGCCGACGCGCGTTCGAGACGAGATGTCACGTATCTTACTCACTAATGACCATCGTTCGATAGCAGAAATCGTCGTGGTTTCATGAGCTAACGACCTCCTACGTGCCTGACCGTAGCGACTGGCGAGGTCGTTGCAACGCACTGCGTTAGCCATGAGACTCCAAACTCTGTTCGCGGTCCTGGGTGTCTTGATCGGTTGCGGCGACAACCTCCACGGCGATCCGGACGATCCCATCGCCGGGGACGCCGCGCCTCACATTCACATCGTCACGCCCGCACGCGGGACATTCGCCGGCGACGTCACGCACGTGCTCGTCACCGGCACGGTGAGCGACGACAGCGGGCGCGTCATCGCCGTCACCGTCAACAACGAGCCCGCCGTGCACGGCGACGACGGCACGTGGCTCGCGAACGTCGCGGTCACACCTGGCACGAACCTCGTGCACGCGATCGCGATCGACGAGCGGCGCAACGAAGGTTCCGAGACGCGTGCGGTGGTCGTCGGACCGATGGTCGCGCTCGAGCGTCGCGTCGCCGGCGGGATTCGCACGACGCTGTCCGCACAGGCGCTGAGCGCGCTCGGTCGCGACAGCGCGAGCTCGATCGAGACGGGCGGTCTCGTGGCCGCCGCGCAGGATCGAAACCCGGTCGTCGACGTCGGCAACACGGGTTGCAGCTACGCGCGCGCGTCGATCACGAGCCTGATCGTCGGCAACGCGGAGGTGCAGCTGCAACCGACGACCGGCGGCATCGCCGTCTCGACCGTGCTCGACGACGTCAGCATCGGCATGCATCTCCAGTGGGCGGACTCGTGCGTCGACGGAACCCGCGAGACCGTGGTGTCGGCAGCGCGCGTGACCGTCGGCGGGCGGGCCCTCGTCGGGATCGCCGGCGGCCGGTTCGACGTCCAGCTCGCCGAGCCGAGCGTGCAGGTCACCGGCATCGAGCGCGAGCTGACCGACGTGCCGGATCCGGTCGTCCAGATGCTCGATCTCGACGCGGAGGTCGGAGCCGCCCTCGGATCGTCGAAGGAACGCCTCGTCGTGCCGATGCTCGGCCGTGCACTCGCAACGTACGTCGAGAGCAAGACCGTCGATGTCGACGGCGTGCCCGTCGATGTCGAGGTCGCGCCGGCGCAGATCGCGTTCACGCCCGACGGCGGCACGCTCACGCTCGACACCGCGCTCCTCGCACACGGCGGCAAGGGACCGTTCGTATTCGTCCCGAACAGCGCACCAACGCTCGATCTGACGAGCGGGCTCTCGCTCGCGGTCGCCGACGACGCTGCGAACCAGCTGCTCGCGAGCCTGTGGTCGGCCGGTGCGTTCGACCAGCGGATCGAGCTCGCGGCCGCGCCGATCAGCGAGCTGTACGACTCCGTCCAGCTCGAGCTCGCGGTGCCGCCGCACGTCGAGGCAACCGGGACTCCACTCGAGCTGACGATCGGCGACTGGGTCGCCACGTTCCGCCGTGGCAACGCGGTCGCCGCGACCGTCGCGATCCACGGCAGGAGCGCGCTGTTTGTCGTCGTCGAGAACGGCCGCCTGCGGATGGATGTCAGCACGCCTGCCGTCGAGGTCGATGTGATCGGGACGCGCACGCTCGCGAAGGCCGAGCGCGAGGAGATCGAGCTGTTCGCGCTCGAGCACGTTCGCGCCGCCGGAGCGGCCGCGGTCGACGCGATCCCGCTGCCGTCGATCGCCGGGACGTCGCTGACGACGCCGTGGGTCGATCCGCGCCTGGGCTACTTGCTGGTCAGCGGCAACGTGCCGGAAGGCAGCCGGTGATGCGATACCTCGCCCTGCTGTTCGCGACGGCTTGCGGCACCGTGCCCGAGAGCGGACTGCACTACGACTCGGTTCGCGCTCGCCTGTCCGAGGCGTCGACCTCGCTCTACGTCCACGACGAGGCGAGCTTCGGGACGGTCACCGCGCGTCGCCGCGATCACGACGCCGTGACGACCGACCTCGCGATCCAGCACGGCTACATCCGCGTCGCGCTCGACGACAGCGGCCGGCTCGCGATCGGAGAGCTCGAGATCGCGGTCGCGCCGATCACGACGGTGCTCGCGTCGGGCAAGCCGGCTCGTCTGCAGGATATCGGCGCCCGGCTCGTCGTGCCCGCGCGTGGCGATGTGACCTGGGCGTCCGATGACGAGGCGACCGCGACGATCGCGATGGTGTTCGATGTCGGCGGCGCGCTCGCGCTCGACGGCGGCACGCCGAAGCCGCTGGCGACCCAGCGCCTGCGACCGCAGAGCGTCGACATCACGCTCGACGGAACGGGCGATCACATCGACGCGTCGCTCCGACTCGACGCCATCGGCGAGCTCTGGACCTGGGCGGACGGCGTCGAGATCACCGAGATCACGCTCTCGCTCGGCGCCGAGACCGCGAACTGATCACGCGCTGACGACGAGCCGGAGCGGTGTCGCGCGCACGTCGAACGTCGAGCCGAGCCCCATCCACGAGCTCTGCTGGTAGCCGGCGTGCAGCTCGTATGCACCGGCGCCCGGCACGAACGCGACGACGTGGCCGCGCAAGAAGTCGGGCTTGTCGCGCATCGCCGCCTCGATCGCCGGCGCCGTCGCGTTGAACACGAGCACCGACGCCTGCGCGAGGGGGAAGCTCTCGACGAGCGGAGGTGGCATCGGGTAGCCCGGCGGCGGCGTCCACGACCGCGGCGCGACGTTGTCCATACCCTCCGGATCGAGCACCGCCGGAGCGAGGTGATCCGGCGAGAGGTGCGCGTTCGGGATCCAGCACGCGACGAGATGCGCGACGTGCTCCTCACCGGCCGCGAGCGACACCGCTTGCTGCTTCGCGTATGCGGGCGACGGCGGATTGCCCGGCGGTCCATACCAGCGGCGCAGCTCGAGGAGCGGCAGCGGCGTCTCGCTGCCCGCCGGGATCAGCGCGATGGCCCACGTGATGCCGATGCCCGCATACGACGCGATCGCGGCGAGCTTGGCCGCGTTCGGATAGATCTCGATCGCCTTGCGGCCGCGGTTGGTCAGCACGAGCTCGAGCTCGAGATCGCAGGTGCGATCGAGCGGCAGCTGGTCGACCGTGCTCGTGACGCGCAACGCCAGCTGCGGGCCGCTCACGTCAGGGCTCGCGCGCCATCGCCTCGTCGACGATGCGCTGGATGAACGCGTTGTACCGCATGCCCGCCTTGTGCGCGGACTCGGCGGAGTCGTGGCCGTAGCTGAGGAACGGATTCGCGTTCGCCTCGATGAACCAGATCTCGTTGTCCTCGGTGAGCCGCACGTCGATGCGCGCGTAGTCGCGCAACCAGCACGCGCGATAGGACGCGTAGCAGGTCTCGAGCAAGCGCTCCATCGCGACCTTCGCCATCCGCCGCGCGAACACGTTCTTGATGCCGCGACGCGCGCGATACTTCATGTCCCACTTCGCGTACGACGTCGCGATCCGATCCTCGGGACGCGAGCCCGCCTGCTCGAACAGCATCTCCACGATCGGCAAGACCTCGACCTTGTCGCCGTTGCCGACCATCGTCGCATAGAGCTCGCGGCCCTCGATGTACTCCTCGGCGATCGCGGGCTGCGAGAACCGCTCGTGGATCCACGCGACACGCTCGATGAGCGCGTCGCTGTTGTGGACGATCGATGCTTGCGAGATGCCCTCGGATGCGTCGGCCTGAAGCGGCTTGACGATCAGCGGGAACCGCAGCGTCTCGTTCGGGCCCGGCGTCTCGCCGAGTCGCCACGACTTGAACCCGGGCACCTTCACGTTGTGGAACGCGAGCACCTTCTTGCTCATCGACTTGTTGCGCGTGACGAGCAGCGCGAGCGGCGGCGCGCCGGTGTAGCGGTAGCCCTCCGCCTCGAGCAGCGCCGGGACGAGGTAGTCGAGGTTCGAGTTCTCCTGGAATGCCTCGGTCGCGTTGAACACGAGGTCGGGCTTCCACTCGCCGAGGCGCGCGCTCATGTCGCGCAGGTCATCGTGGATGCCGAGCACCAGGACCTCGTGGCCGTTCTTCACGAGCGCCTGCGCGACCTGGTACTCCATCTCCGGCTCGACGTTGCGTCGGTTCTTGATCTGCTTCGCCATCTCCGCTGCGTGCTGGTCGGGAGACCAGTCGTTCGGTGAATCGAAGACAACCGCGATGCGCACACCGGCACGTTAGCGCGATGAGACGCGCAGAACGACCGCTCGGGCGCGCAATGAGATCTCCTGTCGATCCGGGAGCGCGTCACGCGATCGAGACGCTCACCAGCGATCCATCTTGCAGTATTCTCGGCACCGGTGGGCAAGTCTGGAGCCATGATGAAAACGATGTGGATCGGCGTGGCACTGATCGCGGCGTGCGGATCGGGCGGCGACGGCAACGCGAAGTGGATCGACGCGAAGCTCGTCTCGACGACCGTCGATGCGAAGGGCGTGAAGGTTCGTGTCGACATCCCGCAGGGATTGCCCGAGAACAAGGAGTCGATGGTCGGTCCCGACTGGCACGTCCAGCCGATCGGCGCCGCCGGTCCGCGGATCACGATCCGTGTGCGCGACAAGACCTTCAAGTCCGTCGAAGAGCTCGCACGCGACGTCGAGCCCGATGCCCAGCGCTTCGATCTCGTCGAGATCACCAAGCAGGCGCAGCCGGATGGCAAGCTGACGTACGTGTCGTCGGTGAAGGGCAACCGCCACCTCGATGTCACCGTGTGGCTCCCGCTCGACGAGACCCGCGGGATCGAGGGAACCTGTCACTGGTACGCCGGACCCGACTCGAAGGAGACGAAGACGCCGGACAAGCCGCTGCTCGACTGGCTCGCGAAGGTCTGCGACTCGATCAAGCCCGAGGCCTGATCAGCGCGACCGACGCCGGGGGGACTTCGCCGGTGCGCGCTTCGCGGCGGGCTTCTTCGCCGCGGGTCGCTTCTTGATCGGCAACGAGGCCGCGACGGCACCGTACGCGTCGAGGATCGCCGCGCGGACATCCTTCACACGCGCCCTGCGTAGCTCGATCAGCACAGCGGGATAGTTGTTGAAGTGCTGGATCGTGAAGAACCCCGGCGGCGCGATCGCGAGCAATGCGTCCTTCGCATCGAGGCCGGCGGTCCGCACCGCGAGGACATCCCCGACAGGCGGCGGCTCGTCGCCGAGACGCTCGAGGTCGGTCTTGCGGAGCGGGCGCTGCCACGCGAAGCCCTTGTCCTCGATCATCCACGTGCGATTGCCCCACTTCGTGCCGACGACGACGCCGGGCAGCTTCAGCGAGAACGCGTCGACATCGTCCAGGGTCATCGCCATGCGCGCACGAGCATAAGCCCGGGTTCGCCCCACAAGAGGGTCGAGCAGAGGTAGTACTGATCTCGCTGCGACTCCACGGCGGTCACGAGGTCGAGCTCCGCGTGCAGAAGCGCGACGAGTGGCTCGCAAAGCTGGCGACGATCTCCGGCATCACCGTGACGGCCTGAGTTCATCTAACTTCACAGACGCTCATCGACAGTTAGCGGCTGACAATGTTAGCTGCGGCACTGTCCAGCGCATCGAGCGCGCGTTGGCTCCGCCAGGCCTACATCTCTTCGGCGGTAGTCTGGCTTCCATGAGTCGCACACTTGGAATCGCAACGATCCTCTGCTTGGTCCTCGGCAGTGCTGCCTATGCGGGACACGGTCGCGGCCGCGGCGGTAATCATGGGCCGAACCACGGTTCGAGCCGGAGCGGTGGCGTCGTCGTTCGTGACCATCGCGCCGGAGGTCCGGCGCGGAACGCGGCCCCCGTTCGCGATCATCGCCATCGTGGACCGCGCGGTGGGCACGTGCGCGTGAGCAACGGGCGCTACGTGTTCCCGGGCGGTGTCGTCCGCGTCTACAAGCGCCCGGTGCATCGCCATCGCTACTACGACGCCCACGTTCGCCCGCCGATCATCGTCGAGAGCTACCAGCCGGTGTCCGGCTATGTCTGGGTCGCGGGCAACTGGCAGTGGGGCGGCAGCGAGTGGATCTGGCAGCCGGGCTACTGGGCGGTTGCCGAGCAGCCCGTGGTCAGCGGTGGCGTGAGCATCAGCGCCGGCATCTCGATCCGCTAGACGCGGGTCCGGTGGGTGCTAGCGGTCCGCAGCGATGCGGGCCGCTTTTCGGTTTCGGCTACTTGCCGCTCCAGCCGAACTCGAACTTCGCAAACCCGATCGCCTTCAGACGGTCGAGCAGGTCTCCGATGGCGCCGGTCGGCACCTTGCGATCCTCGTTGATCACGATCTTCGTCGTCGGGTCCTCCGCGAACACCGCCTTCAGCATCGTGTCGAGAGCCTCGGCGCCGAGCTGCTTGCCATCGACGATCGTGCTCTTGCTGCGCGTGACGCGGATGACGATCGGCGCGTGATGCACGGCCGGCGTGACCGGCGGCGCGTCCACGCTTGCTGGTGTCGCCTGCACGGGCGCGCTCGCGACGACCGGCTTCGACGGCTTGCGATGCAGGCGCTCGTCGACGGTACGCAGCATCGTCGCGCGCGCCTGCGGGCTGAACGCCGACGCGTGGTTCGAGTACGACGCGTACATGATCGTGTTGCTGTCGGTCTCGTGATCGACGCCCAGGTTGTGACCGAGCTCGTGGAGCAGCACCACCGCCGTCTTGTGGTGACGCAGGTGCTCGAGCGCGAGCTCGCGCTCCTCGGGACGCAGATCCGGGAACGCGTTCGCGTACACCTTGCGCTCCTCGATATCCGCGTAGCCGCGCAGCATCATGTGGCGCCCGCCGAGGCCCGCGAGCCCGAGCTGGTCGAACGTCGCGGTGACGAGCGACAGCGACGACGTCAGCCCGATCACCGCGAACACGTCGGTTCCCGGATCGCGCTCCTCGAGTGCCTTGATGTCGTCTGTGAGCGTCGACCCGGGCTCGTAGCGCTCCCACTCGACATACTCGGCGACGAAGCGAATGCCGAGGATCGGCTCGATCACGACGTTGGCGAGCTCGAGTGGCTGCTCGAACGACTGCTGCCAGTGCCGGTTCTGCGTCCGGTACTGATTGTCGGCCCAGACGCGGATCTTGCGCGTCTGCACCTCGCCGGCCCACTTCTCCCCGGTCGCGAGGCGCGCGGGACCGAACGACGCCATCGTGTCGTGCTGCGCTTGCTTGGCGGTCTTGCCCTCGCCGAAGTGCATCACCGGCGACACGCAACCGCCGGCGGCCAGGAGCGTCACGACGAGGGGGCGGCGAAGAAGGGAGCCCACGGCCGACGCATTCTACAGATCCCGACGACACTCGCCAATCCAGTGAGACCGGGCGCTCCGTCGCTTCGCCTGATAGGGTGAGCCCGATGCGTGCGCTCGCGCTCTCGCTCGTCATCGCCGTCGGCTGCAACTCGACGCCCAACGGCGCCGGTCCTGGAAGCAGCGTGCCGGCGGTCAAACAGTCCGGCTCGGCGAGCACGCCAGATGTGGTCGCCGCCGACGATCCGCGCCTCGTCGGGGCACTCGAGGGCTGCAGCGCGATCGTCATCGCGTACGGCCCGTACCGCATGCAGGCCGGCGGCGGTTTGTCCCGCGACGCGAAGCGGTGCGCCGCGGTGATCATCGACGAGCGCTACCGCCGGGCGGCGCTCGCGCTGGTGGACAAGCGTTGCGCGGAGAGCAACGCGCGCGCGTGCTACATCGCGGGTGCGCTGCGGACCGAGTTCGTGACGAGCATCGGCCTCGGCGCGGCGACCGTCGACGATGCGAAGCCGCGGTTCGTGATCCGCAAGTTCAACCCGCATGCCGCCGAGGTGCCGCCACGGTTCGTGACGCTCGAGGACAAGGCCGAGGCGACGCGACTGTTCGCTCGCGCGTGCGAGCTCGGCGATCCCGACGGCTGCGCGCGGCCGCTGTTCGACCGTGCGAATGCCGGCGCGGACGCGACCGAGATCATCGCGTTCGCGTGCACGCACGGCAGCGACTACGCGTGTCAGCTGCAGCGCGCGAAGTGATCGCGCTCAGCGACCGATCCGGACGTGCCAGCCACCCGGCACGAACACGGCGCCCCCGCGAACGCTGGCCGACCACCGCGCCGGCTGCCACGCGTGCTCGCGCGACGGAGGCACGCGCCACGCGCCGGGGATCCACACGTACACGCGGCCGTCCCACTGCCACTGGCCGGGCGTCCACACCGCCGTGACGACGGGCCTCGGCTCCACGGGCTGATCGACACGGACCGCCGGCGGCGGTGATGGCGCGTGCACGGTCAGATCCTTCGCGACATCCTCGGGCGGCACCTCCCACATGCCGGCGAGCCAGTGAAACTCACCGGTGGCGTACTGCCAGTAGCCGGGGATCCAGCGCGCGTTCTTGCTCGGCTTCGGCGGCAGCGTCTCGCGGCGCGGCGGCGGGGGTGGCGGAGTCGTCACCGTCGAGTCGAGCAGCGTCGTGCGACCTGCAGCGACCTCCTCCTCCAGGAATGCGCTGGCACGCTCGGACCACGCCTCGTCGGCGTCGAGGAACGCCTTCCATCGCTCGACGGTCATGTCGGCGACGACCGTCTTCTTCTCGATCACGAACACGAGGCCCTGCAGATCGTTCGGCTCGTCGGACCAGATGTCGATCACGAGATGCGCCTCGAGCGCCGGTACGTCGCCGCTCGAGCGGTACGAGGTATCGAGGATGTAGCTCGTGACGTTGCAGTCGCTCGGCACCTCGCCGCGCGCGAGCGTCCGCGCCGTCGGCTTGGCTGCCGCTTTGGCGGCGGCGCCCTTGCCGACGCCCTTGCCGCTGCCATTGCCACCGCCACCGCCCGAGGCCGCGCTCGATCCCGCGTCGACGACGGTCGCGCGATTGCCCTTGCAGGCCTCGTTGTCGCTGACCCAGCCGAATGCGCGCTCGGTCGTGTACGGGGATGATCGCTGGACGTCGAATCGATAGTTGCCGCGGATCGCGTGGTCGCCGCACGCGTACACGATGATCTCCTCGCCGTAATGCGCGCGAAGCGAGTCGGTCTCGAGCCGGTACGGGCCCTGACCGCAGCGCTCGTTCGGGCGAAACGCGATCTTCTCCCGCGTCTCGTACGGAGGTATCGGTCTCGCGTCGTCGAGCTCCTTGCGCCGGGCCGCGGCGGCCTCGCGCTCCGCGTCGCGGGGATCCGCGGCCGGCTTCGACGAGCTCCCACACGCACAACACACCAGCACTGCTAGCGGTACGTACCTCATCACCGGCGATGCTTCGCATGCCGCGTGCCAGGTCCGATCGCGAAGGCAACCCCGCGACCCAGCATGCTGTGTGGAGCGAGCCGTTCACACACCCGAGGTGTGAGCGAGACGCCGAGCTACGTGCGAACGCGTGCGATGGCGAGCGCGAGCTCGGGCATCTGGGTGCCTTCGCGCAGCTGGCGGAGCACGACGTACACGAC
>JAEWJO010000275.1 GCA_023386455.1 Pseudomonadota bacterium | reverse complement strand
ATCCTCTACTTCGACGATTTCGGTGCGCTGTTCGCGGATCGCCCCGCCGAGGGCGGCGTCGACATCGGTGCGGCGATCCGCCGGCACGTCGTCGACGGGCGCGTGTGCGTGATCGGCGAGCTCACCGCCGTCGCGCTCGACCGCGCAGAGCGCCACGACGTCTCGCTGATCAGCGCGATGCTCCGCGTCCACGTGCCGCCGACCGATCCGGACACGACGATCGAGGCGTGCAAGGCGTGGGCGCAGTACTGGCGGAAGACGCAGTCGGGTCGGCCGCAGATCGCGCCCGCGATGGTGCCGACCGCCGTCGATCTCGCACGCCGCTACCTGCCCTACCGCGCGTTCCCGGGCAAGGCGGTGCGCCTCCTCGGGGAGCTTCGCGTCGCACACGATGCATCGCGCGACGAGAGCGGCGCCGGCCGCACGCTCGGCGACGCCGAGCTGTACGCCGCGTTCTCGTGGGCGACCGGCATCCCGATCCAGCTGCTCGACGAGACGAAGCCGATCGCGGCCGACGATGTCGTCGCGCAGCTGCGTCGTCGCATGGTCGGCCAGGACACGGCGGTCCGGCGCGTCGCCGAGGCGATCTGTGTCGCGAAGGCGCGGCTCGCGCCGGCCGACAAGCCGCTCGCGAGCCTGCTGTTCGTCGGGCCGAGCGGCGTCGGCAAGACCGAGCTCGCACGCTCGGTCGCGGCGTACCTGTTCGGCAACCCCGACAAGATGGTCCGCCTCGACATGAGCGAGTACACCGATCCGTGGGCGGCCGAGCGGCTGTTCGGCGGAACGAGCGGCGAGGACGGCCGGCTGACTGCCGCCGTGAAGAGCCAGCCGTTCGGCGTCGTGCTGCTCGACGAGATCGAGAAGGCGCATCCGTCGGTGTTCGACCTGCTGCTCCAGGTGCTCGGCGAAGCGCGGCTGACCGACGGCCGCGGCCGCACGACGTACTTCCACAACTCGCTGATCGTGCTGACGTCGAACCTCGGCACGCGTACCGCGAAGGGGCGTCTCGGCCTCGGTCCCGACGAGCCGGAGCGAGATCGCGAGGACCGGCGGTACCGCGACGCGGTGCTCGGCGCGTTCCGTCCCGAGCTCGTCAACCGCCTCGACCAGATCGTCGTGTTCCACCCGCTCGAGCCCGCCGAGATCGCGAAGGTCGCCGAGATCGCGATCACGCGGCTCGCCGAGCGGCGCGGGCTCACGCAGAGCGGCGTGCTGCTCGACATCTCGCCGGCCGCGCTCGCGCGCCTCGCCGAGACCGGGTTCTCCGCCGAGCTCGGTGCACGCGCGCTGCGACGTCACCTCGACGTATCGCTGCTCGCGCCCGGTGCCCGGCTGCTCGCGCGCGCCGGTGCCGATGGTCACGGCGGTACGCTGACGGTCCGGACGCCGGACGAAGAGGTCCTCCGCGACAAGGGCTCGCGCCTCGGCGTCGCCGAGGGTGAGGTCCACGTCGCGCTGTGGCGCCGCGCGGCGACGACCGGCAAGCGGATGGTGAAGAGCGCGCTCGCGCTCGGCGAGCTGCGCCGCGATACCGATCGCGAGCTCGCGAGGTCAGCGGCGACCGCGGTGCGCGACCGGATCGGCGAGATCGAGTCGACGCTCGCGACCGCGGCACAGCGGTCTCCCGGCGACGGCCGCGAAGGCAAGACCGCGCTGCCCGGCCGAGAGCTCGCACGCCTGTCGACCACGCACGCCCGCCTGACCGCGCTGTGGACCGCATGCGCGTCGGCGCAGGGTGAGCTGCGCACCGCCGAGGAGCTGTGCCTCGAGGCGCTCGCGAAGGACATCGATGCGATCGACCTGATCGACAGCGCGATCGCGACGCGCCAGAAGTTCCGGCGCGATCTGTTCTGGCTGCTCGTCGCGCTGCGACCGCAGCGGCCCGGAATCACGCTGCTCGCCCACACCCCCGACGCGCGCCCCGCCCTGTTCGCGTGGGTGAAGCTCGTGCTGGAGGCGGCCGGCCACCATGGCTGGCGCGGCAGCGTCCACCTGTGGGGAGAGCAGCAGGCGGGCTGGAAGCCGCCGTGGGGTCCGCCGCACGATCGAGCGTGGGCGGAGAAGAGCCTCGTCGCCGCCGGGCCGAGCAGCGTGCTCGTGCGCATCCTCGGCACGGGCGCCGACCTGCTGTTCGGGCTCGAGGGCGGCCTTCACCGCTTCATCGGTCTTGCCGGCGAGCCGTGCCACGTCTGGGTCGACCTGCTCGAGCCGAAGGCCGAGCTCACCGACGAGGAATGGCAGGTGATGCCGGCTCCACCGCAGCCCCGACCCGCGCGCGGCGCGCCGATGCGCGAGATCACGATCAGCGCCGACCGCGTGACGACCGTCGGCGAGGAGGTCGATCCGCCGTGGAGCGAGCTGCCGCGCCGGCTCGCCGAGGCCGCGGTCACGCGCCTCGTGTCCGCGCTCGATCACGCGGGCCACGACTGCCGCTACGACGAGCTCGACAAGCTGTGGGTCTACACCAACCCGCTCGCGGTGCTGACGCCTGCGCAGGGCGAAGGGGACAAGTCGTGAGGGTCCACTTCACCGTCGGGATCTACCTCGCGAAGGACGCGGAGGAGGAGTGGACCGCGCTCGTCCCGGCGCGCTACGGCGCGTACATCTCGGGCACCGGCGAGTCCAAGCTGCGCGAGCGGATGATCGATCGCCTGCGCGACAACCTGCGCCGCGTGCCGCCGGTCGAGCAGGAGCTGTTCCAGCTGCCCGTCGGGACCGAGCTCGTGCGCGTGCCGATCGATCTCAAGACGAAGGGCGGCAACGTCCACGGCCACATGCCGCTGATCGTCGAGCCGCGGTGGACGAGCGAGGACGCGCAGAAGCTGTTCGTCTATCACCCGCAGCGGCGCGACATGTGGTTCATCACCGAGGACCGCGCCGACATCCCGTCGCTCGCGGTGCTGCTCGCGCGCGAGCACTGGAGCGATGTCGAGGACGACTCCGACCTCGACGACCTCCTGTCGAACGGTAAGGATCGGCTCGTCACCGTCGCGTTCTCGGCCGAGCCGATGTCGCTGCTCGACCTGCTGCCCTCGCGCAAGAAGGACAACCGCGCCGCCGCATCGGCCTCGCGTCCCGATCGCGTGCTCCACGATCTCGCCGTCGACGAGACGCAGCGTGCAGCGTCGGGCAGCATCCGGCTCGGCGTACCTCGCTCGCCGTATCGCGAGCGGCTCGCATACCTGTTCGGTGGTCAGCGGCCGCGCTCGGCCGCCGTGATCGGTCCGCCCGGTGCCGGCAAGACGATGCTGATCTACCAGTGGATCGCCGACCGTCTCGCCGAGGATGGCTATGCGATCCACAAGAACCTGGATCGCTGCTTCCACGTCTGGCGTCTGTCGGGCAAGCGGCTGATCGCCGGCATGTCGTATCTCGGCCAGTGGGAGGAGCGCTGCCTCGCCGTGCTCGACGAGGCGCGCAAGAAGCGGGGCATCCTCTGGCTCGAGGACATCCACCTGTTCGGCCGGCTCGGCCAGTCGCGCCAGAGCGAGCGCAGCTTCGCCGACTTCTTCCGCGGTCCCGTGCGCCGGGGCGACCTCGCGATCGTCGCCGAGCTGACGGCGGAGCAGCACGCGCGCCTCGAGCGCGACGCACCGGGCCTCGCCGAGGCGCTGTCGCTCGTCGCGGTTCCCGCGGCCTCGCCAGCCGAGACCGCACAGCTCCTTCTCCACGAGGTGCGCGCGCTCGAGGTGCGGCTCGGCAGCATTGCGCTGCATCCGTTCGTCCCGCGCACCGCGCTCGAGCTCGGCGCCGCGCTGTTCCCGTGGCGAGCGCGGCCCGGCGTCGCGATCGAGATCGTGCGCCGCGTCGCCGAGGACGCGCACGCGAAGGACGACGAGCGCGAGATCACGCCGAACGACGTGCTCGACACGCTCGCGCGCACGACCGGACTGTCGCCGCAGCTCCTGACGCTCGAGTCGCCACTCGATCCGGCGGAGGTCGAGGCGTCGTTCGCGGCGCGCGTGATCGGCCAGCCCGCGGCGACGCGCGCTGCCGCCGACGTGATCCTGAAGGTCCGCGCCGGGCTCGCCGATCCGGGCCGACCGGTCTCGGTGCTGCTGTTCACCGGACCGACCGGCACCGGCAAGACCGAGCTCGCGACCGCGATCGCCGAGTACCTGTACGGCGATCAATCGCGGCTCGTCCGCGTCGACATGGGCGAGATGTCCGGCCCCGACGCGGTGTCGCGCCTCATCGGCGATCGCTGGAACCCCGAAGGCCTCCTGACCTCCCGCGTCCGCGCGCAGCCGTTCTGCGTCGTCCTGCTCGACGAGATCGAGAAGGCGCACCCGCAGGCGCTCCACCTGCTGCTCCAGCTGTTCGACGAGGGCCGGCTGACCGATGCCGCCGGCGAGGTCACGAGCTTCGCGAGCGCCGTCGTGATCATGACCTCGAACCTCGGCTCGCGCAGCGCGCAGCCGATCGGCTTCGGCGAGACGCGCGACCGGATCCTCGCCGACGTCGCGAAGGCGGTGCGCGACTTCTTCCCGGTCGAGCTGTTCAACCGCATCGATCAGGTCGTGCCGTTCGAGCCGCTGACGCCCGAGGTCGCCGCCAAGGTCGTCGACAAGGAGCTCGCGAAGCTGCTCGCGCGCCGCGGTCTGCGCGAGCGCAACACGTTCGTCTACGCCGGTGCCGCGGTCCGCCGCCGCGCGGTCGCCGATGCCTTCGATCCGCGCTACGGCGCGCGCACGGTGAAGCGCTGGCTCGAGGATCACGTCGGCGGCTCGCTGACCGACATGCTCGCGACCGCCGCGCCGGCGCGCCTGCGCATCATCCGGCTCGGCGAGGACGGCGGACAGATCGTCCCGACGTTCGAGCCGATGCCGGAACGGTCGCCGGTCGCCGGTGACTACGTGCTCGAAGGTGCGCTCGATCTCGCGACGGCTCGTCTCGAGCCGGCGATCGCGATCGCGTCGGCGGCGCTCGAGCGGATCCGCGCCGCGCGCGTGATCGAGCGGGCGCGCACCGAGGTCTCCGGCGAGCTGCGCTACTACGTCGACGAGCTCGAGCAGAAGCTCGATGCGCTCGACCAGCTGTTCGGCAAGTCACCATCGCGCAAGCACGGCGACGACGATGATGACGAGCACGAGCATGGCGTGCGCCTCCATCAGAAGCGTAGCCCGCGCCCGCCCGCCGCGCGCGACGCGCTGATCGCCGGCATTGCCGAGGCGCTGCTGATCGAGCGTGCGCTGCCGACGCTCGCAGACCCTGACGCGCATGCGGTCAGCATCGTCATCTCGCGCATCGGCGCGGTGAAGGGCGACGGCCTCGTCGCCGTGACGCAGGTCTACGCGAACCCGACCTCGCCGTGGTTCGACAACGGCGCGCACGCCGACGAGAAGGGCGAGATCGGCGCGGTCACCGTCGGCAAGGGCTCGGGGACGTTCGCCGACTGGCAGAAGTTCTGGCGCGCACGCAAGGACGTCGCGGTCGTGCTGCGCGGCCTGTTCGTGCGAGAGGCGCTCGCGAACGATCACGGCACGTGGATGCTGCACGCCGCGGCCGCGGAGCCCGACGTGGTCCGCGTCGAGATCAGGCCCGGCGCGCGGCTGTCGGCGGCGGAGCTGCTGAAGGAGCACGTCGCCGCGCGGCGCGAGCTCGAGCGCGTCCTCGAGCACGGCGGACCGCTGCCGCCG
>JAEWJO010000218.1 GCA_023386455.1 Pseudomonadota bacterium | reverse complement strand
GTCTTGCCCGACTTTTTTTCGGCACCGGCGATGCATCAGCGACGAAACGCCATGCCGTATTTCGAGGACGACGACGATCCGAAAAAGCCCCGGCCGATCGCCACGCGCAAGAAGGACGATGGCTATCTCGAGCGCTTCGAGTCCCGCAAGGACGACGAACGGGACGACCATCGCCACGTCCACATCCACGTGCGCTGCTGAGCGGCGCGGCGTGTGGACATCTTCCACGCGGGCGTAGGGGAACCCGACAACGGTCGCCGGATCCCGCAGGATCTGCCGCCCGCTGTGCCCCGGTGTTCACGATCTGCGGGGGATCTGAAGCGCGACGTTCACGGCGCGCCCGCTGCTGAGAGCGCAGGCCATGCGCACTCCAGGTCTCGCCCTCGCTGCCCTCGTCGCCCTGTCCCCCTCGCTCGCCGCCGCGGACGACCATCCGTTCGAGATCGGCGCGCGGGTCGGTGGCTACGGCTTTCACCGCGAAGGGGAGACCAACCCGACCCAGACCTGGAGCGAGTGCCGGATGAACGGCATCGGCGTGTTCGGGACGCGCGCGCTGCCCGGTCCGCTGTTCGTCGAGGCCCGCCTCGACCTCTATGCGTCGACGAACAACGGCGAGGCCGGCGACCTGCCGCTCGATCGAACGAGCGGGCTCGTCTCGACCGCGATCGGCGCGCGCACGCAGGTGACGTCGTGGCTGCGCGGCTACCTCCAGCTCGGCGCCGGCGTCGAGCTCGCGCGCATGAGCGTGCCGTACGGCGACGAGCGCATCCGTGATAGCAAGGCCATGCCGGAGGGCTTCTTCGGCTTCGGCGTCGACCTCCGCGTCGCACGCGGCACCTACGTCGGCACGGCGTTTCGCACGCTCGTCATGGGCAACTTCGACTACGACGCCAACCGGCTCGACATGAGCCAGGGCTGGGTCGCCGCCCCGGCAAAGAGCGAGGTGTTCGACGCGTCGCCCGACGTCGCGAACCAGCTGCAGTTCTACGTGCGCCACGAGCTGTAGGATGCGCGCGCTGGTGCTCGTCGCCGTCGCTGCATGTGCGGCTGCACCGCCTGCGGCCGACTGGCAGTGGCAGCTGCCCGATGGCTTCCCGGTGCCGCGCGTGCCCGCCGACAACCCGATGACCGCGGGCAAGGTCGAGCTCGGGCGACACCTGTTCTTCGACACGCGGCTGTCGGGGACCGGCACGCAGTCGTGCGCGAGCTGCCACGATCCGGCGCGCGCGTTCAGCGATGGCCAGACCGTCCCGCTCGGTGCGACCGGCGAGCGCGGCATCCACAACGCGATGAGCCTCGTCAACGTCGCGTACAACAGCTCGAGCACGTGGGCGCACGACGTCCGCCGGCTCGAGGACCAGGCGCGGCTGCCGATGTTCGGCACGGCGCCGGTCGAGATGGCGGTCGTCGAGACCGATGCGCTCGCGCGGCTCGCCGCCGAGCCGGTCTACAGCGAGCTGTTCGCGCAGGCGTTCCCCGACGAGGCCGCACCGCTGACGCTCGAGAACATCACGCGCGCGCTCGCGAGCTTCGAGCGCACGATCATCTCGGGGGACTCGCCGTTCGATCGCCTCGTCGCGGGCGACGAGACCGCACTCGATGCGAGCGCGCGGCGCGGCCTCGCGCTGTTCGAGTCCGAGCGTCTCGGCTGCGCGCAATGCCACGGCGGGTTCAATCTCGCATCCGCCTACGATCACGTCGCGATGCCCGCCGGCGGCCAGATCCAGCTGTTCAATACGGGCCTCTACAACGTCGATGGCAACGGCGCCTATCCGGCCGGCGACCGCGGCCTCATCGAGGTGACCGGCGAGCCCGGCGACATGGGGCGGTTCCGCGCGCCGACGTTGCGCAACATCGCGCTGACCGCGCCGTACTTTCACGATGGCAGTGCGCCGACGCTCGATTCGGTGATCGATCATTACGTGCGCGGGGGCGTCGCGAGCCCGCTGAAGTCACCGCTCGTCGCCGGCGTCTCGCTCGCCGTGGACGAGCGCGCCGATCTGCTCGCGTTCTTCGCCGCGCTCACCGACGACACGCTCGCGACACGATTCGTGAACCCGTGGCAGTGACGGACCAACCGAAGCCTCTCCTCACCGGCGCGGCCCCGGCGTTGCACCACCACGCTGCGCTTGCTGCGACGCGCGCTGTTCACGTGTCTGGGACTCGCGGCGGCGTGCACTGACGCCACGCTGCCGGATCCACCGCGCGTGACCGCGCTGTCCGACATCGCGCAGCTGTCGTCCGCCTGGAACGGTGAGTTGATCGCGATCGTCGACCAGAGCTACGCGGGCTGGGACATCGAGCTCGCGGATCTCGACGGCGACGGCATGGACGAGATCCTCACCGGCACGAGCCCGAACAGCCGCGTCGACATGTATCGCCACGACGGCACGGCGTGGACCGCGACGACGCTCGCGGAGGATCTCGCGACCGAACAGCCGGGAATGGTGCTCGGTCTCCGCGCCGCCGACGTCGATGGCGATCGCCGGCGCGAGCTCGTCGCGGGCACCGGCGAGGAGAATGGCGAGGTCGCACGTCTGGCGATCCTCGATCTCGACGGCATGGCCGTCACGCGGGTCTCGTCGATGCACGCGCCGCAGAACAACTCGAGCTACACGCACGGGCTCGCGGTCGCCGACCTCGATCACGACGGCAAGCAGGAGATCGTGTCGGCGTACTGCGGCGACGGCGAGATCATCCGCTACGACGTCGAGCACGACGGCAGCATCGGCTCGCGCAAGATCATGCAGGTGTCGGGCTCGGGCGAGGACGCGTGGCTCGTCGATGTCGACGGCGACGGCAGCCGCGAGCTCGTCGTGTCGAACGGGTTTCGCGAGCGCGCCGCGCAGGTCGAGATCTGGGACCTCGATCGCGTGACGGGCGAGCCGCAGCACTACCCGCGCGCCGTGATCGACGCGTTCGAGGGTCACCTCATGTTCTACGCGTCGGTGATGGTCGGCGACATCGATGGCGACGGCCGGCCGGAGCTGATCATCGGCTGGAAGGAAGAGCAGGGCGACAACCGCGCGAGCATCGTCGCGTATCACATCGATGGAGGACGCGCCGATATCGCCTACGTGCTCGCGCACGAGGACGCTTCGTTCGACCTCGGCTACTTCGAGAAGATGATGGGCGTCGCCGACGTCGACGGCGACGGCCGCCCCGAGCTCCTCGTGTCGACCCGCGGTGATGGCGAGAGCGAGGGCATCCCGAGCACGCACGCCGGCCAGGTCTACGCGCTGCGCGTCACCCCCGAGGGAGAGATCCGGCGCGACCTCGTCATCGACTTCGATCCGGACTTCGCGGAGTCCTCGTGGCTCGAGCTCGGCGACCTCGACCACGACGGCCACCCAGATCTGATCGTGACGACCGGTCGGGGAAATCGGCAGGACGCCGGCTGGTCGTTTGTCGCCCGGCTCTGGCACCGCTAAGCTCGGAGAATCCCGTCCGCAGGGCTGATTCTCACGTAAAGGTCAGGGTTGGGCATTGACACCCTGACCCCACCCGACCATAGTCCGTCCAGGTAGATAGAACCTTACGTGTACGTGAGGGTTCAACGATGCAGGACGGGAGCAACCACAAGAACGCCGACAAGCTCATGCGGGTCGGCGACCTCGCGAAGGCGGTCGGCAAGACCGTCCGGGCGATGCACCTCTACGAGGAGCTGGGGTTGCTCGAGCCGCGCGCGCGGAGCGAGGGTGGGTTCCGGCTCTATGGAGCGGAGGCCGTCGATCGCATCCACTGGATCGTGAAGCTCCAGGCGATCGGCTTCACGCTCGCCGAGATCCAGGGCTTTGTCCGCGACTTCCAGTCGGCCGGATCGGCCCCCGAGGCGAGTGCGCGCGTGCGTGCGCTGTTCCTCGAGAAGCAGCAGCAGATCCGCGAGCAGATCATGCAGCTGTCGGTCATCGAGAACGATCTGTCCGAGGCGCTCGCGTACCTCGATTCCTGCCAGACGTGCTCGTCGGACTTTGCGCCGACCGAGTGCGGAGCCTGCGATCACCAGGGCCACCACAAGGGCGAAGCACCGTCCTTGTTTGCGGGCCTGTCGAAGCGTCCCGCGTCCGACGGCGACAAGGCCTACGACGTCCCCGTCACCGTGCTCTTTCGCGAAGGAAACAACTGATGTCGGAGACCACCGGAGTAAAGCTCCCCATCTTCATGGACAACCACTCGACCACGATGGTGGACCCACGTGTGCTCGAGACGATGCTGCCGTACTTCACGACGCACTTCGGCAACGCCGCGAGCCGCAACCACGTGTTCGGCTGGACGGCCGAGGCGGCGGTCGAGAACGCGCGCAATCAGGTTGCCGCGCTGATCGGCGGAGACGGCAAGGAGATCGTCTGGACCTCGGGTGCGACCGAGTCCAACAACCTCGCCATCAAGGGCGCCGCGAGCTTCTTGAAGAAGCAGGGCAACCACATCATCACCGTCGAGACCGAGCACAAGAGCGTCATCGATACCTGCAAGCGCCTCCAGCGCGAGGGCTACGAGGTGACGTACCTGACGCCGAACAAGGACGGCACGGTCACGCCGGAGATGGTCACCGCGGCGATGACCGACAAGACGCTCGTCGTCAGCATCATGCTGGCGAACAACGAGATCGGCGTCGTCCAGGACGTCAACGCGATCGGCGCGGCGATCAAGATGAAGAACAAGAAGACCTTGTTCCACATCGATGCCGTGCAGGGCGCGGGCAAGATTCCGTTTGACGTCGAGGCCTCGAAGGCCGACCTCGTCGCGGTGTCTGCGCACAAGATGTACGGACCCAAGGGTGTCGGCGCGCTGTGGGTGCGCCGCAAGCCGCGCGTCCGCATCGACCCGCTCATCGACGGCGGCGGTCACGAGCGCGGCATGCGCTCGGGCACGCTCGCGGTCCCGCTGATCGTCGGCTTCGGCAAGGCCGCCGCGCTCGCGAAGGAAGAGATGGCCGCCGAGGCGATCCGTCTCGGTGCGCTGCGCGACCGGCTGTATCGTGGCCTCACGAGCAAGCTCTCCGAGACCTACGTCAACGGCTCGCTCGAGCATCGCCTGCCGGGCAACCTCAACATCTCGTTTGCGTTCGTCGAGGGCGAGTCGCTGCTGATGGCGCTGAAGGACGTCGCCGTGTCGAGCGGCTCGGCCTGCACCTCGGCGTCGCTCGAGCCGAGCTACGTGCTCCGCGCGCTCGGCGTCGGCGACGAGCTCGCGCACACGTCGATTCGCTTCGGCCTGGGGCGCTTCAACACCGAGGCCGAGGTCGACTACGTGATCGATCTCGTCGTCCGGTCGGTCGACCGCCTGCGCGCGCTGTCGCCGCTCTGGGAGATGCATCAGGACGGTATCGACATCAACTCCATCCAGTGGACCCCACACTGAGGATCAGGAACTAGCCATGGCGTACTCAGACAAAGTCAT
This sequence comes from Pseudomonadota bacterium, assembly GCA_023386455.1. GTDB lineage: Bacteria > Myxococcota_A > Polyangia > Haliangiales > Haliangiaceae > JABFXX01. Next base: position 5,268 of record JAEWJO010000218.1, on the reverse strand, counting down.
CGATCACTACGAGAACCCGCGCAACGTCGGCACGTTCGCCAAGGACGAGGCCGAGGATGTAGGCACGGGCCTCGTCGGCGCGCCGGCGTGCGGCGACGTCATGCGTCTCCAGATCAAGGTCAAGGACGGTCGCATCGAGGATGCGAAGTTCAAGACGTTCGGCTGCGGCTCGGCGATCGCGTCGAGCTCGCTCGCGACCGAGATGATCAAGGGCATGACACTCGACCAGGCGGCCGAGATCACGAACACCCGGATCGTCGAGGAGCTGAACCTCCCGCCGGTCAAGATCCACTGCTCGGTGCTCGCGGAAGACGCGATCAAGGCAGCGATCGAGGACTACAAGAAGAAGCGCTCGAGGTAGCCATGAACGCAGCAGCAACCAACGACACTTCCAAGGCGACGGCTCCGGCCGTTCCGTCGAAGAAGGAGATCGTGCTCACCGAGGCCGCGGCGCAGGAGATCGCGAAGCAGCGCGACAAGCGCGGCACGCCGAACGCGCGCATTCGCGTCGGTGTTCGCGGTGGTGGCTGCACGGGGTTCACGTACGTGTTCGAGTGGGCCGACGAGGTGAAGGCGACCGACAAGGAGTTCTTCGGCCCCGACGGCAAGATCGGAATCGTCGTCGATCCGAAGAGCCTCGTGTACCTCGGCGGGATGACGCTCGACTTCGTGAAGGGGATGATGGGGCACGGGTTCAAGTTCAACAACCCGAACGCGAAGGGCTCGTGCGGCTGTGGAGAGAGCGTCCAGTTCTGATGACGCCTTCGGGCTGCTCGGTCTGCCCGCGCAGTTCGATCTCGACCCGTCCGTGATCGAGGCGGCGTTCTTCGACAAGTCGAAGGAAGTCCACCCCGATCGATTCGCGAACGCACCCGCCGCCGAGCGCGTCGTCGCGCTGTCGCGGTCGCGCGCGCTGAACGACGCGTACCAGACGCTGAAGAAGCCGGTCGCCCGCGCCGAGTATCTGCTCGCACGCGCCGGTGTGACGATCGGCGACAACGAGCAGCTCGATCCCGCGTTCCTGATGGAGATCCTGGAGCTGCGCGAGGAGCTCGCGGAGGCGCGCGTCGCGAAGCGCACCTCGGAGATCGAGAAGCTGTGCGCGACGATGAAGGCGCGCCGCAAGGCCTCGATCGAATCGCTGCCGGCGCTGTTCGGCGCGAACGACCTTTCCGCGATCAAGACGCAGCTGATCCTGCTGCGCTACGTCGATCGCTATCTCGAGGAGTGTGACTCCGCACTCGACGAGGACTGAGACCCCCATCCGGGGGACCCCCCCCATCCGGGGGACACCCCCGGATCCCCCCGAGATTTCCCATGCTGATGCAGATCGCCGAGCCAGGCCAATCCAAGGAGAAAGAGGCATGCAAGCCCCGCGTCGTCGGTATCGACCTCGGCACGACGAACAGCCTCGTCGCGCACGTCGAGGACGGCGGGCCGTTCGTCATCGGTGAGGACCCGATCGTCCCGAGCGTCGTCTACTACGGCAACGGCGAGGTCGTCGTCGGTCGCAAGGCCGTCAGCCACGCGGCCGAGGCACCGCACGAGACGCTGTCCTCGGTGAAGCGCCTGATCGGCCGCGGCATGAAGGACGTCGAGGCGGTTCGGACGATGCTGCCGTACGAGCTCGTCGGTGACGACCGCTCGGTCAAGCTGCGTGTCGGTGGCAAGGAGGTCTCGCCGGTCGAGGTGTCCGCCGAGATCCTGAAGGAGCTGAAGCTGCGCGCCGAGGGTGCGCTCGGCGGCGCGATCGAAGGCGCGGTCATCACCGTGCCCGCCTACTTCGACGATGCCCAGCGCCAGGCGACGCGCGACGCGGGCCGGCTCGCGGGCCTCGAGGTGATGCGCCTCATGGCGGAGCCGACGGCGGCCGCGGTCGCGTACGGCCTCGATCGCGGCAGCAAGGGCATCTACGCGGTGTTCGACCTCGGCGGCGGCACGTTCGACGTGTCGATCCTGAAGCTCGTCGAGGGCGTGTTCGAGGTGAAGGCGACCGGCGGAGACAGCGCGCTCGGCGGCGACGACCTCGATCGCCTGATCGCGCAGGCCAGGTTCGCCGCGGACCTCGCGTCCGGTGACCGCAGCCGGGTCGCGCACGCGGTCGCGATGTCGCGCAAGCTCAAGGAAGCGCTCACCGAGGCCGACGACGCGATGGTCGTGTGGGAGCGCGATGGCGAGCGCCATCACGCGTCGCTGACCCGCGCCGCGCTGCGCGAGATCGCGCAGCCGTTGCTCGACCGCTGCGCCAAGGCGTGCCGCCGCGTCCTCAAGGACGCCGAGCTCGACAAGGCCGACCTCGACGGCGTGATCCTCGTCGGTGGCTCGACGCGCTCGCCAATCGTGCGCGACTTCGTGCGCGAGCTGTTCGGCAAGGACCCGCTGTGCGACCTCGATCCCGATCAGGTCGTCGCGCTCGGCGCGGCCGTCCAGGCCGACGTGCTCGCGGGTGGCCAGCAGCAGATGGTGCTGCTCGACGTCGTCCCGCTGTCGCTCGGCATCGAGATGATGGGCGGCGTCGTCGAGAAGCTGATCCACCGCAACACGACCATCCCGTGCGGCGCGACCGAGACGTTCACGACGTACGCCGACAACCAGACCGGCTTCGACGTCCACGTCGTCCAGGGCGAGCGCGAGACCGCGGACGCCTGCCGCTCGCTCGCGCGCTTCACGCTGAAGGGCGTGCCGCCGATGATCGCCGGCATGGCGCGGCTCGAGGTCACGTTCCTGATCGACGCCGATGGCCTGCTGAAGGTGATGGCGAAGGAGCTGACGACCGGCCAGGAGGCGCACGTCGAGGTCAAGCCGAGCTACGGCCTGTCCGACGAGGAAGTCGAGCGCATGCTGATCGAGTCGTTCGAGTACGCCGAGGAGGACCTCGCGAGACGCAACCTCGCGGTCGAGCGCGTCGAGGCCGATCGCATCCTCGCGGCGACGAAGGGCGCGTTCGCCTCCGACGCCGAGCTCCTCACCGACGACGTTCGCGTCGCCGGCGAGGCGGCGATGAAGGATCTCGAGGCCGCGATCGGCGGCGACGACCACCTGAAGATTCGCGCCGCGATCGAGGCGCTCGATGTCGCGACCAAGCCGTTCGCGCAAGCGCGCATGAATCGCGCGGTCGATGCTGGCTTCCGCGGCAAGACGCTGGAGGAAGCGGAGCAGCTCGTGCCCGAGGGCCGAGCCGACCACCATCGGGCCCACGCCGGCGAGGGAGGGCACTGATGCCGAAGATCACGTTCAAGAATCCGCACGGCCCGAAGTCGACGGGGCCGCTGACCGTCGAGTGCAAGCGCGGCCTGACGATCCTCGACGTCGCCGAGGAGTGCGGCGCGCGGGTCGGTCACGCGTGCGGAGGCAACCTCGCGTGCTCGACGTGTCACGTCTACGTCGACGAGGGCCTCGACTCGCTGCCCGAGATCTCCGACAAGGAGAACGACATCATGGACAAGGCGTTCGACGTCCGTCCCGAGTCGCGCCTCGGCTGCCAGGCCAAGCTCGCCGACGAGGATGTCGTCGTCGAGATCAGCGAGGAGTCGCTCCGCGCGTGGCTCGACGAGAACCCCGAGGAGCGCAAGCGGCTCGCCGCCGAGGCCGCCGAGAAGAAGGCCGGCTAACCCCAGCGCGGGGGGGACGGCACTCGAGTGCGCGGCAGTGGTCGCTTACGCCTACGCCTACGCCTACGCCTCGACCCAGCCGGAGGTTAGTTCGTCGTCGCGATGCGGGAGAACGTCCCGACCGGGACCTCGAACATCGTCGTGACGGTCGACGTCGTCGCCGCGCACGCCGGGGTCTCGGGATGCCGGATGTGGTGCGCCAGGCAGCGCTCCGAGTAGCCGAGCCCGATCTCCTGGGTCTTGCCCTCGAACGATACGAGGAGCGGCGCGATCGGTGCCGGAGGCGCCATCGCCGTGGCGACCGGTGGCGCGGCCTGCGTGACCGGTGCGCCGTAGGCAGGAGGCACGTAAGGTCCTGCCTGTGGCTGGGCCTGCGGGGGCGCCACGGCGACCGGCTGGCCTGCCTCGAGCCACGCGTCGAACGCCGCCTCGCCGAGCTCTCCGATGCGGCCCGCGGCATCGACGGGAAACTGATCTCCGCCGATGTCGACGACGAGCCCGTCGGGGCAATCCGTGCGCAGCTCGGTCGTCACCGCCTTCTCGTCACGGCGATAGACCTCCTTGCGCGGCACGAAGAACAGCACGCCGGTGCCGAGGGCATCGACCGCGAGAAGGCCGCCGACCACGGCGGTCCCCGGCTTCTCCTTGTCGTAGGTCAGGAGCATGACGCTGGCGAGCGCGGCTTCCGCGAGGAACATGATCGCGGTCGCCTTCTTCCAGCCAGCGCCGTAGCGAAAGGCGGTGTGATAGACGGCGTCCTTCGCGTTCTGCACCGAGTGACACTCGAGCTTGAACGACGGGGTGGCGAGCGGCATCGAGACGAGGAGGCGCTCCGTGATGCCGGGCAGCGGCACGTTCTCCTCGCGCACCTTCTCGTCCCAGGCGCCCGGCTTGCCGGCGGCCTGCGTGCCGACCCAGGTGGTGAAGCATCCCGTCGAGGCGACCGACGCGGCAAGGACGACTGCGATCGTGGACAGAGACTTCATCGGCCACCTCGAATACGAACCCATGCGCCGGGAACCAGGATGTGCACGTTGCCTCGCGGCTGCCACGTCGCCGCACGCCACGTCATCGTCGCGCTCGGGCGCAGCTGCCACGAGCCGGGAATCCAGATCCATTGCGTGCCGTTCCACTGCCAGAAGCCCTCGATCCAGACGGCGGTGCGGACGGGCTGCGGCGGCGGTGCTTCGACCCTGATCGCGGGCGGAGCCGCGGGCGCCGTCGTCGTCTGCTCCGACGCGATGTCCTCGTCGGGCACCCGCCACATGCCGGCGAGCCACATCCACGTGCCATCGACCCACTGCCAGTAACCGGGTCGCCATTCGGCGTGCACGCTGAGCTTCGGCGGTTGCGTCTCGGCGAGCGGAGCGGGCGGCGGGCCGCTGGGCTTCGGCGGATCGAGCGCGACCCGGATGCGAGCCTGCGCGTCGGCGCGGACGCGCTCCTTCTGCACGGAGCTCCAGCAGCGCGCGTCCTCCGCGTGCATCTGGCAGTAATTCGCGCGCTCGGCGACGCGCGCCTCGAGCTCGAGGTGGACCTTGAGACCGCCGACGCCCCAGCAGCCGCGGTCGTCGGGATGCGTCGCGCAGAACTGCTTGCGTCGCTCGGCTGCGAGCGCGGCGGCGAGGCGGCGCGCCTCGGCGGCCCGGGCCTCGGC
>JAEWJO010000113.1 GCA_023386455.1 Pseudomonadota bacterium | reverse complement strand
GGCGGACGAGGTGGTGCGGATCGCCGACGGCGTGCTCGAGCACCGGCAACACCGCGTCGGCGCCGACCGCATCCTCGCGGGCAAGCTCGACGAGCCGGCCGACGGCATCGCGGCGGACGCGGTGCGTCTCGTCGGCATCGCCGCGCGGCGGCGCCTGGCGGACGAGCCCGGCGTAGACGCCGAACACGAGACGCTGGGCGGCGGCCGTATCGATCGAGGCCGCCGGTCCCTGCCCCGCCCGCAGGAAGATCCTCGCCGCCTTCTCGAGCTCGGTGACGTTCGGGTCGCGATCGACCTTCGCGTCGGCCGCGACGAGCCGGCGCAGCCAGCCCGACCGCCGCGTGACGCGACCCTCGGGCGAGTAACCGGTGTTCGGCGCCGGCGCGGCGGCCGCGGGGCCGGCGAGGCGCGCCGCTTCCTTCCAGAACGTCGCCGGCTGCGTGCGTACGGCGAGCACCTGCGCGGCGGCGTAGCGCTGGCCCGGATCGTCTGACGCGATTGCGTTGCGCAGCACCTCGAGGATCGCGGCCCGGCGCGGCGGCGCCGGCCAGTCCTTCATGTCGGCAGCCTTGTCGAGCCGGCGCGGCCCGACGAACTCGGCGATCACGTCGCCATAGGTCTCCCCCGCGGCGCGGCGCTCGAACAGGCGTGCGGCGGCAAACCGGATCTCGGCGCTCGGGCTCGCCATCGCGTCGACGAGCAGATCGGGCGCGATGCTCGCCTCCGCGAGCGCCGCATCGCGCGCGACGATCACGGCAAACGCGAGGTCCTGGATCTCGCGGTCGCGATCCTCGAGGCCCTGGCGCAGACCGCGCACGCCGTCCGGGCCGAGCGCGACGAAGCCGACGATCGCGCCGATCCGCAGCGGCCGGTGATCGTGACGCTGCGTGCCGGCGAGCACCGGCAACGCGCGGAGGTCGCCGAGCTTCGCGAGGCCCTCGCCTCCCCACGATCGCACCGGCAGGTCTGCGTGGCCGAGCAAGGCGACGAGCGGTGCCTCCATGCCCGGACGCGCGGCGGTCGCGAGGCCGCGTGCGGCCATCTCGCGCACGATCGGATCCTCGTCGCCGATCAGGCCCTCGAGGTATCGCATCGACGCCGGATCGCCGACGTCGGCGAGCGCCGCGGCCGCGCGATGGCGGATGACGTCGGGCGGCCGGTTGATGTCGGTCTTGGGGATCGACAGGATGCGCTGCATCGGCGAGACCGCGCGCGCGTCGCGCCGCTTGCCGCACAGCTCGCCGGCACGGACGTCGAGCTCCCAGAAGATCGAGTTGAACGCGGCGACGAAGCCCTCGGCATCGTTCGGTGCGACCGCGTCGAGCGCCTCGATCGCGGCGAGGTGGACGACGGGCTGGTCCTCCTTGACGAGCTCGACGAGCCGGCCGCGCACGGCAGCCGCGGGCGCCTTCGCCGCGGCTTTCGCGCCGACGGCACGCACGGCCGGCACCGGCGACGCCATCGCCGCGAGCACGACGTCGGTCGGCACGAGCGCTTCCGTTCCATCGTCGGCCGGGCGCGCGAACACGCCGAACGCGGCGAGCCCGACCTGGGCGACCGAATCCCTGACGAGCCCGAGCAGCAGTCGATCCATGTCGGGCGACGACTGCTTCGCCTGGCGACGGCGATCGATCTCGGCGACGACCTGCGCGCGCAGATCGGCATGGCGGCTCGCGGCGCCGCGCGAGAGCGGCGTCAGCGGAGCGCCGCTATGCCACGTCCATAGCGTGCGAAACGCCTCGGTGCGGACCTTCGCGGCCTCGTCGTCGAGCGCGTCACCGAGCAGGCGTGCGGACCGCGCGTGGCCGGGGCTGCCCGGCGCACCGACACGCACGAGGATCTGCAGCGCGCGCACGCGCAGGTCCTCCTGGCTGCAGCGGATCGCGAGCTCGGCCAGATCGAGCTCGGCATCGACGCCGGCAACGCCGGCAGTCCGCGCGAGCGCGTCGAACGCGAAGTTGCGCACCTGCGCGTCCTCGTCGTCGAGCAGCCACACGAGCCGCGCGCTGAGCCGATCGTCGTCGGGCCACTTCGACAGCGCGAGCACGAGGTTCGCGGTCGCGCCGCGCCGCATCGCCGGATCGGCCTCGCGAGTCAGCTGCAGCACCGCACCGACCGCGCGCGGATCGCCGAGCGCGAGCAGCGAGCCCGCGCCGCGGATCGCCGCGTCGGCCGCGCGACACGCGAGCGCGGCAAACAGCGGCTCGAGATCCTCGTCGTCGAGATCCGCCGGCGGCTCGAGGCTGAGCGGCGCGCCGAGCTGCGTCGCGATCTGATCGAACATCTGCTGGATGCTCGGCACCACCGCATGCAGCTTCGACGCGAGCGCCGGCCGCTGCATCACCGCGGTCAGGAACGCCGCGGTGCGCACGCCGGCATCGGCGTCGTCGAGAGCGCCCGCCGACAGCGCACGCGCCGGCGCATCGGTCGCGCGCAGCGCGAACCCGAGCACGAGCAGCGCCTGCGCGCGGATATCCGGCGTGCCGCGGCCGAGCGCGATCCGCACGGCCTCGAGCGGATCGGCGAACTGCCGCAGCACCGCGAACGCTCGCTGGCGCACCTGCGGATGCGGATCGCGCAGCGAATCGGCGACCATGCCCGCCGCGATCACCGAGGTCCGCGCGAGCGGTGCGAGCGACTCGACGGCGCGCACCCGGACATCCTCGGCCGCGACCGCCCTGCCCGCACGGATCGCGACGAGCGGCTGCTCGCGGTCGAGCTCGAGCAGTGCGTGGAACGATGCGATCCGGACCTCGGGCTGCTGCGCCGCGAGCGCGGCACGCAGCGCCGGCCTGCTGAGCCGGCGATTACCGCGCACCATCGCCGCCGTCGCCGCGACGCGCACCTCCGGCAGCACGCCCGCGAGCGCGACGTCGAGCAGCACGCGCGCCTCGTCCTCCGCGATCTCGCCGAGCGCGTCGACCGCCTCGAGCTTCACCTTCGCAGCGGTCCGCGGATCGCGGAGCGTCTCGCCGAGCCGGTCGAGCTCGCCACCGAGCGCCACGGTGGTGCCGGCGGGCTCGGCGTCGGGCCCGAGCAGGAACGTGCCGAGCTTGCGCGACGTCGAGGACGCCCACAGCCGGCCGAGTGTCTGGATCGATCCGTCGGCCTTCCGCGTCGGCGTCGCCTGGAACGCGAGCCCGGTCAGCGGACCGATGCCGAGCTCGCTCGTGCGCGGGCGGCGATTCCCGTCGACGAACCATGTCTTGAGCGCGCCGTCCTCGCCGGCCGTGAACAGCCTCCGCGGCTGCTCGCGTCCCGCGTCGTCGGTGACGACCGGCCCGAGTACGAGGCCTCGCACCGCGCCCTGGTGACCGTGATCGCCCGAGCGGTCCTGCGCTTCGACATCGCCGACAAGGAAGCACAGCCGCAGCGAGCCATCGCCACAGCCGACCGCCGCGCGACCGTCGCCGATGCACGCGATCGCGCGAATCCCGCCGTCGCCGCCGGGCGCCACGCCCCGGGCG
>JAEWJO010000056.1 GCA_023386455.1 Pseudomonadota bacterium | reverse complement strand
GCGGTGGGGTCGGCGGCGGCGGCGAGCCCGGCCGCACGTTGAGGCCGCGGCGATCGCCGATGATGCGTGGGTCGGGCGCCGCATCGCGACGCTGTGCGGCCGGTCCCGGCGAGAGCGCATCGAGCAGGCTCTGCTGCTGCGGCGTCGGGGCGTTCGGGTTGCCCGTCCAGCTGTCGTCGACGGAAGGGGGCGGCGGAAGCGACGGCACGCTCTCGCGCGGCATCGCACCGGGCGGACCATCGACCCTCGTCGGCCCACCGCCGACGACCGTCGGATCGCCCTTGAACGCCGACTGCGACGCGTTCGGGTTCGGCGGTGGATTCGTCGTGCCCGCGCGGCGCGGCGGCACGTTGATGCCCGTCGGCGGCGCGTTGCGGCTGCCCGCTCGCCTCGGCGGCAGCGGCGGGAGTCGCCGGCCGCACGCCTGGCAGGCCGCCATCTCGTCGGCATTCTCCGCGCTGCAGAACGGACAGAACCGCATCTAGAGATGCGCCTCCGGATCCTCGAACACGATCTCGCCGCCGACGATCGTCATGATCGCCTTGCGCTGGAGAATCGTCGCAGGCTCGAGCGTGCCGTCGAAGATCGTGAGGTCCGCGCGCGTACCGCTCTGGTCCTCGGCAAATGCCGCGAATGCGGCGCCCGTCGTGAATCCGGCGACGGCCTGGTCGAGCGTCATCTTCTGCTCGGGATACCACCCGCCGGCCGGATTGCCCTTGCCGTCGGTGCGATCGATCGCGGCGTGCAGGCCGAGCAGCGGCGAGACCTCCTCGACCGGGAAGTCGGAGCCGAACGCGAGCGGGATCTTCTGGTCGAGCATCGTGCGCCACGCGTACGCACCCTTGATCCGCGCCCGACCGATGCGCGCCTCGGCCCACGGCATGTCGCTCGTCGCGTGCGTCGGCTGCATCGATGCGATCGCGTGCGTCGCGACCATGCGCGCGATGTCGTTCGGCGCGATCACCTGCGTGTGCTCGATGCGCAGCCGGCGATCGCCGGGATGCTTCGCGAGCGCGGCCGTGTACGCGTCGAGCACCGAGCCGACGCCCGCGTCGCCGATCGCGTGGATCGCCGTCTGCCAGCCACCGGCGACCGCCGCGTCGACGGCCGCCGCGAGCTTCGCGGGCTCGGTGACCCACAGGCCGCGGTTGCCCTTGTCGTCGTCGTAATCCTCGTAGAGCCGCGCGCCGCGCGACCCGAGCGCGCCGTCGGCGAAGAACTTCACGCCGGGCATCGCGAACAAGCTGTCCGCGTTCGGCGCGATCGGTTTGCGCGTGCGCAGCGTCTCCGGATCGACCGTGCTGCCCTGGAGGTACGCGGTCACGCGCAGCGGGAGTCGCTTGTCGGCGGCGAGCTTTTCGTAGACCGCGACCGTCGCGTCGTCGATCCCCATCTCGTGGACACCGGTGAAGCCGAGCCCGACGGCGACCTTCGCGGCGGCGAGGATGCGGCGCTCGCGAACCTCGGCGGAGGCGACGGGCATCGCGCGATCGACGAGCAGCGTCGCGTTATCGACGAGCACGCCGGTCGGCTCGCCGCGCTTGTCGCGGACGATCTTGCCGCCCGGCGGATCCTTCGTGTCCTTCGTGATCGCCGCGGCGGCGAGCGCCCGGCTGTTGACCCAGTACGCGTGGCCGTCGACGCGCTCGAGCAGTACCGGCCGATCGCCGACCGCCGCATCGAGGCTCGCCTTCGTCGGGAATTGCTGCCCCGGCCAGCGGTTCTGATCCCAGCCGCGACCGACGAGCCACTCGCTCGCGGCGCGCGACTTCGCCGCGCGGGCGACGACCTCGACGACCGCCGCCTCGGAGTCGAGCTGCCGCACCGACACGTTGTCGAGGTCCGTGCCGAGGCCGTAGAGATGGCAGTGCGCGTCGGTCAGGCCGATCACGACGCTCTTGCCGCCGAGATCGATCGTCCGCTTCGCGGTCGCCGGCGGCTCGCCGGGCAGGATGCGATCGCCCGCGATCGCCAGGCTCGCGCGGTGACCGGCGGGCGTGATGATGTCTCCGTTGACGAGCACCAGGTCGACCTCGGTGTCGGCCTCGGTGTCGTCCGTCGGGCGCGGAGAGTCCTTCGTGCGCGGCGTGCCGCTGCACCCGACCGCGAGGCTAATCAGTAAGGCCGATCGCCAGATACACTTGGAAGTCACGAGCTTCGAGACCATACCCAAAATCGAGCCCGAGAAGGGGCAACACGATCTGCCGCAAATAGAAGCGCGTGCCGATGCCGACAGAATTCTTGAATCCATCGAGCCCGCGCACCTGCGAATTCGGCAAGTAGTGGCGCTGCGGGTTGCTCGTGCGCATGAACGTCGTGTACGCGCTGTCGAAGAACGTCAGCGCGCGAACGCCGAACCCGGCGACCGTGAACACCGGCACCGAGTACTCGAGGTTGCCGATCGCGCGGAAGTCGCCGCGAAACTGGTTGTTGAGCCAGCCGCGCATCGACGTGCCGCCGGTCAAGAACTCCTGCTGGAACGGTAGGTCGCGGCCGTACTGCACCTGCCCCTTCAGCACGAGGTTGTGCCGCTCGAGCACCTGGTACGCCTTGAACGCGTCCGCGCTCGCCGACCAGTAGATGAAGTCCGAGCCGAGCGACGGGAGCGCGTGCTCGAAGCTCACGTGGTACTTGTGGCCGGTCTGCACGCCGTACCAGTTCGCGCGCCGATCGATCGTCAGCGCGATCTCGTTCGAGATGTCCAGGCCCTCGGCACCGGGCTTCGGCACGTTCATCGGGTCGGTGCCCGGCATCACGTCGTCGGGGCTCGCATCCTCGGCGAGCCGGATGTCCTTGTAGCTGACCTTCGCGCCGCGGAGTCGCGCGTCGATCTTGATCCCGCGGAAGATCTCGACGCCGAGGCGTCCGCCGAAGTTCAGGTAGTGGATGCGCGACTCGCGAACCGGCCGCACGGCGTTCGCGCCTTCGCCGTCGATCAGGTAGCTCTGCGGTGCCGAGTACTCGATGTTGCGCGCGCTCTTCAAGTACGTGTCGAGCTGCGAATAGAACCGCGTGCCGCCGATCGCGGGCACCAGCCACGCACCGATGAAGAACGAGTCGCCGGTCGCGATCTGACCGTAGAGCAGGAGCTTCTGGTTCTTGCCGCCGAGGTTGTTCTCACCGTAGCCGACGCCGAAGCCCTTGTTCGTCGGCTGGTTGTAGAACGCCGGCGCGATCACCCACGAGTGCTTGTCCTTGGCGAGGATGTGCACGGCGACGCCGCCGCCATCCTTCGTCCAGTACACCTCGACGTCCTTGAACAGGCCGCTCGACACGAGCCGCGACTTCACGACGTCGACCATGTCGGGCGTCCAGAGGTCGCCGACCTCGAGCTGGCTGATCAGCTCGACCGTCTCGGCGGTCGTCTTCTTGTTGTCCTCGACGACGATCTTCCTGATCTCGGCGCCCTCGGCGGGGACCTCCGCGGTCTGCAGCGGCCTCCAGGCAGGTGTCGGCTGCGCCGGTGCAGGCTCCGCCGGCTGCGGCTGCGCCGGTGCCACCGGCTCGGTCTGCGCCGGTGCAGGCGCGGGCTCGACCGGCACGCCGTGCGGACCATCGCTGCCCGGCTCCTTCGGTGCGTCGTGATCGATCGGCACCGGCACGGGCCGCGGCGTCGGCTCCGGCGTTTCCGGAGTCTGTGCCGACACAGGTCCCGCGAGCCAGGCGGCAAACGCGAACGCGAGCACGACCTGGCGCACGCCGCGAGTATCGCATCGGCGGCATCCGGTGTTAACAACGGCACATGAATCCTGCCGAAGTCGCGACCGCCCTGTTGATCGAGCGCACACTCCAGGACAGCCCCGCCTACCGGAAGATCGATGACACGCTCTATGTCATCAAGCAGGGTTCTGCCTACGTGATGATCAGCGTGGTCCCGTGGGGCGAGAACAAGGCGATGGTGCGGTGCACGTCACAGCTCGTGAAGGGCGTCGACGTCGACGGTCCGCTGGCAAAGCAGCTGCTCGAGCTCAACTCGCACCTCCGCTTCGGCGCGTTCGCGTGGGAGCCCGGGGAGCAGACGGTGCTGTTCACGCACACGATGCTGGGCGGCACGACGCTCGACCCCGAGGAGCTGATGGCGACGCTGCGCGATGTCGCGCTGATCGCCGACGAGTACGACGACAAGCTGATGAAGAAGTACGGCGGGCAGCGGATGATCGATCTCCTCGAGGAAGCCGCGATGGAGCGAATCATGGAGAAGGACCCCAAGGGCTTCAAGTTCGAGTGATCCGATGAGCAAAGCCAACGATCATAGCTCCGGCATGGGATTCGGTACGCGCGCGATTCACGCCGGCCAGGAGCCCGACCCGGTCACCGGCGCCGTGATGACGCCGATCTACTACACGTCGACCTACGCGCAGACGGCGCCCGGCGAGCACAAGGGCTACGAGTACTCGCGCACGCACAACCGCACGCGCTACGCACTCGAGGCAAACCTCGCGTCGCTCGAGGGCGGCGTCGGCGGTCTGTGCTTCGCGTCGGGCCTCGCCGCGACCGCGACGCTGCTCGAGCTGTTCGACACCGGCACGCACGTGATCGCGGCCGACGATCTCTACGGCGGCACGTTCCGCCTGTTCGACAAGGTGTTCCGCCGGCTCGGCTTCGAGTTCTCGTACGTCGATCCGCTCGGCGGCGCCGCGGCGATCGAGGCGGCGATCAAGCCGAACACGAAGCTCGTGTGGATCGAGTCGCCGACGAACCCGATGCTGAAGCTCGTCGACATCGCCGCGGTCTCCGCGGTGACGAAGGCGCGCGGCATCATCCTCGCCGTCGACAACACGTTCATGACGCCGTACCTGCAGCTGCCGCTGGCGCTCGGTGCGGATGTCGTCGCGCACTCGATGACGAAGTACCTGAACGGTCACTCCGACGTCGTCGGCGGCGCGCTGATCTTCAAGGACCAGGCGCTGCGCGATCGCGTCGCGTTCCTCCAGAACGCGGTCGGCGCGGTCATCTCGCCGATGGACTCGTTCATGGTCCTGCGCGGCACGAAGACGCTCCACGTCCGCATGGACCGGCACGAGCAGAACGCGCGCGCGCTCGCCGCATGGCTCGAGAAGCACCCGCAGGTCGAGAAGGTCATCTATCCCGGCCTCGAGTCGCATCCGCAGCACGCGCTCGCCAAGAAGCAGCAGAAGGGCTTCGGCGGGATGATCAGCTTCGTGCTGAAGGGCAACCTCGACTCGGCGCGCCGCTTCCTGTCGGCGTGCAAGGTCTTCACGCTCGCGGAGTCGCTCGGCGGCGTCGAGTCGTTGATCGAGCATCCGGCGATCATGACGCACGCGAGCGTCCCGCCGGAGACCCGCCAGAAGCTCGGCATCGTCGACGGCTTCATCCGGCTCTCCGTGGGCATCGAGGACCTCGCCGATCAGCAGGCCGACCTCGAGGGCTCGTTCAAGGCGGCGAAGTAGATGGCGCGGGCGAGGACGAAGCAGAAGTCTTCGCCTGCGAAGAAGTCTTCGCCTGCGAAGAAGGCCGCGCCCGCGAAGAAGGCCGCGCCCGCGAAGAAGGCCACACTCGCGAAGAAGGCCACGCGGGAACCGAAGCGGACGCGCGCCGGCGCTCCGAGCTCTCCCGTGCTCGGCACGCTGCGGAGCTGCATCTACCAGGTCGACGATCTGGAGAAGGCGAAGGCGTTCTATTCGGCGGCGACCGGCAAGGAGCCGTACTTCGACGAGGTCTTCTACGTCGGGTTCGATCTCGGCGGGTTCGAGCTCGGTCTCGATCCGGACCTCTCCAAGCGCCAGGCCGGAGCCGGCGGCACCTGCGGGTACTGGAAGGTCAGCGACATCAACGCGACCTGGAAGCACCTGACCTCGGTCGGTGCCCAGTCGATCGAGCTGCCGCACTTCGTCGGCGAGGGCACGCAGGTGTCGATCGTCGCCGATCCGTTCGGCAACTACATCGGCCTGATCCAGGAAGGGGCCTGATCCAGGAAGGGGCCTGATCCAGCAAGGCTGATTTCCGAGGCGCCGACTTCGGTTGGCCCCAGGCACATCGGTGTGCCTTCTTGCGCCGGTTACCATTCGTAACCAAGTAATCGGCATGAACCGTCCAGTCGCACGCATCATCACGGCCCACCATCAGGAAGAAGGTGGCGGGTTCATCGTTCGCAGGCCGCTGCCGACGCGCGGCGTCGACCAGATCGATCCGTTCCTCCTCATCGACGAGCTAGGTCCGATCACCTACGCGCCCGGCGAGGCGATCGGCGCTCCCGATCACCCGCATCGCGGGTTCGAGACGGTCTCCTACATCCTCGAGGGCGACCTCGAGCACGAGGACTCCGCAGGCCACAAGGGCACGCTCGCCTCCGGCGACGTCCAGTGGATGACCGCCGGTGCCGGCATCGTCCACTCCGAGATGCCTTCGCGCGTGCTCCAGCAAGCAGGCGGTCGCGTCCACGGCTTCCAGATCTGGGTGAACCTTCCGGCGCGGCTCAAGATGACCCAGCCGCGCTACCAGGAGCTGGCGGCGGCGAAGATCCCGACGGCGACAACTCCCGACGGCAAGGCACGCGTCCGCGTGATCGCCGGCGAGGCGCTCGGTGCGAAGGCTGCGATCGAGACGCACACGCCGATCGTCTATCAGGATTGGTCGCTCGAGCCGGGAGCCGACGTCACGGTCGACATCGCCGCGGATCATCAGGTCCTCGGGTACGTGTTCGCGGGATCGATCCAGATCGAGGGACGGCGCATCGGCGAGGGTCAGCTCGCGGTGCTCGGCGACGGCAGCAGCGTGCGCCTGCAAGGTGGTGCCAGCTCCGGACGTCTCCTGCTGCTCGCGGGCGTTCCGCATCGCGAGCCCGTCGCGCGCTATGGTCCATTCGTGATGAACACCGAACGCGAGATCCACGAGGCGATCCGCGACTTCCAGTCGGGACGGATGGGCGAGATCACGCGCACCGCGAAGGTGGGATGACCATGACAATGCCAACCAGCAACATCGAACAGCAGATCGTCGCGCGCGATCGCGACCTCGGCGGCTTCCACGTCCATCGCGTCCTCCCGGCGCTGCGCAGGAAGACCGTCGGACCGTTCGTGTTCCTCGATCACATGGGTCCCGTCGACAACGACGAGATCGTCGTGCGCCCTCACCCGCACATTCACCTCGCGACCGTGACGTACCTGTTCGACGGTGCGATCCACCATCGCGACAGCCTCGGCTCGCATCGCGTGATCGAGCCCGGCGCGATCAACTGGATGAACGCGGGCAAGGGCATCGTCCACTCCGAGCGCAGCCAGCAGCGCCTGAACCTGCACGGCCTGCAGCTCTGGGTCGGTCTGCCGCGCTCGGCCGAGGACAGCGATCCGACGTTCGACCACTACCCGGCCGCGACGCTGCCGACCTACTCCGACCGCGGCATCGCGATGCGCGTCCTCGCCGGCAGCTCGTACGGCGTCACCTCGCCAGTGAAGACGAAGTCGCCGCTGGTCTACCTCGACATCAAGCTCGACGACGGCACTCGCTTCGAGGTGCCAGCCGACTACCGCGAGCGCGCCGTCTACGTGATCTCCGGTGCGCTGACGACAGGCACCGAACGGATCGAGCCGCAGCGCCTCGCCGTGCTCGCGCCCGGTACCTCGCCGGTGGTCGTCGCCGACGGCGACACGCGCTTCGTCGTGATCGGCGGCGAGCCGCTCGACGGTCCGCGCTACATCTGGTGGAACTTCGTCTCGAGCGACGCGAACCGGATCATCGAGGCGGCGACCGAGTGGCGCGCCGGTGGCTTCCCGAAGGTGCCCGGCGACGAGGTCGACTTCATCCCCGCGCCCGCCGAGGATCCCCACTTCGCGGCGGCATATCACCCGCCGACCGACGACGAGATGCGCACGATCCTGACCGGCGCGAAGACGATCGCGATGGTCGGCGCGTCCAACAACCCCGACAAGCCGTCGAACGGGATCATGCGTCACCTGCTCGCGAGCGGCTATCGCGTCATTCCGGTCAACCCGAACGAGACCGAGGTGCTCGGCCAGCCCGCCGTCGCATCGCTCGATGACATCCACGAGAAGGTCGACATCGTCGACGTGTTCCGCCGCTCCGAGGACACGCCTGCGATCGCCGATCAGGCGGTGAAGCTCGGCGCGAAGGTGATGTGGATGCAGCTCGGCGTGTCGAACGACGAGGCCGCCACGCGCGCACTCGCCGGCGGACTGACGGTCATCATGAACACATGCATCGGCGCGACCCACCGCCGCCTCCACATCGCGCCGAAGGGCTGACGCAGCTCTCAGAAGAGCTCGACCGGCTCTGCCTCGGGATCGTAGAGCATCGGTACCTCCGCAAGCGCGTACGCCGCAGCCTCGTCCCAGCTAACGCCGCTCGCGACCTTCTGGTAGCAGACATGAAAACGTCTCATCGTCTCCCATTCGGCCGCGGTCGGTGTCTGCGCCGCATCGCTACCGAGCCACATCGAGTACTCCGACATCTCGCGGATCGCGAGACGCGTCGGGCTACGCTTCTTCCGAGTCTCTTCGGTGATCAGTGCAGGACAGTGGTGCAGCCGGCGAAACACCCCGTGTGGAAGCTGCATTCGTTCGAACATCATCTCGAACTCGTTCGGTAGGTACGTCACGACTTGCTCCACCTCACTCATCAAGCTGGCACCGGCGGGGGGCCGTTCTCCATCCGGTTCGACAATGAGTCGTCTGCCGTCGGTTCTCACCTTGACCAGCGACGTCCGCTTGAGGCCAAGCAC
>JAEWJO010000753.1 GCA_023386455.1 Pseudomonadota bacterium | reverse complement strand
TGACCGGGAACATCAGGTCGCGGACCTCGCCGGCGGCGAGATCGCCGACGACGGCGACGAACCTGCCGTTGCCGAGGTTCGTCAGGCCGGGCATCGGCTGGAACGCGACGCCCGGGCCCGGCTCGATCACGAGCTGGAGGTTCCGACCGACGACGGTCGTCATCTTCGATAGCTCGTCGTCGAACACGGCCGCGATCGACTCGGGCTCGTCGAGGTAGTGGAACGCGCCGCCGGTATCCCGCGCGATCTGCGTCATCAGCTGCGTGTCGTAGTCGATGCCGAGACCGAGCGACGTCACCGAGATCGCGTTCTGCTGGATCATCGCGACCGTCTGCGGCAGCTGCACGTTCGTGTTCGGCACGCCGTCGGACAGGAGCACGATGCGGTTGATGCCGGCCGGCATGCGGTGCGAGGTCACCTGCGCCAGCCCCTGCGCGAGACCGGCTGCAAGGTCGGTCGTGCCGCGCGCCTGGATCGACTGGATCGCGCGGCCGATGGTCTCGCGCGTCGCCGGCGTGATGTCGGTGCTGGTCACGAGGATGTCGGCGCGCGAGTGAAACGCGACGATCGACAGCCGGTCGCCGTCGCGGAGCTTGCCGACGAGCGCCCTCGCGCTCGCGCGCACCGCATCGATCGCCTTGCCCTCCATCGACCCGGAGGTGTCGAGCACGAGGCCGAGGTTGATCGGCGGGCGGTTGTCGTCGGGCAGCGGCTTGCCGGCAATGCGAACGCGAAACCCGAGCTCGGTCGTCGCGCTCGCCGTGACGAGCGCGGTCGTCGCCTCCGCGGTCATCGTCACGAGGTTCGGGTCGACCGGCGACGCGACGAGCGGACCCTGCGGGTTATTCATCGGCGTCGTCGCCTTGTGTGCGCTGCCGCACGCGGTCGTAGCGACGCCCGCGAGGGACGACCAGAGGAGTATCCAAGCCAGGCGCGTTCGAGGTGTCATGCCTCGTGTTGCACGCGCGACCCCGCGCGCCGATCTAATCGGCGCGTGCGCCCGACCTGGAAGCGTCAGTCCACGCCGTACTTCTTGAGCTTGTCGTACAGGGTGCGCTCGCCGATGCCGAGCAGCTCGGCCGCGCGGCGCCGGTTGCCATCGACGCTCGCGAGCGCCGCGAGGATCGCCTCGCGCTCGAGCTCGGCGAGCGGCTTGACGACGCCCTGCCCGACCGCCGGCGCCGCCTGCGTCCCACCCGACGGCTCGTCGAGCCAGACATGCGACGCGTCGATCGCCGCACCATCGGCGAGGATCGCGGCGCGCTCGAGCGCGTTCGCGAGCTCGCGCACGTTGCCGCGCCACGTCGCCGCCAGCAGGCGCTGCTCCGCGGCGGGCGTCAGCCTCGGCACGCTCGTCTTGAGATCCGCCGCGATCCTGCCGAGCAAGCTCTTCGCGATCGGCAGCAGGTCCTGCTTGCGGTCGCGCAGCGGCGGCAGCTTGATCGGGAACACCGCGAGCCGGTGATAGAGGTCCTCGCGGAACGTGCCCGCGTCGATCATTCCGCGCAGATCGCGGTTCGTCGCGGCGACCCAGCGAAGATCGACCTCGAGCGTGCGACTGCCGCCGACGCGCTCGAACCGGCGCTCCTGCAGCACGCGCAGGAGCTTTGCCTGGAGCTCGGGCTTGAGCTCGCCGACCTCGTCGAGGAAGAACGTGCCGCCGTCGGCGAGCTCGAGCCGGCCGCGCTTGCGCTCGGTCGCCCCGGTGAACGCGCCCTTCTCGTGGCCGAACAGCTCGCTCTCGAGCAGCTGCTCGCTGAGCGCGGCGCAGTTGATCGCCATGAACGGCTTCGTCGCGCGGCTCCCGAGCGCGTGGAGATTGCGCGCGGCGACCTCCTTGCCCGTGCCGCTCTCGCCGAGCAGCAGCACCGTCGCGTTCGTGCGCGCGACCTTGTCGATCGCGTCGACGACGGGCTTCATCACCGGATCGCCGTACGTCAGCGGAAACGCGCCCCCGATCGCCTCGGCATGGCGCGCATCGCCGGCGACGCGATCGCGCAGGCCGCGATGCTCGGCTGCCCGCGCGACGAGCAGGCGCAGCTCGTCGGGCCCGCTCAGCGGCTTCTGCAGATACTCGAACGCGCCGAGCTTCATCGCCTCGACCGCGTTGTCGACGGTGCCGTGCGCCGTCATCACGATCACCTCGACCTCGGGCTGCTCCGCGCGCACCTTGCGGAGCAGCGCCATGCCGTCGAGGCCGGGCATCTTGAGGTCGGTGATGACGAGGTCGAAGCCACGCTCGTCGAGCAGCTTCGCCGCGGCCCTGCCGTCGGGTGCCGGCACGACGACGTGCTCGTCGAGCGCCAGGGCGTCCACGACGAACTCGCGGAGCCCGGGCTCGTCGTCGGCAACCAGGATGCGTGCCATTCATGCCTCCGGAATCTCGATGCGAAAGAGTGCCCCACCGCCCGGGGCGTCGTCGACCCGGATCGTGCCGCCATGTAGCTCGACCGCGCGCCGCGCGATCGCGAGGCCCAGGCCCGTGCCGCGTGTCTTGCCGGTGAAGAACGGCTCGAAGATCTTCTCGCGGTCCTCCTCCTTGACGCCGGGGCCGTGGTCGGCGACCTCGAGGACGAGGGCACGCTTCTCGCGCGCGACGCGCAGCTTCACCGGCGCACCGGCAGCGATCGCGTTGTCGACGAGGTTCACGAGCACCTCGCGCACGCGCGCGCCGTCGAGCGACCACGTCTGGGGTGCGCCCGCGTCGTCGACCGCGACCTGCTCGCCGTGCTCGCTCGCGACCTCGCGAACGATGACCGCCGGCGCGACGGGGGCGCGCTTCAGCTCGCCGGTCCGCACGAACTTGAGGAGGTCCTGGGTCAGCTTCTCGAGCCGCACCGCCTCGTCGACGACCCGGTCCGCCTTCGAGCGGCTCTTCTCGCCCTGCGGCAGGCTCGCCGCGAGCAGCTGCGCGTTGCCCTTCAGCGACGCGAGCGGATTGCGGATCTCGTGCGCGAGCACCGCGCTCATCTCGCCGAGGCTCGCGAGCCGCCGCTCTCGCTCCCGCTCCCGCTCCTCGGCGCGCCGCTGCAGCTCGCGGCGAACGAGCCACGCGGCGATGCCGATCAGCAGCAGCGCCGCGATCACACCGATCAGGAACGTCTGCGTCGCCGCGGTCCGCAGCTCGGCGGCGTGCGCGGGCACGATCTCCATCGCGAGCCACAGCGCGCCGCGGCCCGAGCCCCACGCGCGCCGGAACTGGACGCGGACCTCGATCCGCACGCGCTCGTCGAAGTGCTCGATCCGCATGGCGCCGCGCTCCATGCGCCCTCCGCCCGCGACGGTCGGCGTGCCCGCCGAGACCGCGACGCGACCGCGCCCGTCGAGCATCGCGACGTAGCGGAGTCCCGCCGCGCGATGCTCCTGGAGCACGACCTCGAGGTCCGCGGCCGTCGGCGGCCCGCCGAGGTCGGCGAGATCCGCGCGAACCGACTGGCCAAGACCGATCGCCTCGCCATCGCGGACCGCCGCGTAGCCGCGCGTGGCGGTCGTGCGCGTCGACCACGCCGTCGCGACGAGAGCCGCGGCGACCAGCACGATCGCGGCAACCAGCGGAGGGGCTCGACGGAGCATCGCGAGCAGCATACGTCAGTCC
>JAEWJO010000747.1 GCA_023386455.1 Pseudomonadota bacterium | reverse complement strand
CAGGAGCCCCTGCTGCTTCATCTCGACGCGCAGCTCCTCGACGAGCTTGCCGGTCGCGGGCACGAGCGGGAGGCGGACCTCCGTCGAGCAGCGGGCGAGCAGCGAGAGCGCGGCCTTGGTCGGCGCCGGCGAGGGCTCGGCGAACAGGAGCTGGTTCAGGAGGCGGAGCTTGTAGTGGAGCGCCCTGGCCTTGTCCCACTGGCCGGCCTTGACGTGATCCCACATCTCGCTCATCTCGCGCGGCGCGATGTTGGAGACGACCGAGATGACGCCGCGTGCGCCGATCGAGTAGAGCGGGAACGCGGTGCCGTCGTCGCCCGAGAGGACCGACATGCGCTCGCCGACGCGCGCGATGAGCTCGCCGCCGCGGACGAGGTTGCCGGTCGCGTCCTTGATGGCGACGACGTTGTCGTGGTCGGCGAGGCGCGCGACGGTCTCGGTCGCGAGGTCGCACGCGGTGCGCGACGGCACGTTGTAGAGGATGACGGGCAGCTTCGTCGCCTTGACGATCGCCTCGAAGTGGCGGAACAGGCCTTCCTGGTTCGGCCGGTTGTAGTAGGGCGTGACGTGAAGGAGACCGTCGGCGCCGGCATCCTCGGACGCCTTCGTGAGCGCGAGCGCCTCGGACGTCGCGTTGCCGCCGGCACCGGCGATGACCGGAACGCGGCCCTTCGCGGCGCGCACGGTCGCGGCGATCACCGCGACATGCTCCTCGACGTCGAGGACGGCCGACTCGCCGGTCGTGCCGACCGAGACGATGCCGTCGACGCCGTTCTCGATCTGCCAGTCGACGAGCTTGGCGAGTCCGTCGAAGTCGATCCGCCCGTCGCGGAACGGCGTCACGAGCGCAGTGAGGCAACCTTCATATGTCGGGAGCTTCGCCATGGGACCCTCATACCTCTAACGCCATGTAGGAGGAAAGCAATTCCGGGTATATGCGCCTCAGCCAGAGGGATTACTCGGAAAGGTACCAGTGAGGGTGCTTATCATTTTGCGGACCAGAGCTACGCTGCGAGCTGGGTGCACGAGCTTCCGGAAGGAACGGTCGTAGGCGGACGGTACGTCATCGATCGGCCGATCGGTGGCGGCGGAATGGGGACCGTCTATCGCGCGCACCACAGCAAGGTCGGGCGCGAGTTCGCGATCAAGATCCTGCACAAGGGGCTCATGACGAACCCCAAGATCGTGAAGCGCTTCGAGCGCGAAGCGGAGCTTGCGGGGCGCCTGCGGCACACGAACGTCGTGTCGGTCGTCGACGTCGGGCTGACGTACAACGGCCTGCGCTACATGGCGATGGACTTCGCGCCCGGGCGGACGCTCTCGTCGATCCTCGACGAGGGACCGATGTCGGAGGCGCGGATGCTCGATCTGACGAAGCAGCTCTGCGCGGGGCTGCAGCACGCGCACGACGTCGATCTCGTGCATCGCGACTTCAAGCCCGACAACGTGATCGTCGAGCAGTCGACCGGCGGTCGCGAGATCGCGCGCATCGTCGACTTCGGCGTCGCGATCCTGCGCGACGACGCGGGCGACGTCGATGCACGCGATCGCCTGACGACGAAGGGCATCGTCGTCGGCACGCCGCACTACATGGCGCCCGAGCAGGCGCGCGGCGGCGCGTTCGATCACCGCATCGACATCTTCGCGCTCGGGCTCATCTGCTACGAGATGCTGACCGGCAAGCTGCCGTTCGACGGCTCGGGCGTCGAGGTCGCGCGCGCGAACCTGTCGACCGCGACGCCGGCGATGAACGTGCGCGCCCCGGATGTCGAGGTCGATCCGGTCCTCGAGGCGATCGTGCAGATGATGCTCGAGAAGGATCCGGCGGCGCGGCCTCCGAGCGCGAGCTTCGTCACCGAGATGCTGCGGCTGTACGAGACCGATCCGGTCGCGGCGGCCGCGCTCGTCGGGCTGCCGTTCGATCGCGGACCGGAGCGACCCGACATCGACATCGACATCGACGACGACGAGGACGAGGACGAGGACGAGGACGAGGGCCGCGGCGGCATCGTGAAGGCGCAGGTCGAGCCGGTCGACAGCGCCGCGCTGCCACCGCGCGCGCCGACCGACCAGCCGGATGGGCTCGTCACCCGCGCGCACAGCCCGAGCCAGACCGGCGAGCAGCGCGGCGAGCCCGACCCGTCGAACGATGTCCTCGACGAGCGCGAGGTGATCACGAGCGAGGTCGCGCCGCGACGCGACTCGCGCCGCCGGCTCGCCGCGGTCGCCGGGTTCTTCGCGGTCGCGCTCGCGGTCGTGCTGTGGCTCGGCACGCGGCCGCGGACGCAGCACGCGGCGATGATCGAGCTCGACGCCGGCATGGAGACGATCGCGACGAGCGAGCGGATGATCCGCGCCGACGAGCCGTCGCCCGGCCCGGCGCCCGTGGCCTTTGCGCCCACTGTTGCAGGAGGGCTCGCGATCACCGCGAAGCCGGTCACCGGGCCGCCGCCGATGGTGCCGAAATCGCGCGTCGATGCCGGCGTGAAGGAGATCCCGACGGCGGCAGAGGTCGCGAGGCTGTATGCCGTCGTCGGTCGCGAGCTGTCCTCGCTCGAGACGACGAAGGGCATGGAGGCGACGATCGAGCTGTGGCCGCGGTACCGCTGGATCCGGATCAACGAATGGATCACGACCGCCGAGCGGAGGAGCCACGTGAGCGAGCTGCTCGAGCGCCTGCGCCTCGATATCAAGGCGCAGTGACCTAACGTTCATTCAACGGATCCCCGGATTGCTCCGCGCCCGACACGTGCTCTAGTGCCTGCGTGCGCGTTCTGATCGTCGACGACTATGAAGATATCGCCACGGCACTCGAGATGATGCTGACGGCTGCGGGGCACAAGGTGCGCACCGCGTTGACCGGACAAGATGCCGTTGCGATCGCGGAGTCCTTCGAGCCGGAGCTCGCGATCGTCGACATCCAGCTACCGGACACCACCGGCTACGCGCTCGCGAAGAAGCTCCGCACCGCCGCGCGCAGGCGGCTGCACATCATCGGGATCACCGGCAGCACCCAGCCGAACCTGCCGTACGCCGGCGTGTTCGACGAGCACGCGTACAAGCCGGTGACCGCGGCGCACCTCTACCAGATGATCCACACCGCCCAGGAACGCCTCGACCACGTCGAGCCGTGACCGCTACGACTCGTGGTCGGGATTCGGCGGCAGGTTGATCATGTCCTCGGGGAACTTGCTGGCGATGAAGCCGAGCAGGTCGCGAATCGAGATCAGGCCGCGGACGTTGCCGCGCTCGTCGACGACGGGCAGGTGACGCCGCCGGCCCTGGATCAGCAGGCGCAGCGCCTCGGCGACCGAGTCGGTCGGTCGCACGATCGTCGGATGTGGCGTCATCACGTCCTTGACGACGACGTGTGACCACAGGACGTCGCCGTGATCGACGCGGCTGACGAGATCGCGCTCGGTGAAGATGCCGACGAGGGCACCATCCTCGACGACGAGCACGGCGCCGCGACCCTTGGACTTCATCTCGTCGACGACCTTCCACATCGCGGCGCTGACATCGACGACCGCGTGCGGGCGCACCGGCAGATCCATCACCTGCGTGATCGCGAGCTGCCGCATACCCTGGCTCGTCGCCGCGTTCATCCGCCACCTCCGAGGTCGACCATGTCGATCACGTCCGAGATGTCGCTCTGCGGCGACGCGGGACGCGGCGTGGCATCGATCTCCTCGAACACGTCGCCGAGGTGACGCATCACGTCCCACACGGTGAGGACACCGAGCACGGTGCCGGCGTCGTCGACGATCGGCACGTTGCGAAAGCCCTCGATCGCCATCCAGTTGATCGCGAACGCGACGCCGTCACGCGGACGCAGCGTGCGCGGGGTCGCGGTCATCACGTCGCCGAGACGCAGCGAGGACGGATCGCGGCGATTCGCGGCGACGCGATAGAGGAAGTCGCGACTGGTGAAGATGCCGGCGAGAGGAGGGGGCTGGATGCGAGCGTCGCCGTCGAACACGAGCACGCAGTCATGCGCCTCGCGACTCATGGCATCGAACGCGCGCGCGACGACATCCTTCGTCGTGAACCTCGGGACGTTCTTCGTCCAGCCGATCTGCTCGATGGTCTGGTGCAATCGACGCATGTAGCTCCCTCCCTCCTCCTCGACCATAACCCGAGCAACGCGATTCAGAGCCGTCGATGATTTACGTAGCCGCCGCTACGATTGCCGTATTGTTGAACAAATGTACGGTCAGATCCGCGAGGCGAGCAAAGCGGCACCACTTCGCAGGGGTAGCTCGATCGTGAACCGTGCGCCTCTGTCACGGGGGTCCGAGATCGTGATGCGACCGCCGTGGTCGGAGACGATCCGGTGGACGATCGCGAGGCCGAGGCCGGTTCCGCCCTTCGCCAGCTTCGTCGTGAAGTAGGGCGCGAACACCTTGTCCTTCAGCTCCGGTGGGACGCCGGGACCGTTGTCCTCGACGACGAGCATCAGGCGATCGTTCGCCTCGCCGCGCTTCGTCGTCACGCTGATGCGGCCGTCCTCGCGCGTGCCGATCGCGTCGCGCGCATTCTCGACGAGGTTCAGCAGCACCTGCTGGAGCTGGCCCTTGTCGCCGTCGATCTCGGAAAGCTCGGGCGCGAGGTGCGACTCGACCTTGACCGCGCCCTGATACAGCGACAGCGCGTAGCGCACGACCTCGTTCAGATCGATCCGCGCCAGCTCGGGCTTCGGCATCCGCGCGAAGTCCGAGAACTCGGCGACGATCTTCTTCAGGCGATCGGCCTCCTCGAGCACGGTGCGCGTCGACTCCTCGAGGATCTCCTCGAACGACGGGTGCTGCTTCTTCCAGCTCTTGCGCAGCGTGTCCATCGCCATCTGGATCGGCGTCAGCGGGTTCTTGATCTCGTGTGCGAGCCGGCGCGCGATGTCCTGCCACGCGGCGATTCGCTCGGCGATGACGAGCTTCTCCTTCGAGGTCTTGAGGTCCTCCATCATGAAGTTGAACGCGGCGGCGACCGCGCCGACCTCGTCCTTGCTGCGGACCGGCACCCGGTGATCGAGATCGCCGCGCGCGGCGGCGAGCGAACCCTCGACGAGGCGATCGAGATCGCGCGCGGTGCGGCGCGCGACGAACAGACCCGTGAGCACGACCGCACCGAGCGCGCCGAGCGCGAGCAGCGCGGAGGTCAGCGTGATGTCGCGCAGCAGCTGGTCGAGCCCGCCGTCGGAGACCGCGACCTCGACGATCGCGACCGGGACGCCGTCGGGGCCGCGCAGCGGCTCGCGGATCGGATCCTTCGCGAGCTTCGCCCAGTCCTTGCCGTTCGGCGGGAGCAGGACGGTTCCGTCGGGTGCGACGATCCGGGCATCGACGCCGGACGTGCGCAGCGGCGCGACGAGATCATCGCCGACGCGGCGTCCGGCCCACAGCGCGACGGTGTAGCCCTGGTAGCGAGACAGCTGCGCCGACTCGACGGCGAGCACGGTCTCCTTCGTGCGGCCGTTCATGATCGTATCGCGCACGTAGTACGCGCTACCCGCGTGGGCGGCCGCGCGCTCGCGGACGAGCTTGTCGACATCGCCGACCTTCGCGCGGTAGTGCGGCGAGACCTGGACGACGTCGTCGGGGCCCGTGATCGTCAGGATGTCGAGCGAGAGGCCGCGCATCAGCGGCGCCGACTGCTCGCGGAGCCGGCGCTGTGCGTCGGCGTCGAGCTGGCCGTCGCCCTTCACGTAGTCGAGCAGCATGCCGCCGACGAACGGGTTGTCGTGGCCGGCGAGCGACGTCGCCGATTCCGTGACGTTCTTCTCGAGCCGGACGAGCTCGCGCCTCAGCGTGCTCTGGGTCGCCGCGCGGTCGGCGGCGTAGCGCTCGCGGTAGCTCGACGCGATCACGCGCGTCGTGACGACGGCGGCGACCGCGATCGGGACGAGCGCGGCGAGCGCGAGCGTCAGCGTGAACCGGCCGCGCAGCTTCACGGCCGACCTCGCGCCGGCGTCGGCGAGCCGAACAGGTAGAGGTCTGCGTAGGACGGTCGCCCGCTCGCATCGAACGCGACGCCGTGCAGGTTCGTCGGGTGCCACATCCGCACCGAGCGGAACATCAGCGGCACGATCGGCATCCGCTGGGCGAACTCGCGGGCGGCCGCCGATGGATCGAGCGTCGCCTGCGCCTGCGCCCAGTCGTCGCCGCCGGCCGCAAACGCGGCAGACCACCACACGAGCGACGCGCCGATCGGCTCGGCGAGCTGGCCGATCCACAGATCGCATTGCCCCCTCGCGGTGCGTTCGCGCAACGTCGTTGCCGGCACCGCCGTGATCACCGCCTGGATCCCGAGCTTGTCGAGCGCGAGCACGACGCGCTCGGCGATCTCGCGGTCGTCGGGGCGCGTGTCCTCGATCAGGACCTCGAGGCGCAGCCGGCCGAGCTGACCGAGCACCGCGACGCGCTTCGCCGCATCGGCGAGCTGCTTGCGCGCGGCATCGAGGTCGCCGGTGCGGCTCGCCGCATCGAGCGCGGCACCGCCGGCTTCGAGCGGGACCGGCAGCTTCGTCGCGATCACGCGCTCGCCGGTGCTGATCGAGGCCAGACAGCCGCGCGCGAGCGCGAGGTCGAGCGCCTTGCGGAACGCGCGATCGGCGGTGAGCGCCGCGTGCGCACGACCGAAGCCGACGAACAGGAGCAGCGAGGCCGGGCCCTCGACGTCGAGGCTCTTGAATGCGGGCCGCCCGCCGGCAAACGCGGCGGCACCGCGGGCCGACACCTGCGCCTTGCCGGTCTCGAACCGGCGTGCCTCGGCGTCGGGCGTGTCGTACCAGCTGAGGACGAGCTGATCGAGATACGGCCGGCCGGCGAAGTGTTCGTCGAACGCGCGCAGCGTCAGCTTCTTGCGCGTGCGATCGAGACCGTCGGTCGTGAACGGCCCGGTGCCGATCGGCTTCTCGCCCGGCGCCCTGCCCGCCTTCGTGATCGCGAGCTGGGGCAGCGCGAGTACGAGCGACAGCTCGTTCACCGGTGCACGCAACGACAGGACGACCGCGTCACCGTCGGTCTTGACGCCGATCACGGCAGGCAGGAGCCACCTCGCCTGCTGGCGCGCGCGGTCGAGCGTCTGCGCGACGTCGAGCGCACCGAGCTCGGTGCCGTCGTGCATCTTGATCCCCCGGCGGATCGCGATGCGCACCGTTGTCTTCTTCTCGTCGAGCACAGGTGACCCGTCGGCGAGGCCGGGCTCGATGCTGCCGTCGGCGCGCGACCGGTACAGCGTGTCGTACAACAGGCCCGCGACGGTCACCTCGGCGTGCGTGCGCGCGGCGAGCGGATCGAGCGACGCCGGCGCCCCGAGCAGCGTCGCCTCGACGGTACCGCCGTAGAGCGGACGCGTCTCCGCATGCGCGGTGCCCCCGAGCATCCACGATGCGACGATCGACGCGACCAGGGCGCGCTTCACTCGATCCTCCACAGATCGACCCGCGACGCGCCGACGATCCGCGTGGCGGCGACGACCTCCTCGTCGCCGTCACCGTCGAGGTCCGCCGACACGATGCCGGCGATGCCTCCCGCGGTGAACGTCTTCTTCAGCTTCGCCTTCTTCTCGTCGTCGCCGAGCACGACGACCTTCAGCGTGTCGGGGTCACCGGGTGCACCCGCCCCGGCGAAGATCACCTCGGGCTTGCCGTCGCGATCGACGTCGGCGATCTCGAATGCGATGCCGACGCCGGCGTACTCGAGCGCATTGATCTGCGCGCAGCCGATCCCGACGGCGGCACAGCGCTCGACGGAGATCGCGAGCTTGTTCGCGGTCGACAGGTCCGCGCGCAGGCGCAGCGGGTGGCCATCGACCTCGACGAGACCTCCGCGGCAGCGCGCCCCGTAGCGGCCGCCCGCGAAGTCGTTGCGACCCGGCACGAGCTGCGCGATATCGCCCGGGCACAGCGCGAAGCCGGGCGGCCCGAGCGCGCCCGCGAGCCCCTTCTTGGCCCAGGTCACGCGCAGGCTGCGCGCCCAGCTCGACGAGCTCGCGACGACCGCGCCACCGTCGACGATCGCGGTGCCGACGACATCGCGCGGCGCCGGGACTGCCAGCTCACCCGCGAAGCTCACGCGCCCGATCTCCTCGAGCCGCCTGCCGCGCACCGCGATCGCGATCACCTCGCGCGCGGTCACCGCGTAGAGCTCCGCCTTGCGATCGCCGTCGAGATCGGCGGCAGTCAGTGCGACGAGTGGTGCACCGAGGTCGAGCGAACCGAGCCGGCCGAGCTTCCACTTGATCGCGAGCTTCTTCGGCGGCACGAGGCGCGGCGGGCGCGCGATGATCGCCGCGTCGATCCGCGCACGGATGTCCGCCAGCAGCCGCTGCAGCGGCCCGGCCGGCGGTGGTGGAAGCGCAGGAGGAGCATCATCGCTCGCCTGCGCAGACGCTGCGATCGCGACGAAGGCCAGCGCAATCGCCGTCCGGGCGTTCAATCGCTGTAGTCTCCCGTCACCGAGGTCTCCTCGGTCACCTCACCCGCACGTGGCGCGACCTCCGTCGGCTCCGTGCCCTCGACGAACACCTCGGCGAGCGTCGTCGCCTTCTCCGCGCCGTCGGGCGCGATCAGGCCGGTCTCTCGATCGATCGTCCGCTCCGACACGTGCGCCGGCCGCGCGAACGCCTTCGCCGGCTGGTTCATCGTCTTCATGATGTCGACGAACACCGGGACCGCCGTCGTGCCGCCGGTCTCCTTCTTGCCGAGCGGCTGGTTGTCGTCGTAGCCGATCCAGACGCCGAACGCGTAGTCGGGCGTGAACGCGACGAACCACGTGTCGCGCGACTCGTTCGACGTACCGGTCTTGCCGGCGATCGGGATCTTCAGCGCCGCCGCCTTGTACGCGGTGCCTTCCTTGACGACCGACTCCATCATGTTCGTGACGACGTACGCGACCTCGGGCCGCAGCACCTGGTTGCCTTGCGTCGCCGGCGTCGGCTTGCCGTCGATCGCCTCGATGAAGCGCGGAGCCATCGCGATACCGCCCGCGGCGAGCGTCGCGACCGCGTTCGTCATCTCGAGCGGCGTCACCTCACCGGACCCGAGCGCGAGCGACATCTCCTTCGGCAGCTCGCTGACGATGCCCATCTTGTGCGCCATCGCCGCGATCGTCTCGGGCTTGAGGTCGTAGGTGACGCGGATCGCGACGGTGTTGATCGACTTCTTCATCGCGTCGCGCAGGCGCACCGGCCCGGCGAACTTGCCCGACTCGTAGTTCTTCGGCTTCCACAGGTCGAACACCTCGGGCGCGTCGTTGACCGTCGTCGCCGGCGTGAACCGGCCGCTGTCGATCGCCGCGGTGTAGACGAACGACTTGAAGCTCGAGCCCGGCTGGCGCTTCGCCATCGTCGCGCGGTTGAACCCGGCGACCTTCGACGCGTAGCCGCCGACGAGCGCGCGCACCTTGCGCGTCTTCACGTCGATGATCACGACCGCGCCCTCGGGCCCCGCACCGAACGCGACACGGCGCTTGGCGTGCTTGACCTTCGCCTCGGCGACGGTCTTCTCCTCGCCTTCGTCGTCGACGACCCTCGGCGGCGCCGGCGGGACGCGGACCTCGACGACATCGCCCGGCTTGAACCGCTCGCTCGGCTTCTTGATCGAGCCATCGTCGTTCGGCGGGTTGAATCGCGCGTCCTCCTCGGTGCCGAGCGCGATCGCGGCCTCCCAGTTGCCGAGGTTCACGACGAGCTCCTTGTCGTCGTCGTGCACGGCGGTGACGACGGCGTCGTACGTCTCCTTCGCCTTCGGTCCGGTCGACGGCAGCCGCTTCGCCAGCTTGGCGATCTCGTCCTCGATCTTGTCGACGTGGCGCTTCGTGCGACCGATCTTGTGGCGCACGTCGAACGCCCGCAGGCCGGCCTGCAGCGCCTTCTGCGCGCTCCCCTGCAGTCCCGGGTCGAGTGTCGTGCGCACGGTACCGCCGGTCTCCATCGCCTGCTCGCCCTTCGTCGCGACGAGCTCCCTGCGAACGAGGTCGACCCACTCGGGTGCCGAGCCGAGCTCGGGGAACGGCTCCTTCACGACCTTGATCGGCTCGTTGATCCACTTCTGCGCGTCGACCGGCGTGATCTTGCCGATCCTCGCGAGCTGGTTCAGGACGTACGTCTGGCGCTCCTTCGCGCGCTGCGGGTGCTTGCGCGGGGAGATATTCTCCGGCGACTGGACGAGGCCGCCGAGCATCGCGGCCTCGCCGATGTTGACCTGGGTGATGTCCTTGCCGAAGTAGAACCGCGCCGCCTCCTGCACGCCGTAGCGACCGTGACCGAAGTAGATCTGGTTCACGTACAGCGTCATGATCTCCTGCTTCGTCAGCG
>JAEWJO010000710.1 GCA_023386455.1 Pseudomonadota bacterium | reverse complement strand
GCGGTGGTTCCTAACAGCGCCGACCTCGTGGCGCTCGGCGCGAGCGACGCGCAAAGCGGCGCGCGGGCGGGCCGACGACCGGAGGCGAGGTATCCAGCTCGAAGGGCACAAACGCGGAGCCTGTCGTGGAAGACATCGCGGAGTTGAGCGCATGCCTCTGCGAGCCACCGCGCACTCGCACGGGGTCTCATACCCACGTGGGTTGAACCAGCACGAGTCGATGCTCGCCGTGAGGGAGAGCGAACGGACCTACGTCGGCGGCACCGACTTCGGTTGGCGGGAGCGGCGCGCGGGCGGGCCGACGACCGGGTGCTCGAAGGCTGAACGCCGAGTGCGAGCCACAGCGCACCGCGCCGTCGTCGGATCACGCAGGCTCTCATACCCACGTGGGGAGAACCCAGCGCGAGTCGATGCTCGCGCGTGAAGCGAGCGAACGGACCTACGCCTGCGGTATGGGCATCAACGCCGAACCTGTCCTGCGAGTCTCGCACCGCTCGGCGTGTCGCGCAGCGCGTGCTCTCGATCGTGGCACGGCCGCTGCTCTCCCCGCCGCGTGCGTTCGATGCTCGCGGCACAACTCAGCGAATCTGCGCCGCGTCCGGCGCGCACTTCGTCGCGGGCGGCGTTGCCGTTCGCAACGTGCCTGGCCGCGGCGTGCGCTTCGGGGCACGGCGCCCCGGCCGACCTCGGACCGGCCGACGCGGCCCAGCCGGACGTCGATGCCGCCCCGGTGATCTCCCCCGATGCCGCCGAAGGTTGTGCGATCGCCGCGGGCCTGACGCCGGCACTCGATGGCACCGACGACCTCGCCCAGTACCCTGCCGCGCAGCTCCTGACGCCGGGCGCGACGCTCGGCGCCGACCAGGCGGCCATCGCGTGGGATCGCTCGAACCTCTACGTCACCGTGACCTCGAGCGCGTTCGACCAGCCGTACGAGCCGCTGCACATCTACCTCGAGACCGGCACGTCCCTCCCGGCCGCCGCGCCCGCGAGCGGCAAGGAGTACGGCGGACTGACGCCGGCGCTCCCGTTCTCGCCGACGCACCTCGTCGCGGTCCGGCGCCTCTCCGGTGCGTACAACGGCGTGTTCGTCCCCGGCGACGCCTACGCCGTCCAGACGCTCGGCCTCGACGCGAGCACGTTCGTGTCGTCCGATCAGCACACCATCTCGGTGAGCGTGCCGTGGACCGCGCTCGGCACGTGCCCGACGCATGCGCGCATGGCACTGCACGTCGTGCACGGCGTCACTGCCAACGAGTGGAAGGATCTGGTGCCCGGCACCCACACGCCCTGGCTGGCGCCCGGCGGTGGCTACTACGAGATCGATCTGACCGTGCCGCCTGCCGTCAGCGGCTGGGCACTACGATAGCGTCGCGCGCAAGAACCACGCGTTCTTCTCGAACTCGGTGACGACTGCCGTCAGCAGATCGACGGTGTCGGTATCACCGAGCTTCTCGCCGACCGCGCGCGACTCGCGAACGCCCGCGAGGTACGCGTCGATGCGCTCCGCGAGCAGCTTCACGTGCTCGAGGTCGCGCGTGACGTCGTTCGGATAGTCCGCGATCTTCGAGGTCTTCGCGACGTGGCGAGTCGTGCCGCGCGCGAGGCCGCCGAGCGTGACCGCGCGCTCGGCGATCGCGTCGTTGTGGACCGCGAGCTGGTTCGCGAACTGCTCGAACAGCGGGTGGAGCGCCGGGAACTGGGGACCGCGGACGTTCCAGTGGGCCACCTTGATGGCGGAGTGGAGGTCGAGCCCGTCGGCGAGCCGGTCGTTCAGGGTCTGGACCAGCGAGGTGCGGGCGGCTTCGGGGAGCTGGCTTGGCGTCTTGTACATGCCCAGACCATAGTCACGGCCCGGTCATCGGGAAAGCTCTCAGAAGCTGATGTCTGTGATAGCCGGGAGTAATCAGCTGAACAGGGCGGCCAGGATGTCGACGAGCGCGGATCCCCGGTCGTCGGTCCGGATGTGGCTCATCATCGGCGCCATCGCCGCGGTCACGCTCGCACGCTCGGCCGCGAGCTGCGCGCGCTTGCGCTCGATCTCCTTCTTCTCGGCCTTCTCGAGGCCGCCCTGCATGACGAACTCGATGACGCGCGGGAGCTCGCCCGTATCGAAGAACGTGCCGTGGCCCTTGCAGACGTCGAGGATGACGCCGGCACCGACCGCGAACAGCTTGCGGTTCATCAGCGTGCCGCAGACCGGGCACTTCACGTACATCTTCTGGCCGGGCTTCACGAGCTGGGCGCCGACCTGGCTTGGCAACGCGCCGAGCAGGGCATCGGCGCGCGCCTGCTGGCGATCGGCGAGCACGCGCTGGATCGCGACGTGATCGAGGAACAGGCCCATGCAGCTGGCGCACTCGTCGATCACGATGTCGCCGACGACGCGCGCATGCAGGGGCGTCGTGCAGCGAGGGCAGGGCAGATCCTTGCCCTGCGTGCGCGCGACGAGGTCGAGCTCGGCGCCGCAGCCAGGGCAGTGCTTGTGGCCCGAGAACGACCGCGCGAGGCAGCGCGGGCACGCCTTCATCATCAGCTCGGTGTTGCAGTGCGAGCAGTGATGATCCGCCGACTTCGCGCCGGCGCCGCAGTGCGGACACGTCAGCATTCCGGCCTGCATCGTCATCGTCTCGATCATAGCGCGTCGACGAGCAGCCGCGTGACGGAACTATTGCACGACTGTGTGCTATGTCCGCTTCTATGATCCGCACGAAGATCCTGGGGCTCGGCAGTCACGTCCCGGACCGCGTCGTCACGAACGACGAGATCACGTACCTCGACGACCAGCACGTCCGCCAGGAGACGGTCCAGACGGAGACGAACGACGCGTGGATCCAGCAGCGCACCGGGATCAAGGCGCGCCGCTACGTGCCGAACGACGGAAGCGTCGCGACGAGCGACCTCGCGACCGAGGCCGCGAAGAAGGCGATCGCCGACGCCGGCATCCAGCCGAGTGATATCGACTGCATCATCCTCGGCACGCTCTCTCCCGACTTCCACTTCCCCGGCACCGCGGTGCTCGTCCAGAAGAAGCTCGGCATCGATCGCACCGCCTGCGCGTGCTTCGACATCCGCCAGCAGTGCTCGGCCTTCGTGTACGGCATGCAGATGGCCGACGCGTTCGTGCGCACCGGCATGTACAAGCGCATCCTGCTGATCGGCGCGGAGCTGCACAGCCACTCGCTCGATTTCTCGACGCGCGGCCGCGACGTCATGGTGCTGTTCGGCGACGGCGCCGGCGCGATGGTGCTCGGCCCGCAGGAGTCCGACGATCCGAAGACCGGCATCGTCTACACGTCCGCGCACGCCGACGGCACCGGCGCGATGGACCTCTACCTGAAGATCTTCGAGATCCAGAAGCTGCCGTACCTGTCGTACGACCCGAAGGATCGCGAGCAGAACCAGCTCATGTATCCGAAGATGGACGGCAAGCGCGTGTTCCTGAACGCGGTGCGCGGCATGGTGATGTCGACGCAGGCCGCGCTCGCGAAGACCGGCCTGTCGTGGGACGACATCCAGTGGTTCGTGCCGCACCAGGCGAACCTTCGCATCAACGAGAAGGTCGTCGAGGTCGCGAAGATTCCGCCCGAGAAGGTGCTGAACACGATCGAGTTCTACGGCAACACGACCGCGGCGACGGTGCCGCTGACGATCGACCACTGGCGCCAGCAGGGCAAGGTGAAGCGTGGCGACCGCGTGCTGGCGAGCGTGTTCGGCTCCGGCTTCACGTGGGGCGCCGCGATCTTCACGGTCTGAGCGCCGACCCCGAGCCGGCCTCTGCCGTCGGTGGGGCAGGCGTCGTGGTCTTCATCTCGATGCGCGTCTCGGGCTCGGCCGGCGCGACGCTCGCGGCCGTGCGCCTGGAGCCGCCGGCGATCGCGGCGACGACGATGACGACGATCGCGAACGTCACGGATGCGCCGATCAGGAGTCGCTTCGTGCGCAGCTCGTTCCCGGCGCGGCTCGTGGTGATCGGCTCCGCACCGGGTCGCCACTCGGGCGGCGCGATCGGGAACGGCGCCGCCGTCTGATCCATCACGACGATCGATGCCTGCACGGGGGCCGGCGTCAATGGGGGCACCGCCGGCCACTGGATCTCGCCCGACGGCTGCTGCGCCATCGCGATCTGCTCGGTCGTGAATCCCGCCGACGCGGCGGTCGCCTCCTCGGAGTCCAGCTCGTCGAGGTCGGAGTCCTCGTCGTCGACGAGGTACTCGAGCTCGCTCTCGCTGACCGGCGTCGTCATCTCGGTCGCGGCGAGCACGTGATCCATCAGCGTGTGACCCGACGCTTGCGCCTCGTGCCACGCCTCGATCTCGGCGCTGAACAGGTCGTGCATGAACCCGCGCAGCGCGACGGGCGATTGCTTCAGCTTCTGCTCGCGCGCGAGCTCCTCGAGCTCGAGCTGGAGCTCCTCCGCGGTCTGGTAGCGATCGTCGAGGTTGTTCGCGAGCGCCTTCAGCACGATCCGGTCGAGCTCCGGCGAGACGTCGGGGTTCACCTGCGAGGGCGGCTGCGCCTTCGAGTTGATGATCATCTGGATCGTCGCGAGGTCGTTCTCGCTCCTGAACAGGCGCGAGGTCGTCACCATCTCCCAGAGGACGATGCCGAGCGAGAAGATGTCGCTGCGCCGATCGATCGGCGAGCCCTTCGCCTGCTCGGGCGACATATACGAGATCTTTCCCTTGAGCGCGCCGGTGCGCGTCTTCACCGTGCTCGTCGCCGCCTTCGCGACGCCGAAGTCGACGAGCTTCACCGCGCCGTCGTACGAGATCAGGATGTTCGACGGCGAGACGTCCCGATGCACGACGTCGAGCA
Source organism: Pseudomonadota bacterium (assembly GCA_023386455.1). GTDB lineage: Bacteria > Myxococcota_A > Polyangia > Haliangiales > Haliangiaceae > JABFXX01. The sequence continues at coordinate 3,439 of JAEWJO010000710.1, read as the reverse complement.
GCGTGTTGTCGGGACGCCGCCGCTCGTGCGCGTAGTGCAGCGCCGCCGCGACATCGCGGGCGATCTGCACCGCGTGGTCGATCGGGAGCTTGCGATCCATGCGGGAGATCCGGCGCAGCGTCGTCCGCACGTCCTGGCCGTGCACGTACTCCATCGTGAAGAAGTAGTCCTCGTCGACCTTGCCCATGTCGTAGACGTGGGCGATGCCGGGATGATCGAGCGTGGCGACGAGCTTGGCCTCGTCGAGGAATAGCCGCACGAACTTCGGATTGCCGGCGTGCTTCGGCAGGATCTTCTTCAGGACGACGAGCTTCTCGAAGCCCTCGGGTCCGACGGTGCGCGCGAGGAAGAGCTCGGCCATACCGCCGCGCGCGAGCTTGCGGACGATCTCGTACGAACCGAGGCGAGTCGCCTCCGTCCTGGCCGGGTCGACGGCATTGCCTCCCACTCGCGCGAAATCATATCGCGATGGCAATCGGGTGGCGGCCGATTCGTGTGGGTGTGCGATGACATCCGCACGCCTCGACGAGGGACGACATGTGCACCTGATCGCACTCCGAGTGCAGCCGCACGCCCGCTGCGGCTGATGTACGATCTCGACGTGCGCATCGTTCGTCGCTCCCTGGCGGTGGGGGTTGTTGGAATCGCGGCCTGCATCGCGGCCTATCCCAACCTGGGCTCTTCGACCGAGGAGGTCGTCGTCCTCGACGTCACGATGTACAACTTCGGGACGCTGCCGGTCGGCATGTCGTCCACGAGCTCGGCGATCACGATCAGCCCGCAGAGCGGAAGCGACGACGACACCGTCACGTTCATCGACATGGCGACGAGCTGCCCCGACTTCTCGGTGCAGCCCGTGGGGTCGCTGCCGGCGCGGATCTACTTCGACTGCAACACGATGTCGGCGAGTGGCTCCGGCTCGAACTGCATCCCGCGCACGTTCCAGTTCACGACGAGGTTCGCGCCGTCGGCACCGGGCGCCCAGTCCTGCAACGTGCGCATCGACTACCGGCCGACGGGAACCGGCTCGGGGAGCAACCTGGCCTCGAAGCTCGTCATGCTGACGGGCAGCGGTGCGACCCCGCCGTTCAAGATGGAAGTAGCCCCGATGAGCCTCGAGTTCCAGGATGTCGCGGTCGGCACGACGAGCACCGAGCAGCCCGTGGTCGTGAAGAACACCGGCTCGATGGCGTTCACGATCCAGGGCACGATCAGCGGTCAGTACACCGAGACGGGCGCGTCGCTGGGATCGCACACGCTGAACGCCGGCTCGCAGGAGACGTACAGGGTCGCCTGTCAGCCGACGCTCGTCGGCGATGCCGCCGGGACGCTGTCGTTCACGACCGTGCAGGGCCCGACGGGCGCCGTGAACCTGAGCTGTCGCGGCATCGTGACAACGCTCACGGTCCAGCCGAGCGTGGTCCGGTTCGACAGCACGCTCGTCGGCGCTGCGCCGCCGGACAAGGTCGTGACGATCTCGAACGGCTCGGCGAGCCCGCCGGTGATGCTGACGAACTTCCGGTTCACGACCGGGACGTCGGCGGAGGTGTCGTTCGTCGGCACGCCACCGAACGGCACGACGCTGAGCCCCGGCGGTAGCACACAGGTCGCGCTGCGCTACGCCGCGGACACGGCGCATGCATCCGGTCCGCTCGGCTCGCTCGTGTTCGCCGGCAACGGAAGCGATCAGAACGTCGGAATCAGCGGCGAGGCGCAGATCGGCTCGATCGGCACGAACCCCGCGAGCGTCGAGTTCGGTCCGGTCTGCCCCGGCGCGCCGCTGATGCGCGACGTCGCGATCTTCGCGAACGCCAGCGGCGACGTCGATGTGAGCTCGCTGAGCCCGCCGAGCGCACCGTCGCTGAGCGTGCCGAACCAGTCGGGCGGGCTCAAGGGCAACCACGGTACGGAGCTGACCGCGCGCGTGACGCTGATGCCGCTGACGGCGGCCACGATCGACGACAAGTTCGTCATCAACAGCAACGTGCCCGGCGCGCCGACGCACGAGGTGCCGATCACCGCGACCGTGCTCGCGGCCGGCATCAGCCCGACCCCCGACAAGGTCCACTTCGGCCCGGGGATGATCAACATGACGACGACCGGCCGCGAGGTCACGATCTCGAACTGCGGCACCGGGATGCTGAGCGTCACGGGCGCGAGCATCGCCGGGGTCGACGCGGCCGACTTCACGATCGCGAGCCCGGCGAGCCCGGAGCGCGAGCTGGCGCCGGCGGAGTCGATGACGTTCCTGATCGTCATGACGCCGCACTCCGTCGGCACCAAGACCGCACAGCTCGTCGTCGAGCACTCGCAGGGCACCACGTCGGCCGACCTCGACGGCGATGGCTACGGTGGGGTGGGCGATGGCGACAAGGACCGCGAGACGTACTACGCGTGCTCGACCGGCGGTGGCACGGCGCGGGCCTGGCCGATCGCGCTCGCACTGCTCGCGCTCCGCCGCCGTCGTCGCTAGAGTCCGGGGATGGACCTACTCACTCGCGTGCGAGGTCACCTCGCTCGCCGCGGCGAGTGGTGGTGGGTGCCCGTGCTCTACACGCTCGCGGTGATCTGGATCTATCGCGATCTGTGGCACCAGCACGGCATCGCGACCGGGCTCGGCTGGGACACGATCGACACGCACGGTCCCGACCTCGACTTCTTCTCGCGCGAGATCGCCGAGCGCCGGTTCTCGCTGTGGAACCCGTACGACAAGGGCGGGTACCCGATCTTCTGCGACCCGGTGTTCGACCGGTATTACCCGTTCAACTGGCCGTTCGCGACGTGGGGCGCGATCTTCGGGACGTCGTGGTGGCTCGTCCAGGTGAAGGTGCTCGCTCACCACGTCGCGGCCGCCGCGATGATGCACCTGTTCCTGCGCTCGCGCGGGCTGTCGGTGCGCGCCGCGATGGTCGGCGGGCTCGGCCTCGTCGCCTGCGCGCCGCTCCTGACGCACAAGGCGTCGAACATCCTGTGGCCGATCGTCTGGGTGCCGCTCGTCTGGCTCGCCGTCGACTACGCGCTCGCACGACCGAGCTGGCGGCGCGGCGTCGGCGTCGGCGGTGCGCTGCTCCTGTGCATGACCGCGGGCTCGCCACCGGGTCTGTTCTACAGCGCGCTGCTCGTCGTGCCGTACGCGCTGTGGCGGCTCGTTCAGTGGCTGCCGAGTCGGACGCGGACGGAGTGGGTGCGGCTCGCGACCTGTGCGGGCTGCGCGATCGCCGTCGCCGCGCTGGTCGCCGGCGTCACGATCCTGCCGGCCGGCGAGCTCGTCGCGCTCGGGTCGCGCGATCGCTTCGCACCACCGGGCCGCGCGTTCGCGCTCGCGCTGTCGTTGCCGCTGCCGGCGGAGGCGCGCGGCGTGTTCTGCCGCGGAGCCGGCCTGTTCGAGATGTACATGGGCGCCGCCGTCGTGCTGCTCGCGGTGTGCGCGGTCGTGGTG
>JAEWJO010000631.1 GCA_023386455.1 Pseudomonadota bacterium | reverse complement strand
GGCCTGCACTGATCGACGACGGCGGCATCCTCCGCATCATCGGCGTCGCCTCGACGGGCGACGTCGCGTGCACGCAGTTCGCGCGCCACACGCGCGTCGACGTCCACGCCGCGTTCGTCGCCGACGTCGTCGCGAAGACCACCGCCGGTGGCGCGGCTCCCGGCGATCGCTGCTGGTACGACGCGAACTGCGCGACCGGCGGCTGCGTTGCCGCGATCGACGAGCCGCGCCGGTCGTTCTGCTCGCCCGCCTGCATCGACGGCGCGTGCCCGTCCGGCCTCGCGTGCAGCGTCGAGAACGGCGAGGCCCTGTGCCGTCATCCGTGGCCGAGCCCGGGCGCCGATCGTCACGCGTGTGGGTCGAATGCCGACTGCGCCTCCGAGCTCTGCCTCGCCGCGGCCGGCGAGGAGCAGACGGTCTGTACCGATCGCTGCTTCAGCGATCTGCCTGGGTTCGCGTGCCCGATCAACACCGAGTGTCGCGCGGCCGCCGATGGAACCGAGGGCTGCTTCGCGATCGACGCCGGCGGTGGGTGTGACGTCGCACCGGGCCGCGATCGCGGCGCGCTCGCCGTCGTCGGGCTTGCCGGCTTCGTCTTGCTCCTGCGCAGGCGCCGGCACGACGCGGCGATCGATCCGCCTGACTGATGTCGAGCCGATCGATCTCGTGCGACGCCGACAGGGGAGAGACCGAGCTGTCGAGAGCTAACGCTTCTTCTTCTTCGCGCGCGCCGACAGCGACGCGAGCTTGCCGGACGCGAGGAGCTTGCGCAGCGCGCCTTCCATCTCGCGCGCGAACAGCACGCGCACGGAGTCGACACCGACGGTGCGGAACGTCTCGAACAGCTTGCCGGACTCGGCGATGCTGACGTGACCTTCCTTGACGCGATCGAGGAACAGGTCGACGAGCTCGGAAACGGCGCGACCGAGGTGCTTGCGCAGGATCGCCGATGCGGCCGCCGCGGTCTCGAGATCGATGCCGACACTCTCGAGCCGCATCGCGAAGCCGAGCAGCGCCGGGCTACCGATGAAGTAGACGTCGCCCTTGCGCTCGACGACGTTCGCGCGCTGGAGGTCGGCGAGCAGGCCGGGGCGGCGGTTGCCGGCGATCGTGTAGAGCTCGGCCTCGCTGACCGTCCGCGCCTGGTCGGTCGCCCACGGGACCTGGACCTGCTCCTCGACGCCGAGCCACTCGGCGAGATCGACCTCGCCCTTGTCGATGCGCTTCATCAGATCGCCGATCGCGTCGATGCGAAGGCCGCGGTCCTGGAGCTGGGCGATGAGCTTCAGGCGCTCGACGTGATGCTTGCCGTAGTACGCGACGCGACCCCGGATCTCGGGATTCATCAGCGCGCCGCGCGACTGGTAGAACCGGATCGTCCGGCTCGGGACACGCGAGGCGGCGGCGAGCTCGTCGATCGTGAGCGTGTGCTCGGCCGCGTCGGCGGGCGTCTCGTCGTCGGTCGCAGTGGTCGGCATCGGGAGGGCCAGCGTCGTCATGCGGCGAGTGCCTCCCGGGGCTTGGTCCGGGTGGGAAGCGCGAGGCGGAAGATGGTCCGCATCGTCGTCCCGAGCTGCCGCGCGAACGAGCCCTTGTTGTACGGGATACCCAGCCGCGCGCATAGAGCCTCGACCTTCGGAGCGACCTTCGGGTAGTGGTTGCTCGGCATGTCGGGGAACAGGTGGTGCTCGATCTGGTGGCTGAGGTTGCCGCTCATGATGTGGAACAGGCGGCCGCCCTCGATGTTGCACGAGCCGAGGATCTGGCGCAGGTACCAGCCGCCGCGCGTCTCGCCCTCGATCTGCGCCTCGGTGAACACCTGCGCGCCGTCGGGGAAGTGACCGCAGAAGATGATCGCGTACGACCAGAGGTTCCGCATGCCGTTCGCGACGAGGTTCGCGAGCAGCACCGGCAGGAAGAACGGACCGGCGAGCAGCGGCCACAGGATGTAGTCCTTCGCGACCTGGCGCGCGGCCTTCTTGCCGATGCCGGCGAGCTTCCTGCGCTCCGCCCGGAGCGTCGTCTCGCCGCGCTTGATCGCGCCGAGGTCGATGTCGTGCATCGCGACGCCCCACTGGAACAGGAACGCGAGCAGCGTGTTGTAGATCGGCTGCACGAGATGCGCCGGCTTCCACGGCTGCTTCTCGGTGATGCGCAGGATCTCGTAGCCGACATCGCGGTCGCGGCCCATCACGTTCGTCCACGTGTGGTGGACGACGTTGTGCGAGTGCTTCCACTGATCGGCGGGGCAGACGTTGTCCCACTCCCACGTCGAGGAGTGGATCTCCGGATCGGCCATCCAGTCCCACTGGCCGTGGATGACGTTGTGGCCGATCTCCATATTCTCGAGGATCTTCGAGATCCCGAGCGACGCGGTGCCGAGGCCGATCACGCCGAGGAACAGCGGGAACGCTGGCATGAGCGGCAGGCTCGCGTAGATGAGCACGCGGCCGCCGAGCGCCATGGTGCGCTGGATCTTGATCGTCCGCTTGATGTAGCGGCGGTCGCGCTCGCCGAGGCTCGCCTTGACGTCGCGCTGGATGCCATCGAGCTCGCGGCCGAGCTCCTCGATGTCGGCGTCGCTCAGGGCGACGGGAAGTGAGTGACTCATGGTGGGTCCTTTCGGTCAGAGGGCGACGTCGACGTCGCCGGCGGCCGCGCACACGCAGATCTGGATCCGCGTGCCGGGCTCTTCGATTCGTTCGCCGGTGCGCAGGTCGCGCACGCAGCCATGGGTGAGCGTCGCGTCGCAGGTGGGGCAGATGCCCATCCGGCAGCCGTTCGGCGCGGCGACACCGGCGGCCTCTGCGAGCTGGATCAGTGGCGTCTTGCCGTCGGAGATCGCGTCGACGCGGCTCTTGCCGAACCGCACGAGGCCGCCGGTCGCGGTCGCGGGCGCGGCGAGCGGCACGGTGAACCGCTCGACGTGGAGCGCGTCGCGCCGGCCGATCGCGCCGTAGGTCGCGTCGATCGCGTCGAGCAGCGCCGCGGGTCCGCACGACCACGTCTCGCGCGTCCGCCAGTCGGGGACGAGCGCGGTCAGGCGGTCGGTCGAGAACCGGGGCGCGTTCGCGTGCGCGAGCGCACCGGGCAAGCGCGTGTGCTGCTCGACGAGCCGATAGCTCGGGAACCGCGCCGCGAGCATCCGCAGCTCGCTGCCGAAGATCACGTCGTCGGGCGTGTGCGCGTAGTGAACGTGGACGATGTCGGGCATCTCGCCGCGCGCGGCGAGCGTCCGCAGCATGCTCATCACCGGCGTGATGCCGCTGCCCGCGGTGACGAACAGCGCGCGCTGCGCGGCGTAGACGAAGTCGCCCTCGGGCACGCCGAGGTAGACGTACGCGCCGGGCGCGATGTCGCGGACCAGCGCGCGCGACACCTTGCCCTGCGCCTTGACCGTGATCGTGATGCAGCCGTCGCGGCGATCGGGCGCCGACGAGATCGAGTACATCCGCGTCACGATCCGGCCGTCGAGCTCGACGCCGACGCGGACGTATTGACCCGCGCGATGCGGGCGCCAGCCGCGGCCGGGGCGGAGGACGAGCGTCCTCGCGTCGGCGGTCTCGTCGATGCAGTCCTCGATGCGGGCCTTCAGCGTCTGGCCCGCGAGCGGGCTGACGAGCGCGAGGTAGTGGGAGGGCACGAGCGGCGTCGCGACGAGGCCGGCGACGTCGGCGATCCGCGACCAGATCGATGTAGCGCTCTTCATTGAGTCAATACTGACTGTGACAGTAACAGCTGTCAAGATAGATCCGACGCGGCGCGGCACCGCACGCGGAACCACCGGAGATCACTGGGTCTGGATCGCGATGAAGTAGTCGAGCCGGAGCTGCACGCGCAGCACGTAGAAGCCGACCTGGTTCGCGACGATCGACGCGGGCACCGTGTTCTGTAGCCGGGTGGTGCCGGGCCAGTCGGTCGTGCACGCGACGGTGTTCCCCGGCGTTCGCCGCATCGCCACGCGCAGCGCGCGGTTCTCGAACGCGCCGGTCAGGATCGTGTTGCCGTCGTCGATGAAGCTCGTGCCGTCGGTCGAATGCGTCAGACCGAAGAAGAAGTTCGTGCCGTCGAACAGCTCGCAGTAGTACTCGGCGTCGCCCTGCGTCGCGTGGATGATGAGCTGGCGGTTGCCGCTCGTCGCGCCGGCGAGCACCGCGCCGCCGAGCTCGAACATCGTGTTGTCCGGCGACATCGCGAGCTGCCAGTCCGCTCCGGGGCCGGCGGCCGTCGTGCCGTCGAACAGCAGGCTGTCGCCCATCGGCGTGATCGTCGTGAAGCCGCTCGTCTCGATCCACGCCGGCGATCGCGACGTCATCGGATCGAAGTAGACGATGCGCTCGCTCGTCTCGTTCGACGGATCGCACGCGTCGCCGACGCCATCACCGTCGGCATCGGGCTGCGCCGGGTCTGCGACGTGCGGGCAGCCGTCGCAGGCGTCGTCGATCCCGTCGCTGTCCTCGTCGTGGCCGATCGCGACGCACGCGGCCGTCGAGGTGTCACCTGCGGTGTCGCGCGTCGTGTCGCCGGGTGTCGCGCCGCCGTCGCCATTGAGTGGATCGAACCCGAGGCGCCCGCATGCGCCGGCGACCAGCGCGAGAATCCCGAGCGGTCCGATCGGCCGCACCCCACCCATGCGCCGAGTATCGCCGAATCCACGCGATCGACGGATTCCATTCTCCGTGATGGTCATCGCGCGTGACGCCGCCTCGCTTATCGCAGTGAAACTGCGCCGTTCACGCTCGTCAACGGGCGTTCACGACGATCGCGGCGAAGTCGCGATTCCCTCGTTCGCCGACCGCTGGCACGACGCGTGGACATCCGCTCGCCATGCCTGCTCGCCTCCATTACCTCGCTCTCGCCGCCACCGCTGCGTCTCTCCTCGATGCCTCGTCTGCTCTCGCGAGCCCCGAGGTGCGCGACCACCGTACCGACACCCCGTCGGCCAGCACGACCGTCCGCTACCGCCGTCGTCCCGGCCCGCGCATCATGATGCCGCTGAAGATCGACATCGGTGCGACCGGCGCCGACACGATGCGCGGCTTCGCGCCCGGCATGGCGGCGTCGATCGGCATCCACTGGGCATCGCTGTCGCCGCGCCCGACCGACACCGACGTCGGCCTCGGCGTGTTCGGCGCGATCCTCGGCGCGAAGGAAGACGACACCGTGATGAACGACAACAACACCGTCGCGTACGGCGGTCCGTACCTCGAGCTCGGTCACACGCTGTCGCGCGGCAACTGGTGGCGCACCTGGGCGTCGGGTCGCGGCGAGTACCTCGGCAGCACCGCGTTCGGCAACGACCACGCCGGCTTCGGCGCATCGGGCCGGCTCTCCGCCGAGCTCTACGTCAGCGGCGTCGGCGTCGAGCCGCGCGGCGTCTTCCTCGGCACGTACGCGATCGGCGTCTACGTCGAGGCCGGCCTGCGCGACACCGCGGCGAACATGGGCGACTTCCACGCCACCGCGGGTCTGACGTTCCGCACGCCGATGGTCTTCGCGTTCTGAGGCGACTGTTCTGAGGTCGACTGTTCTGAGGTCGACTGTTCTGAGGTCGACTGTTCTGAGGTCGACTGTTCTGAGGCGACTGTTCTGAGG
>JAEWJO010000624.1 GCA_023386455.1 Pseudomonadota bacterium | reverse complement strand
ACCGTCGACGAGGACGGCGACGTCGTCGGTGCGCGCATGGTGAAGACGCGCCCCGGTGCACGCGCGGAGCGGGCGGCGAGCGCGATCTGGCAGTTTCGCTACGCGCCCGCGCTCGACGAGCGGGGTGTGCCCACGCGCTCGACGTTCGATCAGCCATTCCAGATCCGCTGAGGACGCGTGGCGCGGCGCGCGCCGACCGCTAGAATGCCCGCGATGGCCTCGAACTCGATCGACGACGCGACCCGTCGCGAGCTATCTCGCTTCGGCTTCGACGACGCCCAGCTCGCGCGCTTCGCCGCGCGCGCCGGCGACACCGCGCAGACGTACCTGACCGGCACGATCACGCCGCCGACCGCCGACGACACGAGTGCGCTCCCGCCGCGCGGCACCGACGACCATCGCGTGCTCGCCGAGCGAGGCCAGCAGGCGATCGATGCGGGCCACGTCGGCGTCGTGATCCTGGCCGGCGGCATGGCGACGCGCTTCGGCGGCGTCGTGAAGGCGATCGTCCCGGTGACGAAGGGGCGCAGCTTCCTCGATCTCAAGCTCGCCGACATCCCGGCGAGCGTTCCGCGCTACGTGATGACGAGCTTCGCGACCCACGACCGGATCGCGCAGCAGCTCGTCGACGAGAAGCTCGCGGCCGAGGTGTTCCCGCAGCTCGTGTCGCTGCGGCTGACTCCCGCCGGCGAGCTGTTTCACGAGGACGACGGCTCGCTGTCGCCCTACGCGACCGGCCACGGCGACCTGACGTTCGCGCTGCGCGCCTCGGGCGTGCTCGAGAAGTTCCGCGCGCGCGGTGGCAAGTACCTCTACATGTCGAACGTCGACAACCTCGGCGCGACGCTCGATCCCGCGATCATCGGCGCCCACATCGCGCGCGGCGCGAAGATCACCGCCGAGGTCGTGCGCAAGGAGAAGGGCGACAAGGGTGGCGCGCCCGCGCGCGTCGACGGGGTCCCGCAGATCGTCGAGGCGTTCCGGTTCCCGCCGAGCTTCGACCAGGACTCGATCCCGCTGTTCAACACGAACACGTTCGTGTTCGATGCCGACGCGATCGACCGCGACTTCGAGCTGACGTTCTTCCGCGTCGAGAAGAAGGTCGGCGACGCCAGGGTGATCCAGTTCGAGCGACTCGTCGGTCAGCTGACCGCGTTCGTCCCGAGCTTCTTCCTCGAGGTTCCGCGCTCGGGCCCCGACGGCCGCTTCCAGCCGGTCAAGGATCCCGAGGAGCTCGAGCAGCGGCGCGGTGATATCGAGGAGATCCTCCGCGCGCGCGAAATCATCTGATCGGCCTCAGCCGCTGCGCGCGACGACGCGGACGACGCCGTTCTCGATCGGCGTCTCGAGCGCGCGATTCGTCGCCTCGCGCGCGAGCACGAGCGCGCGGCGGCCGGCATCGAGCTTGAATGGTCCCGAGCGCGGCAGATCCTCGACGACGAGCGTCACCATGCCGGGCCGCGACGGGATCGAGAGCTTCGTCCGCCAAGGCGACCTCGATGCGATGTGATGGAACAGCAAGCGCTCGCCCGCCGGCACGCCGGCAAGGCCGGGCCGATCGAGGATGCCGCCATCCCAGTACGAGCGGCCGCGAATGCGCACCGGATGAAACAGCGCCGGTACCGCGCACGACGCGCGGATCGCATCGGCGAGGTCGGCATCGTGCAGCACCTCGGTCTGGCGCCGCGCGATATCGAACGCGCTGATCTTCACCGGCACGCGGCACGCCGCGATCTGGGTCGTCGGCAGCATGTCGCGCAGCAAGCGATCGAACTTCTTGCCGGCGAGCAGGCCCGCACCGAGCGTCGGGTCCCAGAACTCGTCGCGGCGCAGGCTCGACAGGCGCCGCGCGAGCGCGTCGACCTCGAGACCCGCGGCCCACGCGCCGCCGACGAGCGCACCCGCGCTCGAGCCCGCGACGAGCTGCGGCCGCAGGCCCGCGTTCATCAGCGAGCCGAGCATGCCGGTATGCGCGAAGAACGAGAAGAAGCCGCTCGACATCGCGAGCGAGAACGGCCCTGCTCCCAGCCAGTCGCCGAGCCGCTCAGCCATGGAACACGCGGCTGGCGACGATCAGACCGTGCGTCACGTCGAGGACTTCGGCAACCGGCATCGCGGGCTCGCCGGCGACCTCGCGCACGTACTCCATGTAGACGCGCGAGCCATCGGCGGTGATCGACGTCGGCACGTACTTCATCGACGGCAGGCGCTCGAACGAGTCGGCCCACCACGCGCGCATCGCCGGCTTGCCGCGCAGGAGCCCGCCGGTCTCCGGATGGCGCACGCGGATCTTTGGCGACGTGTGCGTCGCGTCGTCGGCGTAGAGCGCGAGCAGACCGTCGAGGTCTCGGCGCTCGAAGCACGCGAGCCACGCGGTCGCGATGCCGCGCAGCTTCGCGGGATCGCGATCGGTCTTCGTCCACGCGCGGGTCGCGCCGTCGAACGTCGACGATCGGGTCTCCGTGCAGACCTGGATTCGATACTCGCTGTAGTAGCGATCGCGACCGGCTTGCTGCGCGGCCACGTGACCCGTCTCGCCTCGCCATCCGGCCAGGTTCTCGGCTGAATCCCACTCCACGATCGTGACGCGCTCGCCGTCGTCGCCGACGTAATCCTTGCTGTCGATGAAGCCTTGCATCGTGATCGCGCGGCGATACACCTCGTCGGCGTGAGGCCCGAACGTGCCCTCCACGCCGGCGCGGAGCCGCGAACGGAACACGATTACCTGTCGATCTGTCATGCGGACGCAGTGTAACGTCTCCTCGACCTCGCGACTCCAATGATCATGCTCGACGATCTCGACGACAGCGCGCTCGACAAGCTCCCCTACGGGGTGGTTTGCCTCAGCGAACGGATGACCGTGCTGCGCATGAATCGCGCCGAGTCCGAGGCGAGCGGAATCCAGCGCTGGCGCGCGATCGGCCGTGACTTCTTCGGTGACGTCGCCCCGGGCGCGACGAACCGCGCGCTCGCCGACGCCGTCGCGGCGTTCGCGGCGGACGGCACGAAGGCCGAGAGTCAGCTCGTTCACACGTTCAAGCGGCGCGCGGGCGCTGACACGACCTGCATCAAGCTCGAGCATGGCCGCATCCCCGGCCACGTGTATCTGCGCATCTATCACGACGCCGCCTAGCCACGGCCTCGACCTGGCCTACAATGCAGTGTGGCCGTCGAGGTCATCGGACTTCTCGTCGCGAGCGCCGGCGCCAGCTACACGTGGTGGCGGCTGCAGCGGCGTCGCGACCGCGTGCTCGCACCGGCCTCGTTCGAGGCGGCACTCGCGCCCGACGCGGCGGTCGCACTCTCGGTCGCGCGCCACGAGGCCGAGCAGCGCGGCCATCGCGTGCTCTACCTCGAGCACGTGCTCTACGGCCTGCTCCAGGACGAGCAGGTCGTTGCGACCATCGAGAAGCTCGGCGGCAACGCGCCCGCGATCGAGGATCGCATCCAGCACGAGCTCGACACCAACAAGGAGCGGTTCGCGCGCGTCGACACGAGCGACATCGCGCGCCTGCTCGGCACCGCGTGGGCGGTCGCGCAGCACGAAGGCCGGCAGATCACGTGCGTCGACATCTGGGCGTACGCGAGCCGCTCCGAGGCGGCGAAGCTCGTCGATGCCGGCAACGTCTCGGTCCACGCGCTGCGGTTCGCGCTCGTCCACGGCATGGCCGAGCCGTCGACCGACCTGCCCGATCGCACCGACGTCCACGTCGTCCTCCGCAACGACGACTTCACGACGCGCGAGCTCGTCGTCCAGATCCTGTCCGAGGTCTTCGAGCTCCCCGCCGACGAGGCCGAGCAAACGATGCTGAAGACACACAACGAGGGCCGCGCCGTCGTCGGCCGCTACAAGCTCGCCGTCGCGCGAGAGAAGGTCGACAGGGCGCGCGAGCTGGCGCGCGCGAAGCACTACCCGCTGTGGATCGGCGTCGAGGACTGCTAGGTCACTTCAAGAGCGCAGCGAGCTGCCTGGCATCGGGGATGCTGCCGATCACCCAGTCCTCGCGCGAGTAGTAGCGCCTGGCGCCACGCGAGTTGCCCGAGAGCTCGAGGCAGTAGTCCATCCAGTCGCCGTCGCACTCGGTGACCTTGACCTTGATCGACTCGCGCGAGCCGCTCTGCGGGAACACGGCGCGGATCTCGCCGCCGGTCTTCTCGTAGCGGAACATCTCGTACTGCCCCGTCCATTGCGAGCCGCGGTGAAACCCGCCGATCGCGTCCTGCTTCAGCGCGACGAAGATCTCGACCGGGTCGCGGTCGTTGCGCGGGATGTGGTCGATCCACAGCCGATCTTGCAGGAGCGAGTCGCTCGCGTGCGTCGGCGCAGGTCGCGCGTCGTCTGCCGTCCAGCGGTACGTCGCGTAGCCACCTGCGGCGAGTGCCATCGCCACCACGAACGCCTTCTTGGTCATGGTGGGAGTGTAGCGCGTCAGGGCAGCGTCGAGAGCAGGTGCTCGATGTCGCTCGGGTTGCGGATCACCCAGTCCTCGCGCGAGTAGTAGCGCTTCACACCATGGCTCGAGCCCGCGAGGTCGAGGCAGTAGTCCATGCCGCCTTCCTTGCACTCGGTCACCTTGATCTTCATCGACTCGCGCGAGCCGCTCTGCGGGAACAGCGCGCGAACCTCGTCGCCCTTCTTCTCGTAGCGAAAGCCCTCGAAGTTGCCGGCCCAGCCCGAGCGATGCTGGAACGCGCCGATCGGCCTGTCCTTGAACATGAGGAACACGTGGAACATGTCGCGCTGATCGCGCGGCATGTGGTCGACCCAGAAGCGATCCTTCAGGACCGACTCGGCCGCCGGCTTCGCCTGGCGCGCCGGCGCGTCCGATGACTGCCAGCGGTACGTTGCGACACCACCCGCGGCGAGCGCCGCCACCACCATGAACGCCTTGGTCTTCGTCATGGTGGCGAGTCTAGCGCCGCTACGCCGTGATCGCTGCGATCTTGCGCGTGAGCTGGAGCTGCTGCGCGCTCGGCTCGACGGTCTGCATCGCGACGACCTTCGCGAGGTCGCCCTCGACCTGGATCTTGCCCTCGAGGAACGCCTGCACTCCCGCGGCGGCGTCGCCGTCGACGAAGATCTTGCGAGCGAGGTCGTCGGCGAGCGTCAGCGACGTCGTGTAGGCCGGGTTGTGGCCGCGCACGAACGTGCCGTCCTTCAGGGACAGCGGTACGGCACCTTGCGGCGAGTTGATCGTGACGTTGACCTCGATCTTCATCGCGTCCGGAATCTGGAGGTCGCCCGCCGTAGCGATCAGCTGCTCGACTTCGGTGAACCACTCGTCGGAGAGAAACGGTTTACGCATTGGTAGATCTACTTTCCCTCTTTTGGAGTTTCCGTACGACCCCCGTAGAAACCGTGCGTGCGGTTTTCCCGCACACGGCTTGCGGGAGGGCTCTCGTGCCAGCAGTACTGGGTAGCCTCCGG
>JAEWJO010000524.1 GCA_023386455.1 Pseudomonadota bacterium | reverse complement strand
GGGTCTGCTACTCGGCGCTCTGGCGCTTACCGAGGCGGGACTTGCACCCGCTGGATCATCACAGCGTGACGACGGATTGCCAGCCGGTTGCCCGGTGGGACTTCCGTCGTCGTCACGACGCACCATGGCGGCGACCTTAACGCAGGTGCGCCACGGGATCTCTCGCAGGCCCGCGAGCGGCAGGGGGCGGCATCGGGCGCTCAGTGGTCGGACCTGACCGAAAACTGACGTAGAACACTCGCCCGCCGGCCGGGTACTAAGCGATGGTTCCCCGCAATGGCAGTAGACCTGGGTTCACTACGCGCCGAGCTGCGCATCGCCGGCGTGTTCGAGATCCGCGAGCTGCGTAGCTGGGTCGAGCTTTCCGTGCTATCGGCCGCGGTTGCCGGCTGTCTCGTCGGTGTCGCGCTCACCGGCTGGTACGGCGCGCTCCTGTTCGTCCCGATCGCCGGGATGCTGTCGACGACGATCGCGATGTACGGGCACGAGGGCAGCCATCGCAGCTTCTCGAAGTCGCCCACCCGCAACGCACTGCTCTGCTACTTCGCGTTCCCGCTGTTCTCGGGGCTCGGTTCGCTCTACTGGCGCAACAAGCACGATCGCCTCCACCACGGTCACCCGAACGTCGAGGGCGTCGATCCGGACATCAAGCCGTTCCCGTTCGCGTCGTCGCGCGGCGATCACGAGAAGTGCGGCACGAAGACGCGCTGGTTCCAGCGCAACTTCCAGCGCTGGCTGTTCTGGCCGATGTCGACGCTCATGGCGATCGGCATGCGCCGCTCCTCGCTGCTCTACGTCGCTCGCTACAAGAACAAGCGCGAGCGCGCCTGGTGGATCGAGGTCGCGTGCCTGACCACGCACTACGTCGGCTGGATCGTGATCCCGTCGATCATCTGGGGCCCGCTCGTCGGCCTCGCGCTCTACGGCGGCCTCTGGGGCGTGACCGGCGTGTGCCTCGCGCTCGTGTTCGCACCGGCTCACATCGGGCTGCCGATCGTCACGAAGCAGAACCACGACTGGATCCACCAGCTCGAGACGACCCGCAACCTCGAGATGCCGCGCGTGATGTCGTTCTTCTTCGTGGGTCTCGATCACCAGGTCGAGCACCACCTGTTCCCCAAGATCCCGCACGCCAACCTCCCGCGGGCCGCGGCGATCACGTCGGCCTGGTGCAAGCGGCACGGCATCACCTACATCTCCGAGCCCTACCCCACCGCACTCGCGGACGCGATGCAGTTCATGTCGGATGCCTGGAACCGAGAGGCGTCCGCGCCCGACGTTGTGCGCCTGGCGAGCTGAATTCGTCAGCACTCTCACGATCTTCTCGATCGTTGATGAATCCCCACGATCGCTGATCATGGGGGTGTGGAGCTCGCGCGAGGAACGGGCTCTGAACGACCGTGGGCACTGACGCTGGCAACCCTCGCTCGCCGCGGAGCGACCGGGCAGATCACGCTGCTCTCCGATCAGAAGCGGTACTCGATCGCGTTCGATCACGGTGCGATCGTCGCGGCTCGCTCCCCGATGACCGCCGACAGCGTCGCGCGCGTCGCGCTGACCAGTCACCTCGTCTCGTCGTCGCACGTCAACGAGCTTCAGCGCCGCATCGCGGCCAACCCGCACGCCGACGAGGTCGACCTCATCGGCGAGGTCGCGAGGCTGTCCGAGGCCCAGATCGAGAAGCTGCGCGTCGAGGTCATCAGGCGACGCGCCGCGCGCTCGTTCGCTCCCGAGCAAGGCGAGTTCGTGCTCGAGGACAAGATCTGCCTGCCGACGCGCGCGTGCGACGTCGACGTCCGCGCGGTCGTCTATCACGGCATCCGCATGCACATGTCCGACGCTCGCCTCTCGAACGAGCTGCGCCTCCTCGGCAGCACCTACTTCGTGCTCGAGCACGACGCCTCGGCGGAGCTCCACAAGTTCGGGTTCTGTGATGGCGAGTGGCCGCTGCTCGCCGCGCTGCGCGACGGGGTCAGCATGCCGGAGCTCGAGGCCCGCCATCGCGACATCGACCCGCGGACGATGCAGGCCGCGATCTACGCGCTCGTCGCCTGCGGCTCCGCGCAGGTGCTCTCGCCGCCGCGCACGACCTCGCCGACCTGGGAGACGAAGACGCCGGCACCGCTGCCGCGCACGCGCACGCCGAGCAACTTGCCGGCCGTCTCGCGTACGCCGACGCCGGGCTCGGTCTCGTATCCGGTCGTGCCGCGCACGCAGACCCCGAGTAGCTCGCCGGTCGTCATGGCCGCGGGCACATCTCCGGACGCCGGCCGCGCCCAGACGCCGAGCACGTCGCCCGTCGTGGCGCGCACCCACACGCCGAGCTCGCCCGCGATCTCGCGCACGCCGACGCCGCGCCGGCCGGTCGCCCGCATGCCGACGGCACCGCCCGCGTTCGCGCGCAGCATGTCCCGCGAGGAGGTCGCCGTCGGTCGCACGAAGACGAACCCGGAGCTCGCCGCCGAGGCCGCGGAGCGCGCGAATCGTGCGCTCGCGAGCGACAAGCCCGAGGCCGCGGTGCTCGAGCTGAAGAAGGCCGTCGAGCTCGTCCCGAACGACGTCGACTACAACGCGCTCCTCGGATGGGCGCTGTTCTGCGCCGCCGACGACAAGGTCGCGATCGCGGTCGAGTCGCGAAAGCTCCTCGAGAAGGCGCTCCACAAGTCGCAGCAGCCGGAGGTCGCGCGGTTCTACCTCGGGCGCGTCGAGCGCATCCTCGGCCGTGACAAGGAGGCGCTGCGCCACTTCCACGCGGTGCTCGACACCCAGCCGAACCACCGCGACGCCTCTGCCGAGGTGCGCGTGCTCGAGGCGCGGCTCAAGCGTCTCTCGAACAACTCGAACTAGCTCTTGCGGCAGTCGGGCTGCGCGCGGCCCGTCTTCGTCATCACGATCTGGTAGAGCTGGCCATCGCGCGAGCGCGCCGCGCCTGCCGCGGCGAGCAGGTAGAACTTCCACATCAGGTAGAACTTGCGGTCGTAGCGGTGCGCGATCTCGCTGTACGTCCGATCGAAGTTGTCCCACCACGCCATCAGCGTCGGGTCGTAGTCCGGGCCGATGTTGTGGAGATCCTCGAGGACGAACAGGCCCTCCATCGCGCGGCCGATCTGCGCGATCGACGGCGCGACCGCGTTCGGGAAGATGTACTTCTCGATGAACGGCGTGCCGTGGCGCAGGCTGCGGTTGTTCGCGATCGTGTGGATCAGCGCGACGCCGTCGGGCTTCAGGCAGCGATCGATCGTCTCGAGCATCGTGCGGTGATTCTTCGGACCGACGTGCTCCATCATGCCGATCGACACGACGCGGTCGAACGTGCCCTGGACGTCGCGGTAGTCGCACAGGCGCAGCTCGACCGGCAGGTGCTTCCACTTCTGGTTGCCGAGCGAGACCTGGTCCTTCGAGAGCGTCACGCCGAGCACGGTGCAGCCGTACTTCTCGGCAGCCCAGCTCGCGAGGCCACCCCAGCCGCAACCGAGGTCGAGCACGCGCATGCCGGGCTCGAGCCCGACCTTGCGGCACACGAGGTCGAGCTTGGCCTCCTGCGCCTCGGTCAGCGTCTTGGCGTCCTTCCAGTACGCGCAGGTGTAGACCATGCGCTCGTCGAGCATGCGCGTGTAGAGATCGTTGCCGATGTCGTAGTGCGCCTCGACGTTCGCGCCCGAGCGCGTCTTCGCCTGGAGGTTCAGGAGCACCGCCTTCGCGGTCAGCGCCTTCATGCGCCAGCTGCCCTGGATCTTCTGCTTCAGGTTCGCGCGCATGACCTTGTCGATCGTCACGTCGAGCGCGTCGGTCTCCCACCACTCCTCCATGTACGCCTCGCCAAAGCCGACCGAGGCGTCGCGGATCACGCGCTCGTAGAATCGCTGATCGTGGACGCGGATGTCGCCCTGCCCCGACCCACCGATCTCGATCCCGGCGAGCCCGAACAGCTCGCGCACGATCGACTCTGCGTCCGACGACCGGGTCAGGTTGGCGACCTGCAGGGGCGCCATGAACCGATCCAGCAACGACCTTCCACTCTGATGCGTCTCCATCGCGCGTGCATCCCACGAGCCGTCGCCGGGTACAAGGCCTATATGTGGGTCCTGCGGGGACGGTCACGCCGCGCTGGTCGCGACCGCGCGTTCGAGGTCGACGAGCGCCTCGCCACAGAACACCGCGAGGTGCTGGAGGCTCGGCAACGTGTCGCGGCACCCCGTGAACCCGAAGCACATGTGACCCGCGTAGCTCATGCACGTGATGTTGAGCGCCTGGCCGTGCAACGGAATCGACATCGGGTAGCTCGCCTCGAGCTGGGCGCCGCGGAAGTACAGCGACTGATCCGGTCCCGGCACGTTCGAGATGACGACGTTGAACGTCGGCCTCACGTGCCCGGCGGTCTGCGGGATCATCTGCAGCATCGACGGTGCGATCAGCAGCGCGCTGTACTGGATGATCGCCGACTTCGACATGCCCTCGAGCTGCTTCTTCGCGTGACGCGTCGACTCGATGATCTCGGCGAGCCGCTCGTACGGGTCCTCGATGTCGGTCGCGAGGTTCGCGAGGATCGCGCCGACCGAATTGCCGCCGCTGTCGTCGTCCTTCGCGCGCACGGCAACGGGCACCATCGCGATCAGCGGCTCGGGCGGCAGCGCGTTCTGCTCGACGAGGTACTGGCGCAGGCTCGACGCGCACAGCGCGAGCACGACATCGTTGAGCGTCCCGTTCGCGGCCTTCGCGATCGCCTTCAGGCGCGACGTCTCCAGGCGCTGGGTCGCGAACCGGCGGCTCTGGCTGATCCGCGCGTTCAGGATCGACTTCGGCGCCTGCCGCGGCGATACCAGCTCGTGGTCGCCGGCGCGCGCGCTGTCGAACACCTTCTTGAGCGCGCGGCCCGCGACCTTCGCCGCGCCGTACTGCTCGCGCACCGCCGACATCACGGCGGCATAGTGCACGCCCTCCTGCTCCTCGCGCGGCGCCCGCGCCTTCGGCGGGATCGAGAAGAACAGCGGCCGACCGCGCTCGTCCGGATCGGTGGTCAGCGCGTTCGCGAGGATGCGCATCGCCGAGAACCCGTCGACGAGCGAGTGATGAACCTTGACGAACAGCGCGAACCGGCCGCGCTCGAGGCCCTCGATCAGGTGCACCTCCCACGGCGGCCGGTGGAGGTCGACGTGATAGCCGTGCAGGCGCGAGACGAGGATGCCGAGCTCGCGCTCGTCGCCGGGCGACGGCAGCGCCGAGCGACGCAGGTGGTACTCGAGGTCGATGTTCGGCTCCTCCTCCCACGCCTGCAGCGGGTGATAGAGGAAGTCCGGGTGCCGCAGCTTGAGGTTCCACGGCCGGAACACCTGGACGCCGGCGCGGACCTCGTCCATCAGCTCGCGCAGATGATCGGGCGATGCATCCGGCGGCGGCGTGAACGGCATCATCGCCGCGACGTGAAACATCTGCTCGCGCGATTCACCGTAGAGAAACATCGCGTCGCTGGGCGAGAGGCGCTTCACGGACCTGATCCTATCAGCGGTACGGCCCTTGTGACGGTCCCGAGTCAGCCGGGTCGATGTCGATCGGCACGGGCGGTGGCGGGCGGCGCGCCACGATCGCAGCTTCATGGCGGTTCCCGTCGGTCCAGCCCTCGCGGGCGACGACGATCTCGAGGCCGAGCCCCCGCGCCCACTGTTCGAGCTCTCCGCGCTCCACGAGATGAGGTCGGCTCGGGCTCGGATGGCGCTCGAGGTTCGTCACTGTCGGCTGCAATGCGATGAGGACGCCGTTGTCGACCATGAGCGACGCGATCGCATCGCGGCGCGCGCGGTTCAGGTAGTTGAACACGAGCACGACGTCGAACAGCGGCGCGAACGGAAGCTCGCCGTCGAGGTCGACGTGCATCGTCTTCAGCCGCCTGGCCAGACCGAGGTTCGCCGCCCGGCGATCGGCCTTCTCCAGCGCGACGTCGGAGATATCGATCAGCGTGACGTCGAGACCGCGCCGGGCGAGCCAGATCGCGTTGCGCCCCGCCCCACCGGCGACGTCGAGGGCCTTGCCTCGCGACGGGACGAGCTGCGCGTGCTCGACGAGAAACGGCGACTCGTCCTCGAGCTCGCCGGCTCGCACACGCCAATTCGCGTTCCACCGCTCGCGGTCGCCCTCCATGCTACGCGCCCGGCTTGTGCGGCAGCTTCGTTCCGGCCGGAGCCGGCAGCAGGCCGCGCCGCATCTCGACGACCGAGTGGGACGCCGCGCGCAGTGCCGCGCCGAGCGCCTCGAACGCGGCGTACGGATCGACCGTCTCGCCGCAGGTGAACAGATCGACCGCCGCGAACCCGTACTCCGGCCACGTGTGAATCGCGAAGTGAGACTCGGCGATCACGACGATTCCAGTCACTCCGTGCGGTGTGAACGAGTGCACGAAGTCATGGATCGGTGTGGCCCCGGAACGAGTCACGGCGGTCAGGAGCTCCGCGCGGATCCGGTCGGGGTGATCGAGAATCTCTCGATCACAACCGTGATACTCGCAGAGCAGGTGCCTGCCCAGTGACGTCATCCCCATCGCCCTACTGTCGGCGATGGGGGCACAGTGTGTCCAGGCAGCTCACCGGCGATAGAAGTAGCCACCTCCGCCGAGGAGCAGCGCGAGCAGAACGAGAACGACAATCCAAGCTGTGGTGGACATAGTGTTTGAACCTCCACCCAGAGGTTCAGCAATCGATGTGCCCGCGTATGGAGAGATCACGTGAGCAAAGCCTTTACGAAAGAAGATGACGGCGCACCGCCTCCTCCGCTCCGCAAGCGCGGCGCACCCGTGCCCGACCCCAACTACGTCACGCCCGACGGTGCGAGAGCCGCGCGCGCCGAGCTCGATCAGCTCGCGAGGACCGGTGGCGACGAGGATCGCGTCCGCGAGCTGACCGAGCACCTGGCGACCGCGCAGGTCCTCGAACCCCAGGACACGAGTGTCGTCGGGCTCGGCGCATCCGTGACCGTCGAGGACGACGACGGCAAGCGCGCGACGTACCGTATCGTCGGCGCGATCGAGGTCGACACGAAGCGCGGCCTCATCTCGTGGCAGACGCCGATCGCGAACGCGCTGTGGGGCGCGCGCGTCGGAGACAGCGTGCAGCTACCGCGCGGCGACGTCGAGATCGTCGCGATCGACTATCCGGCTACATGAAGTTGCGCGTGTGCAGCGCCGACAGCGAGGCCGCCTCGTCGGCGGAGAAGCCGAGCCGCGCGAGCCGCTGGCGGCGACCTCGATCCATCTCGCCGACGAGCGCGATCACCGCGGCGTGACCCTGCCGCAGCTGCGCGGGGGTCCACCCACCGGCGGCGAGCAGCACGAGCGCGTCGAACACCTCGGCATTGAGGCCCGCCGTGCTCTGCAGCGCGGTGTGACGGCGCTCGATCGCGGCGGCGAGCCGGCCTCGCAGGCTCGGGTCTTCTCCGACGTGCCGTGCGAGGTGAGCGAGCCCGAATGCGACATGGCGCGCCTCGTCCTGCGCGGCGAGCCTCGCGACCTCGCGCGTGCAGAGATCGGGCGCGTGATCGCGGAGGAACCACAGCAGCGCCAGGAAGCTGCCCTCGCCGAGCACGCTCAGCAAGAAGCTCGCGATGGCGAAGTCGGGCTCGTCGAACAGCGTCGCGAGCGAGGCCTGACCGCCTGCGGTCGACAGCCCGAGCTCGTCGCGGCGCAGCCGGGCGCGTCGCGTGAACACCTCGATGTGCCGGGCCTCGTCGGCGGTCTGGATCGCGAGCAGCTGCATCACCTCGCGGTAGTGCGGGTGCAGCCGGCCGAGGAACCGCGCGGGCACGAGCAGCGCGGCGGTCTCGTTCTCGATCAGGTACGTCATCACCTGGACGACGGCATCCTCGACCTCGTCGGGATGATCGGCCGGCGCGTCCCACGGGATCGCGGTCGCCGGGTCCCACTGCGCGGCCGCCGCTTGCTCGTAGAGGCGCGCGGCCTCGTCGGCCCACACCTCGGCGCGCGTCGCGAGCGGCAGGTCGAGTG
>JAEWJO010000498.1 GCA_023386455.1 Pseudomonadota bacterium | reverse complement strand
GCCGACGCCGACCGGCGCGCCTTCGCGATCCGGATCGTCGCCGCGACGGCGCCGGCTGCGAGCACGGCCGCGGCGACGCCGCCGACGACGAGCTGCGAGCGATAGCGCCGCGCGAAGTGGCGCAAGATCTCCGCCGGTGTGTAGCGGCGGCTCTGCACGAGCTGACCGGTCTGGAACCGGCGCAGCTCCGCCGCGAGCGCGTTCGCGGTGGCGAACCGCTGCGCGGGATCGCGCGACATCGCGCGCATGACGATGTCGACGAGCGGTGCCGGCACGTCGGGCGCGACCTCGGCGAGCGACGGCGCCGCCTCCTCGAGCAGGAGCCGCCGCGCCTGGCTCGAGTCGCTGCCGGCAAACGGCGGGCGACCGGCGAGCGTGTGATAGAGCGTCGCGCCGAGCGCGTAGACGTCCATGCGCGGATCGGCCGTGCCGCCGAGCGCCTGCTCGGGCGGCATGTAGTGCGGCGTCCCGATTCCGAGCTGCGTCAGGCCGTCGCGGACGTCGACGCTCGGCGCGGCATGGACCGCCGGATCGGCGCGGACGTCGACGGCGAGACCCCAGTCGATCACGACCGTCTCGCCGAACGAGCCGACGAGGATGTTCGCCGGCTTCACGTCGCGATGGACGATGCCTTGCTCGTGCGCGTACGCGATCGCCTCGCACGCGGTCGTCACGTTCTGCAGCAATGCGACCCGCTCCTCGAGCGTCGCGCGGCGAGCGATCTCGTCCGACAGCGGCGCGCCGCGCACGAGCGGCATCGCGTAGAACGGCTCGCCGTCGGGGAACCTGCCGGCCTCGTACACGCTGACGATCGCCGGGTGCTGCAGGCGTGCGGTCAGCAGCGCCTCGCGCTCGAAGCGCGCGTTCAGGTCGAAGCCGTGCGACGGGTCGGCGGCGAGCGGTTGCTTGATGACGACGTCGCGACCGAGCCGGCGGTCGCGCGCGTGGAACGTCCGACCCATGCCGCCGCCGCCTGCGCCGAGCGCCTTCCACTCGACGTAGCGCTCGCGCTCGACGAGCTCGGACGGGAACGCATCGCCTGTCCCGCTCGCCGGCACGTTCGCGAGCGCCGCGAGCGCACGACAGGTCTCGCAGCCCGCGACGTGCTCGGCCGCGTCCGTCGTGCCGCTGAGGATCTCCTCGAGAGACGGATGCGGCACGTGTCTCACCAGCGTATCACGCGCCGGACCGTGCGATACTTCGTGGTCGCGTGCTCGCGAACACGGTGGTCCTCGGTGCTGTCGTTCTGGTCCTCGGGTGTCGAGGAGACGAGCCGGCGCGCGAGCCGCGCTCGGTGACCGCGCCAATCGTCACCGCCGATGCGGCGATCGCGCGGATCAACCCGATGCCACCCTGCACCGGTTGCGAGCCCTCGCGGATCGCGACGCTGCCGACGAACCGCGGGACCGGCCTCGCGCTCGCCGGCACGGTCGCGTACGTGTCGACGTTCTTCGACGACGCGATCTACCGCGGCGCCCTCGACGGAAGTGCTGCACCCGTCGTGCTCTATCACTCTCCCGGCGCGAACCTCGGCGACGTCGAGGTGCACGGCGACGAGCTGCGCTGGTCGTCGAACGCGACGGGGCGCATCTACAGCGCGCCTGTCTCGGGCGTGGGCCCCGTGACCGTGCTCGCCGACGCGCTACCGGGCATCTGGGGCTTCGCGAGCGACGACGCGTGGATCTACTGGGCGGATTTCGGCGGCAGCTCGCCGGGCGCGATCTGGCGGCGCCCGCTGCGCGGCGGGCCGAGCGTGCGTATCGCGGACGATCCGCGATCGACCGTCGCAGACCACGCGCTCATCGATGGCGACCAGATCATGTACACCGATCAGTCGGCGCGCCTCATGCGCGTGCCGGTGACCGGTGGCACACCCGAGGCGTGGATCGAGGTCGGCGGCGACGAGGCATTCTCTGGCATCAGCGCTGACGCGACGCACTACTACGCCTCGACGCTCTCGGGAAATCACGTGCTGCGGATCGATCGGACGACGCGCAGCGTCGAGATCGTCGCGACCGATCCGGCGGCGCCGTCGCGCGTTGCCGTCGACGCGTCGCACGTCTACTGGGTCGACTACACGCCCGTCGAGGTCTGGTCTCGCACGAAGTGACCGGGATCGCGACGAGCAGACATCAGCTGGCAAAACAGCATTCGTTATCGCTGACCAACGTCCCCGAACTTGACGTCGCACGGAGGTCACGAGCTACTGCGTGTCATGCAGAAGGGTTGGCTTGCAGCGGGCGCCCTGGTGGCGACGGCGATCGGTGTGGTGGGTGTGACCCGCTATGCCTCGCGATCGGAACGCGAACGAGAGGAGCACGAGCGCGAGGAGGGCGAGCACGAGCAGTTCGAGCGCCCGAAGGCCGACTCGCGCATGCGCCGGCCCGGCACGCACCGCGCCGGTGCCGCCGAGCTCGCGACGCGCAACCGGATGGGCGCGCTCGAGGCCGCGAAGCTCGCGCGACCCGAGGGCGTGCTCGCGAAGCCGTCGGTGCCGGCGACGTCGTGGGTCAGCCTCGGGCCGACGGACGCGCCGAAGGAGTTCAACTACTTCACGATCGACAGCGTCGACTCCGGCCGGCCAAACGCGATCGTCGTCGATCCGCGCGATGCCAACGTCGTGTACGTCGCGACGTCGGGCGGCGGCGTGTGGAAGACGTTCGACTTCCTCGCCCAGGCCGGTCCGAAGTGGAGCGCGGTGACCGACACGCTGCCGAACCTCGCGGTCGGTGCGCTCGCGATCGACGCCGCGCACCCCGACACGATCTACCTCGGCAGCGGTGACTTCATCGACGGCTCGGGTAACACGATGTTCAAGAGCACGAACGGAGGCGGCACGTGGAGCGCGCCGGTCGAGCTCGCGGGCATGTACGGCGGCCAGGTGAAGGCGACGGTCGGCTCGATCCGCCACATCGCGGTCGACGGCGACGTCGTCCTCGTCGCGACCGACGCCGGCCTGTTCCGCTCGGCGGACGCGGGCGCGACCTACGCGCTCGTCGATCTGCCGAACCCCGAAGGCGTCGTCGCCGAGTCGCTCTGGAGCATCGTCCCGATCGGCGGCCACGGGTACGTCGTCAGCGGCGTCTCGGCATGCGGAGTCGGCGCGCCGCCGCCCGGCGCGTTCGGCGTCAGCGATCCGAGCCCGCAGCAGTGTCCGCTCGGCACGAACGCCAAGATCTGGCGCACCGAGGACGGCACGACCTGGACGCAGGTGAGCCCGCTGCCGCGCACGATCGGCACGAATCGGGTGACGCTCGCCGTCGGGCCGACGCCCGGACCGACGAGCACCGTCGTCTACGCGTTCGTCGGCGATCTGTTCGGCTACGCGACGCTCGGCTACTGGCGCTCGAACGACGGTGGTGCGACCTGGACGGCGCTGCAGGGCGCGCTGGCGAATCCGACGCTCGCATCGAACCAGGACACCACGTGCATCGACCTCGACGTCGGTCACGGGCAGACCTGGTACAACCAGGCGATCGTCGTCGATCCGACGAACGCCGATCACATCCTCGTCGGTGGCAACCTGTGCGGCGTCCGCACGCTGAACGGTACCGCGGCCGCGCCGGTCTGGCAGAACGTCTCGCACTGGCTGCCCGGCAACGGCTACGGCGAGACCGCCGGCGGTCGCCTCGCCTACGTCCACGCCGACTGGCACACGGCGACGTCGGTCGTCGTCAACGGCGTCGTGCGCACGTTCGCCGGCACCGACGGCGGCGTGTTCTCGAGCACGAACCTGTTCGCGACGCCGAACGCCGAGGAGGTCGTGTGGAAGCACCACAACAAGGGCCTCGCGACGCACCTGTTCTACTCGGTCGCGTCGGGCGATCCGGCGACCGGCAATCCGTTCGTCCTCTACGGTGGCCTCCAGGACAACGGCACGCGCTTCCGCGCAGACCCGGCGAACCCGTCGGGCTTCAACCAGGCGATCGGCGGTGACGGCATCGGCGGCACGGTGCACACCGGTCAGGACGGCACGACGTACTGGGCGAGCGTCCAGTTCCAGTGGCAGTTCTGCAAGCCGGCCGTCACCGACTGCTCGGTCGAGCAGCCCGAGGCGCAGACCGAGGCGGAGTCGCACTGGCACGGCACGCCGTCGCCGGTCGGTCTCGAGCCCGAGCAGATCCAGGAGCGCGCTCGTGCGCGGATGGAGCGGTTCGGCGAGGACCAGGAACCATTCCTCGTCCACTACGCGAACGTCGAGACCGATCACATCGGCCAGAGCGTCCTGACGCATACCGACGAGCAGGTCTTCGTCGCGATCCCCGCGGGCGACGGCTTCACGTGGAAGTCGATCTCGCAGGACCTGACGGCCAGCCCCGTCGGTGCGGGCATCGCGAACGTCGCTGCGTCGCGCGGCACGCCGGGCCTCTACGGCGCGGCGGGCCTCGTCTCGGCAGAGCCGTTCTACGTGACGACCGCCGGCAACACGAAGGTCAACTGGACCGTCGCGCAGCCGGTGTTCGTCGGCAGCGCGCGCCTCACGGGTCCGTCGTCGATCGACTTCCCGCCGACGTACGCGGCGGGCGAGGTCCCGGGCAAGGTGTTCATCGGCGCGTTCACCGGCACGCTCAACAGCGCGAACCGGCCGCCGCCTCCCGACGACCGCGGCCGTCTATGGAAGACGATCGACGGTGGTCAGACGTGGACATCGATCGTCGGTGCCGATCCGGCGCCCCGGCTGCCGAACGTTCCGGTCTACGTCGTCAAGTACGACCCGATCGAGGCGAAGACGATCTATGCGGGCACCGACCTCGGCGTGTACATCACGCTCGACGGCGGCGCGACGTGGGATCGCATGGGCGAAGGCCTGCCGATGGTGCCGGTGCGTGACATGTACGTCGCGCGCAACCAGGACTTCATCCGGGTCGCGACCTACGGCCGCGGTGTCTGGGAGATCTATCCGAGCGCGGGCGCGAGCCACGGCGCGCCGGGCAACGGCGACTACGACCAGAACCTGCAGCTCGACTGGATCGATCTCGGCGCGATGGCAGCGCGCCAGGGCGTGACGCCCGAGCAGACGATGGCACCGCTCTACTCGTGGATCCTCGACATGACGGCGAGCGGAAGCGCGCCGGTCCAGGCGATCGATTCCAGCGACCTGACCGCATTCCTCGCGAAGTTCGGAGGTCACCCGTGATGCGCTCTCTCCTCGTTGCTTCGATCCTCCTGTCGGCCGCGTGCGGTGACAACGACGCACCACCGGTCGACTACACGAACCCGAAGGCCGGCGGTGCGCTGCGTCTCGTCAAGAGCAGGACGAAGCCCGCGTCGGACCACGACGTCGTCCTCGATCTCGTCGTCGGCGATCAGCCGCTGACCGGCTACTCGGTCGGCTTCAACCTGCCCGTCGATCACCAGCTCGCGCGGCTCGTCGAGTTCGTCCCGGGCACCGCGCTCGATCCGGGCACGTCCCCGCCGGCGGCGCACGCGGCGCATCCCCTCGACGGCCCGCTCGCCAACGTGATCGTGACCGCGCTCTCGCAGAAGGCGGAGGGGCCCGGCGCGGTCGCGACGGACACGACGCTCGCACCGGGCTCGGTCCTGTACACGATCTCGCTGCAGGTCTCCCTCGGCGCGCCCGATGGCGTGATCTTCGACGGCACCGCGGAGGACTTCCACCTGCCGTCGGGTGGCATGCGCGATCGCGCCGGCACGACCGTCGTCGAGCCGAACAATGTTTCGATCGGAAAGCTCGAGGTGAACAAATGATGAAGCTCATCGGAACTGCAGCCGTCCTCGTCTCGCTCGGCGGTGTCGCGAGCGCGGGTGATGCGCGCGAGCTCGCCACGAGTGCGACGTTCACGCCCGGCATCCTGCGCGCCACCGACGCGGGCAAGGGCTTCGCGACGGTCTACTCCGACTTCGACGGCGCCGCCGATGCGATCCGCGTCTCGGCGCGCGGCGAGGTCAACGTGTACTGGCGCATCCGCGCGTCCGTGCTGCTCCTCGACGCGTTCTCCGACAAGCCGCGACCCGGCATCGGCGCGGGCCTGCGCTGGCTCGACGGCGACACGACGTCGACCGCATATCTCTTCTTCAAGACCGAGGGCTTCACCGAGCCCGAGGGCGAGCTCGAGGCGCTGCTCGCGTTCGAGCACGCGTTCGGCGCCGTCCATGCGAGCGCGAACATCGCGTACGGGCAGGATCCGGAAGGCAACGAGTGCGACGGCGAGCTCGCACTCGTCGCTCACGTCGAGCCGCGTACCGGCTGGTTCGTCGGCGGCACCGCGCGCTACCGCGACGCGCTCGGCTCGACAAAGGAAGCGGTGATCCGCGATGGCTTCGCCGGTCCGACGACGACGCTGACGGTCGGCGCGTTCGCGCTGAGCCTCAACGCCGGCATCGCGATGGCGCAGACCCGGATGACCGCGCGTTCGTTCGGACCCGCCGGCACGTTGTCCGTCGGCGCCGCGTTCTAGTCCGCTTTAGCCCTGCGGTGGCGCGCCAAGCCTCGTACCCTGGCCGGCGATCATTCGCCAGGTCGCGCCGCGGCGCTGGTAGATGCGCGTGAACCGCACGTCCTCGACGATGTGCTGGCTCTGGAACGTCACCTTCGCGAGCGCGCGGCCGGTGACGACGCCGGTGTCGCCGGTGATACGGATCTTGATGTCGTCGAGGTCGATGCTCTCGACCGAGACGCCCTGCGCCGGCAGCGCGCGATAGCCCGCGAGGTAGGCCTCGCGATCCTCGAACTGGCCGTCGGGGCCGATGAACGAGAACTCGTCGTCGACGAGCGTGGCGAGCAGGTCCGGCTTCGACTCGACGAGGGCACGTACCCACGTGCGTTCGGCGTCGTCGAGCTGCTGGGTGGCGAGGTTCATGTCCTGGGTTCCTTTCATGGCGGGGGTCTCGGAATGGTTCGGGGTCGTGGAACAGGCGCCGAGCGCGAGCACGGCACCGAAGAGGAGCGAACGAATCGACGTATGCATTGGTGTCTCCGCTGAAGTGTGGATAGAACCTAGGACTTCCCCTCCGAACGACCCATGACCGCCGGCGACACAAACCTGACTGACGGCGCCACGACGATGCTCGCGCCGTTGCTCGCGATGCACGTCGAGGCGGCGCGCGCGTACGGCCTGCCCGCGGACGACCTCGCGAAGCGCGCCGGGATACGCGACGCCGACATCCGCGACCCCGATGGCCGGGTCCCATTCGAGCAGTTCGTTCGCCTCTGGGAGCTGATCAGCGAGTCGCCCGGTGCCGAGGGTTTCGGGTTCTGGCTCGGCAAGGCTGTCGACGTGCGGGGCCTCGGCGTCGTCGGCTACGCGATGCAGCACGCGCCCGACGTGCGCGCGGCGTTTCGCTGCCTCGATCGCTTCGGCGCACTCGTCAACGATGTCGTGCGGCCGATCATCGAGGAGACCGCGGATCACGTCGTGTTCCGGCGGACCGAGCCACCGCGGATCGCGCGCCTCGCACCGCTCGCGATCAGCGCACCGGTCGGCACGCTGACGCTGCTGCGCCAGCTCGCGAGTCTGCCGGCGACCGAGACGCTCGCGCTCGAGGCCGCGTTCCAGCACGCGCCGCCGCCAAACGCGGCCGACTACGAACGCGAGCTTGGCTGTCCCGTCCAGTTCAACGCGACGGAGCTGCGCCTCGTCCTGCCGCGCGCGATCTTCGACCGGCCGCTCGCCCGTCCCGATGCGGCGCTGTTCGCGTACCTCGAGCGGCACGCATCCGCGCTCCAGGAGCGCCTGCACGAGACGCAGACGACGTCGGCGCGCGTGCGCGAGCTCGTCGTTGCCGCGGTGCGCGAGGGCGAGCCCGATCAGATCGATCTCGCACGCAAGCTGGGCATGAGCGAGCGCACGCTGCAGCGCCGGCTCAAGGACGAGGGCACGACGTTCGCCGCGCTCGTCGACGAGGTCCGCACGGATCTCGCGAAGATGTACCTCGCGGACGACAAGCTCGCCGTGTTCGAGGTCGCGTTCCTCCTGGGCTACTCGGAGCCGAGCGCGTTCAACCGCGCGTTCAAGCGCTGGCTCGGCACGAGCCCGAGCGAGTACCGGCAGCGCTAGAGCGCTGTCAGGCGAGCGCGATCTCGAGCGCGTCGATCGCCTGCTGGATCGCCGCGCGCGTCGCGGGCGTCTCCGCGAGCGGGTTCAGCATCGCGAAGTCATGGATCGTCTCGTTGTAGCGGACCGAGGTCACGCGCACGCCTGCTTCCGACAGCTTGTCCGCGTACGCTTCGCCCTCGTCGCGGAGCACGTCGCCATCGACGACGAGCAGCGCATCGGGCAGACCTCGCAGGTCCTCGATCGACGCACGGAGCGGCCACGCGAAGCCGTCGTCCTCGTTGCCGGTCAGGCCCTCCTGCTCGCAGAACCAGCGTGCGGAGTCGGCCGTCAGCCAGGGCCCGTTCGCGAACGTCCGATACGACTCGTTGTCCGAGACGTAGTCCGTGACGGGATAGAAGAGGACCTGGAAGCGAATCTTGGGTCCGCCGCGCTGCTTCGCCATCAACGTGACGACCGCGGCCATGTGTCCACCGACGCTGTCGCCCATGATCGCGAGGCGCGACGGATCGACGCGCAGCTCGTCCGCATGCTCGGTGATGTAGAGCAAGGACGCGTAAGCCTGTTCCTGCTGCGTTGGATACTTCGCCTCGGGCGCATTCACGTAGTCGACGAAGATCACCGTGGCGCCGACTCCGTTGGCGAGCTCGCGCACGAGCCGGTCGTGCGTGATCTTGTCACCGAGGACCCAGCCTCCACCGTGCGTGTAGAGGATGACCGGCAGGACGTCGGTCGCCCCTGCCGATGCGGGCCGAACGATGCGGATGCGCGTCTCGCCCGTCGGGCCTACCGGCCAGACCGTGTCCTCGATCTGTGCGTCCTGGAGCGGTATCGGAAGCGACTGCAGATCCGTCAGGACCTTGTGAGCCGCGGCAGGATCGAGCTGGCTGAGCGGCGGCCCGCTCAAGCTGTTGATGAACGCCTGCGTCGTGGGTTCGAGTGCCATCGCGCATCTCCTTGCGGTAATCGCCTGTCGTGGTGCGTTGCATTCCATGGACCATTGCGGCCGGCGGCACGCTGATCGATCGTGCTCGCATGAAGTTCGTGCTCGATGGTGTCGGTGTCGTCGCGCTCCTCGTGCTCGCCCTGGGCTGCAAGCGCGAATGCCCGACGTGTCCTCCTCCTCCGACGACGAGCGAG
The DNA here is from genome assembly GCA_023386455.1 of Pseudomonadota bacterium. Classification (GTDB taxonomy): domain Bacteria; phylum Myxococcota_A; class Polyangia; order Haliangiales; family Haliangiaceae; genus JABFXX01. Next base: position 5,238 of record JAEWJO010000498.1, on the reverse strand, counting down.
CAGCCGGCCCCGACCGCGCTGCCCGCGTCGCCCGATCACATCCCACCCGGCGTCAACGCCGTGCAGAACGAGATGCGTCTCCTCCACGAGGCGATGCGCGACTCGGTCAGCGCGATCGGACTCGGCACGCTGTCGACGATCCCCGAGCGGCTGCACGGCGTGCACCGCGCCCGCGAGCTCACCGAGCAGGCGATCGAGAGCGGTGCGTACAAGCTGCCGAGAAACGGAGATCAGCTCGAGGCGTTCAAGGCGCTCGACGAGTCGTTCCATGGCGAGCTCGAGAAGCTGCTCGCCGGCGCCAGTGCGAACGACCCGATCGCGACGAGCACCGCGCTCGGTGCCGTGATGGGCCGCTGCGAGGGATGTCACGCGCAGTTTCGCGCGACGAAGTGACCCCTCAGGAGTTGCGCGGCGCGCGCGGGATGCACTTCGAGCTGGAGCCGATCGACTCCGCGATCGAGGTCGCGAGCGTCGAGAGCGCCGGGCTCGACTTGAGCAGGCGGCGCAGCTTCGCGCACGACGCGGCAGCCTGCGCCTCCGGATCGCGAGCCAGTCGCGCCCAGCGCGGGTTGTACTGGTTGTCGGCGTTCGGGCGGACCTGCGTCCACGACGTGTCGTGCACGTCCGGACGGTAGTCGAGGTGAATGAAGCCGCTGGTCGGGTACCACCCGATGCCGACGTTGCGATGGTTCTTCCACATCACGTCGCGGACCTCGGTGAGGTTGGCGTCGCGCACGATCAGATCGATCGCGTGACCATCCCAGTGCTTGGAGTGCTTCACGCCGGCGCGCGTACGATCGGGCTCGGCGCGCACGGCGGACACGATCTCGATCTCGTGACCGGGATAGCGGGTGGCAACATCGGCGAGCAGCGCGAGCGTTCCACTCGCGATGCGGCGCGTGCGGCCGCTCTCCCGGCACCGCATCAGCTGCGCGATGTCATCGGCGGTCTCCGCCGTCACCTTGCCGTCGAGTGGAAGATCGAGCTCGAGACGCTTGTGACCGCGCGTCAGCACGACATGAACGGTCGTCGTCGCCGGCGCCGGCAGCTCGATCGTCGACGGCGGGACGCTGACCACGGGCATGCGGACGACGTTCGACGGCTGCGACACGGGCTCCGCCTTCGCCGGATACAGCACGAGGACGGCGAGGCAAACGCACGGCGCGAGCCACAGGGCGTGGGGCGCGCGGAGATTGTTCGCTTTCATACGTGGTTTCCTTGTACAAGTGCCGTGCCGCTTCCAGGTGCCCGAAACCACGAAGGTCTTGGCGTCCGCTGGTCTCCGGAAATCGGAGACCCCGCCCGGAAATCGCGCAGGGCGCGGACATCGGTTTGCCCCGTGCCGAACCGGCCACTACGATGGTCGCGTCGCGTGGCTTCCAAATCGACTCACGACGAGACGCTGACCCTGGTCGTCCCGTCGCCTCGAGCTGCCAGCGCGTGGCTCGTGCTCGCGGCGGGAACGCCCGACGAGCGGCGCATCGAGATCGGCGTGATCCCGCTGTCGATCGGATCCGATGCGGCCGCGCAGGTGTGCGTGTCCGATCCGCATGTCTCGCGGCGCCACGCCGAGATCGTGAGCACGGGCGAGACGGTGGTCCTCCGCGATCTGCAGAGCCGCAACGGCACGTTTGTCGACGGCATCGCAGTGAAGGAAGTGATCCTCCATGGCGCGGCGACGATCCGCGTTGGTGGGACGACCATCCGGTTCGAAACCGAGGCGCAGCGTCCGGCGACCGGACCGAAGCGCATGGGCGACGCCGTCGGCTCGTCGCCCGAGATGCAGAGCATCTTCGAGCTGCTCGGACGACTCGCTCCATCGGATCTGACGATCACGCTGCTCGGCGAGACCGGCGTCGGCAAGGATGTGCTCGCCTGCGCCGTCCACGACGCGAGTGCCCGGCGCTCGGGCCCGTTCATCGTGTTCGATTGCGGCGCCGCCACGCCGACGCTGATCGAGAGCGCGCTGTTCGGCCACGAGAAGGGAGCGTTCACCGGGGCGAACACCGCGGTCGCCGGCGCGTTCGAGCGCGCCCACGGCGGGACGCTGTTCTTCGACGAGATCGGCGAGCTGAGCCTCGATCTCCAGCCGAAGCTGCTGCGCGCGCTCGAGCAACGCAAGGTCCAGCGAATCGGATCGACCGACGAGCTCCCCGTCGACGTGAGGATCCTGGCGGCGACGAATCGTGACCTCGAGGCCGAGGTCGCGCAGGGACGGTTTCGCCAGGACCTCTTCTTCCGGCTGTCCGCCGTCGTCGTTGCCGTGCCGCCGCTGCGCGCGCGCATCGCCGATCTACCGGAGCTCGTCGACGCGATCCTCACCGCCGAAGGACGGCGCTTGCGTGTCACGCGCGAGACGCTCGACGCGCTCGCGAGCTACGACTGGCCGGGCAACGTGCGCGAGCTACGCAACGTCCTCATGGCCGCCGCCGCGATGGCCGACGCCGATCTGCTCGAGCCGCGCCACCTGCTCCTGTTCAAGCAGCGACGTCGCGATCCGACACTCGCCGACTTCCCGCTCGGCGGGCGATCGCTCGAGTCGATCGAGCGTGCCGCGATCGTGCAGACGCTGAAGGCGGCGGATGGCAACAAGGTCAAGGCGGCGAAGGCGCTCGGTATCGCCTCGTCGACGCTGTACGAGAAGATGCGTCGATACAACATCGCGTGAGCGTCAGTGCTCGACGTGCTCGGCCGGGCCTTCCTTCTTTCCGGCCTCGCCCGTCCGCAGCAACATCGCGCGCAGGATCACCGGCGCGATCAGCTCGTTGAACCCGACGACGCCGATCATGATCACGGCCGCGGGGCCGCCGAACGTCGGGAACGTCTTCTCCATCACGAGCGCGAGTGCGAGCGCGAGGCCCGCTTGTGGCATGAGTCCGAACCACGCGTACTTGTGCACGAGTGGTGGCGCATCGGTCACGCGCGTCGCGATCTTGCCGCCGATGAAGAAGCTCGCCGCGCGCGCGCCCGCGAGGATCGCGACCGGCACGATCGACGCGACCAGGGTATCGAGATCGAGCTTCGCACCGGCGAGCGCGAAGAACACGAGGAAGACCGGCAGCTGCGCGCTCTCGAAGCCGGCGTGCAGCACGTGGATGTCCGCGCGCGAGAAGTTGCGGACCCAGAGACCCGCCGTCAGCATCACGATCAGCGGATCGAGGTGCACGCGCGGCCCGGCCTCGGCGACGACGACGCACATCGTCAGGGCGAACAGCGGCCCGCCGCTCTTCACCTGCCGCAGGAACAAGCCGAGCAGGATCCCGATCGCGAGTCCGAAGCCGATCGATCCGAAGAGCTCCCAGCCGACGTCACGGGCCGTGCCCGCGAGATCGATCGAACCGCCGAGGACCGCACCCGCGATCGCCGACGCGATCGAGAAGCAGATGATGACGACGAGGTCCGCCACCACGACCGACGCGAGCATGAGCTCGGAGACCGGCCCGGACGCGCGCATCTCGGCGAGCAGCGCCATCACCACCGCAGGCGACTGCGCGGACAGCGCGACGCCGAGAACCATCGCGACCGCGAGCGCCTGCGGACGCCCGAGCTCTCCGATGAACGGCAACAGGTCGCGCAGCAAGTACAGCGTGCCGCCGAGCACGAACATCGAGCCGACGACCGCGAACAGCGTCATCGCGCGCAGCGTGCGTGCGACGCGCCGCACCTTTGCGAGCTGGAGCTCGCTGCCCGCTTCGAGTGCGATCACCGCCGTCGCGGTACCGCTCACGATCGCGAGTGACTTCGTCATGTCGTACGTCACGAGCCCGAACACCCATGGCCCCGACAGCGCGCCGGCGATGATGTAGCCGGTCAGCTTGGGCAGGCCGATCCGGTTCGCGATCCGGCCGGTGAAGAACGCGGTCAGGAGCAAGTACCCGAAGGCGAGCTGCACGGTCGCGGACGTCGGCTCGTTGACATAGGTCGACGCCGCCTGCATGAGGCCGCCGAGCGCGAGCAGCAGGAGCACGAGGATCATGGAGGCGCTCCGTCGTCGTCGCGCTGCTGTTCGTCCTCACCGGGAGCTGTCGCGGGCGCCGGGTTGCCGGGATCCGGAAGTAGACCGACGATCAGCTCGGTCACGATCGAGCCCGCGATCACGGCGGTGACGACCCAGGACAGGCCCGGGTCTCGAAAGCGCTCGATGCTGACGACGAGCGCGATCGACAGCATCGACATCGGCAGCACGATCGCGCGCTGCTGGGTGAAGGCCGCGGGCAGCACCTGGCCGACGACGCGACGTGCCGAGAAGATTCCGAGCCACTTGCCGGCGATGCGAGCGACGACGAACAGCGGGACGAGCGCCCAGCCGTGCCAGTCCGTGACGCTCCACAGCGCGCCCGCGATCATCAGGAACAGCAGGTGGAGAGGCCGCTCGAGGTGGTTCAGGATCTTGAAGATGTTCGCGCGCTGCTCGTTCGGGAAGTTCGTCACCAGCACGCCCGCGACGAAGCAGGCGACGATCGGCGAGAGCCGGAGGACGCCGGTGAGCCCGGATGCGAACGCGACGACGCCGAGCACGACCGCGAGGAACTCCGCGTTCGTGCGCGGAACGCGGATCATCGCGAACACGAGCACGCCGATCACCACACCGATGCCGAGCGTGATGAACAGCCACCACGTGCCGGGCAGGTGAACCGGTGCGGTCGTGTCATCGCGGAAGTACGCCATCATGAACAGCAGGCCGACGACGCCGACGATCTCGTCGAGCTGCCCGAGGAGTGCGTCGGCCCCGCGGCCCTCGTACCAGGACCGATTTGCAAACCCGTGGAACCGGCGGGGGGCCGTCATCGCCGCGGCGGTCCCGAGCAGCACGATGTCGCGCCATGCCGCGAGGTCGTCGAGCGGGAGGTCGAACACGAGCGTCATCACCGCGCCGCACGCGACGGCGACGACCGCAAACGGCGCGAGCGCCTCGATCAGGATCAGGTAGGCGCTGCCGGTCGGCACGCGATCGAGCACCCGGATGTCGAGCTGCGCGCCGATGATGAAGCCGATCCAGCCGAGCCCGAACTGCAGGACGGGTCTCAGCTTCGGGAGGATGTCGGACGACAGGATGCCGACCTCCGGCATGCTCGCGACGACGCCGAGCGCGACGAACGGGAAGCCCGCGCTGATCGCGCCACGGATGCCGAACCGCTCCTGCAGCCGCAGGGTCCGCGGATGGCCGCCGATATAGGCGAGTGCGAGGAGCACCGCGAGGCCGAAGATGATCTTGAGCGCGAACACGGTGCCCTCGGT
>JAEWJO010000495.1 GCA_023386455.1 Pseudomonadota bacterium | reverse complement strand
GTCTCGCCCGGCGCGCCGCCCTGCGCGGCGACCTCGGCGAGGCCGGCCGGCAGCTCGACGGTCGCATCGCGCAGCGTCGTGCCGTTCGTCGATTCGAGCGCGGCGAGCGCCGCGGTACCGACCGACTGACCGGGCACCCACGCGAGGTACGTTCCGCCACCGCCGCGCGCGGCCGCTGCGAGCAGCGCCGAGTCGGAGTCGGTGCCGATGCCGACCGTCGAGACGTGGACGTTGCCGGAACCGGTCGTCGCGGCGACCGCCTTCTCGACGTCCGCCATGCGGCGGAAGCCGGTCGAGGCGAAGCCATCGCCGATGTAGAGCACCCAGCGCTCGCGGTCCGGCGCGCGGAGGAAGTCGCTGCCGGTGCGGAGCGCGGCGACGACGTCGCTCGAGCCCGCGGGCTGCTGCGCGGCGAGCCACGTCCGGGCCTCGCCGGCCGCTGCCGTCGACGGAGCGCGCAGATCGCCGAGCTTCTCGCAGTCGCTATCGCAGACCATCACGCTGAAGCGATCGCGGCGGTCCATGTCGTCGACCATCGCGACCGCGAGCTCGCTGGCCCGCGCATAACGCTCGCCGACCATCGACTGGCTCGCATCGACGACGATCACGTAGTCACGCGCCTTCGACTCGCGCCAGCGCGGGAGCTTCGGCGAGAGCGCGAGCACCGCCGTCGGACGGACGTCGCCCGCGACCACGCGCTGCGCCTCGACGACCTTCGGATCGATGCCGACGTTCTTCTTGCCGGCGAGCTTGTCGTCGGGACCGGCGGCCGCGCCACCGGCGAACGTCCACGCGCGCAGCTCGGCATCGCCCTGCTCGGCGCGATAGTCGACGACGAGGTCGCCGCGCGGCACGAAGCCGCCCTGCTCGAGCGTCAGTGCGTTGACGTCGGCGCGAGCCTGGTCGGTCGTCAGGTCGTAGCCCGCCGCGCGGACGGTACCGCGCTGGGCACCGCGCACCTCGACGTCGACCTTCATCTTGTCGGCCACCGTCGAGCCGTCGGTCGAGTGCGGCAGCGGATAGACGTACTGGCGCCACGGCCCGCGGGGCGTGACGACCTGCGTGTACGACAGCTTGATCGTGCGCTGACCCTTCGCCGGGATCGGGAAGATCTTCAGCTCGAACCGACCACCGCGCTTCCAGTCGAGCAGCGCCGGGTCCTTCCACGGACCGGGCACCCACACGATCTCCTGCTGGATCAGCGGCTGGCGCTCGATGCGCTTCGGCGTCGCCTTGTCGATGACGCCGCGCCAGATCTTGGCCGCGCGCTCCTTGTCGACGAACGCGCCGGTGATGAAGCCGCCGGGCTCCTTCTCCATGTCGAGCGCGAGCGAGTCGATCTGCGCGTCGGCGGGGAGCGGGAACTGGTAGACGCCCTCGAGCGTCGTGTCGCTGTCGTTGCGGAACGTCTCGGTGATCTCGGTGCGCGCGATCGGTCCGACGATGCGGACCTTCACCTCGTGGTTCGCGAGCGCGAGCTTCCAGTCGCGGTCGCGCTTCTCGCCCGGCTTGTACGCGCGGAGTGCGCCGAGGCCGGCGCTCGTCTCGTCGTCCTTCTGCGCCGGTGGTGGCGCGAGCTCCGACCACGCGGCCTCCTTGACGAGCGACGGGGCGGCGTTGACCGAGAGCGTGCCGTTCTCGATCATGCCTTCTTCACCGGCACGGACCTCGTCCTTGTTGCCGGCCTTGTCGTTCAGCACGACGGTGCCACGGACGACCTGGACCGCGGTGATCACGTCGGTCGCGGTCACCGAGAACCGCGTGCCGACGACGTCGACGCGTCCGGCCGGCGTGGTGATCGTCGCGGGCCGGTTGGCGACGTGCGCGACGTCGGCCGCGATCCGACCCTCGGTGAGCAGGACGTGGCGCGGCTCGGTCAGCTCGAAGCTCACCGTCGTGCGGTGGTCGAGGACGATGCGCGTGCCGTCGGCGAGCTCGAGCGAGGTGCGCGTGCGCTCGTCGGTACGGAGCTCGGCGCCGGCGGGGATCATCTCGCCCTGGCGCAGCGGCCTCCAGCCACCATTCTCGCGGATCGCGATGCCATCGCCCTGGGTCGCGGCCGCGCGGGAGATGGTCTTGATGGTGCCGATCGGACCCTTGCCGACCGATGCGATCTGCGTCGAGCTCGACGAGCTCTTCGTCGCGGCGAGATAGATCGCGCCGCCAGCAGCAAGCGCGGCGATCGCGCTCGCAGCGATCATCGTGCGCTTGCGCGAAAACGGAACGACCGCGCCACTTCGCGTAGGCGTGGGCGTAGGCGTAGGCGTCTTCGTCGCGGAAGGTGCAGGTGCAGGTGCAGGTGCAGGTGCAGGTGCAGCGACCTTCGCGGGCTCGGCCGGCTTCGCCTCTGCCTCTGCGTCGAGCCTGGCCATCAGCTCGTCGACGAGCCTGGCACTCGGCACGTGATCCGCGCCCGCCTGCCCGACGACATCCGCGAGCTTCTGCGCCTCGTGCTTCGCATCTCGGCAGTCGTCGCAGCTCGCCAGGTGCTCTGCATGACGCGCGATCGCGTCGGCCTCACCAGCGACGAGCGCGGCGAGATCATCGAGTACATCTTCGTGAGCAGTACGCATGATTCAGATCTCCTCGGTGGGCATGTGCGAGCGAAGCCGGTCGAGCGCGCGGCTGATCCGCTTGCGCGCCGTGGCCTCGTCGAGCCCGCAGGCCATCCCGATCTCTCGGTGGCTCAGGTCGGCGACATAACGAAGAACGAGCGCTTCACGCTCGCTGGGCTTGAGCTTCTCGAGTGCATCGCGCAGGGCGCGCGCACGCCGGCGTGTCGCGAACACGTCGCGCGCTTCACCCTCCTCGGGCACGACCTCGAGGAGCTCGCGACCGCGGCGGCGGGTCTCGAGCATGTGTGCGCACACGTGCCGCGCGATCCCGCACAACCACGCCTTGATCGATCCTTCGCCGCGGTACGACGGCATCGCGCGGTGCGCGCGAAGCAGCGTCTCCTGTACCGCCTCGTCGGCATCGGCCTGCGAGCCGAGCAGCGCCATCGCGAGCCTGCCCAGCACGGCGTGATGAGTACGAGCACACGCGGCAAGTGCGTCGCGATGACGACCCTCGTGGATGAGCTCCACGATCGGATCGGTTGCGAGGGGCGTGGTTGCCAGCGCTAGCATCTCGGCCCTCACGTGCGCGGCAGCCGGCACTTCGTGACCGCCGTTGTTCGAAATCGTGGAAGTCCGCGAGATCCCTGCGTCGTCGCTGGTGCCCATTGACGATCCAACGAGCGCCGCTCCCCGGCGGTCTAACCGCCTGGCGACAAGGTAGGCGCGCTCAGCTGATGAACGCGCGGGTGATCGCGAACGCGAGAGCCGCCATGACCAGCGCGCCGACGATCAGGATCCACGGGTTCAGCCCGGCCTTCTTCTGCTTGCTGAAGCCGGCGACCTGCGGCATCGCCGGGCGCTGCGGGTAGACCGGACGCTCGAACGCGTCCTGCGTCGTCGGCGTTGCATCGCGCTGCGGCAGGTGCGGTGCGATCCCACCGGCCCAGCCCTGCTGGAAGCCTCCCGCCGGTTGCGGCGGCATGTACGGAGGTGCGCCCGGCGGCGGCATCGGCATCGGCGCCATACCGACGGGGACCGGCGTCGAGACCTGCGGCGGCGCGGGCTGCGGCCGTGGCGGCGCCGGCATCGGTGGCGGTGCGGTGCCCGCG
>JAEWJO010000430.1 GCA_023386455.1 Pseudomonadota bacterium | reverse complement strand
GCGCGACCGCGACCGCGGCGTCGTCCTTCGCGCGCTTGCCCTTGCTCTTGCACCCGGTCGCCAGGGCGAACAGTGCGCCGGCGAGCGCGGCGATGCGGGGCGCGGAGCGAATCACGACGATCTACTTACGGCCGAGCAGGCGACGCAGCAAGCCGGCGCGCTCGTTCTTCGTCGACTCGGGCGGTGGATCGCCCGGACCGCGCACGTAGCCGGCGACGCGGCCGCGCTCGACGAGAAGCAGCGCCGGCGAGATCGCGCGACCTCCGCCCTCGTCGTGGCGCGTGCGAACGATCGCCGCGAACCGCGCCAGATACGCCGGCTCGACGAAGTCTGCGGTGACGAGCAGGCAACCTCGCGTCGGGGTCGCCGCACACAGCAGATCCGCGCCGAGCGCGCGATGAATCGCGAGCATCAGCTCCCGGTCGAGGATCTTCTCCGCCGCGTAGAAGCTGCCGGTGACCATGACGACGCGCAGCCCACCGACCTCGAGCTCCTCGCACTCGACCTCCTCGTCGCCGAGGTTGACGAGCGCCTCCTCGAACGCCTGGTCGGCGGACTTCGGTAGCGCCTCGCGGCGGATCATCCCGAACGTGCTCTCACCGTCGAGGCCGCACACGACGACGGGCAGATCGTGCGGGCTGGTGTCGTCGACGATCGGTCGCCACACGACCTCGTCGAGCTCGACGTCGTGGCGATGGCGCAGGCTCGGCATCATCCGTCCGGTCGCCGCATCGGTCGGCCGGTGCACGGTCTCGTCGGCGGCGAGCAGCAGCTTGAACAGGCTCTCGTCGGAGCCATCCTCGATCACGCGCTGGGCGCGGTTGGTCGGGAACATGATCGCGGTGCCGCTGCCGACCTGGAATCCGAACGGCACGACCGCGCGATCGGTCTGCACCCAGTGACCGGGATACTTCGCGCGGATGAGCTCGCCCGCGAGCGAGGCAAGCTCGAGCACGCGGCGCCAGTACCGCGCCTCGTCGTCGCGCGCCGGTGGATCGGCGTACGTCTGGTCCTCGAGCATGCGCAGCGCCATCGCGGCGTCGCGGCTGCCGACGCGCGCCTTCACGCGCTGCGCGAGCGCGATGAAGTGACGATCCGCGAGCTCGGCGACCTCGTCCTCGCTGCCGGCGCCGAGTGGCTCGAGCGTGCGATCGCCGCGCTCGATCGTGCCGCCGCATGCGACGAGCACCTCGCGCAGCAGCGCCGGCGGCTCCTCGAGGACCGCGTAGTGGATCGCGGCGTCGACGTGGCCTTCCGCCTTCAGGTGACACCGCGCGTTCAGCACGCGCGACATCGCGAACAGTGCACTCAGCTCGGGCTCGGCTTCGATCTCGGCGCGCCGCCGATGATCTGTCTGGACTGCGACCGGCCTACCATCCACTCGCGCTGCGAGGTCGATCTTGTCGATCGAGCAGTACACCCGGTGGGCATACCACGCTCAATGACCCTCGTCGGGCCCCTTCTTGCGCTTGGCCTGTGCTTCGCGAAAGCGATCGGCCCAGCCCTCGACGTTGACTTGCTTCACGCGCGTGAGCGCGAGTGCACCGCGCGGCACGTCGCGCGTCACCGTCGTACCGGAGCCGACATACGCGTCGCGGCCAACGGTGACGGGAGCGACGAGCTGGCTATCGGAGCCGATGAACGCTCCCGCCTCGATCGTCGTCTTGTGCTTGCCGACGCCGTCGTAATTGCACGTGATCGTTCCGGCGCCGATGTTCGCCTTCTGACCGATCGACGCGTCGCCGAGGTACGCGAGGTGGTTCGCCTTCGCGCCGGCCATCACGTGGGTCTTCTTGGTCTCGACGAAGTTTCCGACGCGGCAGTCCTCGTCGAGCCGCGAGCCCGGCCGGCAATGACTGAACGGTCCGACCTCCACGCGCTCGCCGACCGTGGTCTCGGTCAGCATCGAGTACGGCTTGATGTACGTGTCGTCGCCGACGGTGACGTCGACGAGCACCGAGCCGGTGTCGACGCGCACGCCGTCGCCGATCGTCGTCTTGCCGCGCAGCACGACGCCGGGCGCGAGCCACACGTCCTTGCCGAGCGGTCCGACCTCGACATCGATGTACGTCGCGCGCGGATCGATCATCGTCACGCCGGCGCGCATCCACTGCTCGTTGATGCGGCGGCGCGCCTCCGCCTCGACCGTCGCGAGGTCGACGCGATCGTTGATTCCGCTGACCTCGGCGAACGGCGCGTCGATCGACGTCGCACCACCGCGCTTGTGCGCGTGCGCGACGAGGTCGGTCAGGTAGAGCTCGTTCTTCGCGTTGTCGGCGCGCAGCGCGGCGAGGTCTTTGCGCAGGTGGCCGAGCCGGATCGCGTAGAACCCGGCGTTCGTGTCCCTGATCTTGCGCTGCTCCGGCGTCGCATCGGGATGCTCGACGATGCGCTCGAGCACGCCGCTCGCGTCGCGGACGAGGCGGCCATACGGCATGTCGCGATCGGGCACCGTCGACAGGAGCGCCATGCCACCCGGCGCCTCGGCACACGCGCGGACGAGCTCTGCGATCCGCTCGCTGACGAGCAGCGGCGCGTCGCCGGTGAGGATCACGACGATCCGATCGTCCGGCTCGTTCTGCACCGCGGGCAACGCGCACTGCACGGCGTGACCGGTGCCGCGCTGCTCGGGCTGGAGTGCGATCTCGACCTTGCCGGCGCCGAAGCTCGCGTCGAGGGACGTCTTCACCTGCTCGTGCTGGTGGCCGAGGATCGCGACGACGCGCTCGGCACCGGCGGCGCGGGCGGCGGTGACCACCCAGTGGAGCATCGGCCGGCCGGCGATCTTGTGGAGAACCTTGGCCGTATCGCTCTTCATCCGCGTGCCAAGTCCGGCAGCCATGATGAAGACAAGAGGTGCTTGACGACTCATGTGTCTCGAACCCTACACGATCGTGCACAATATGGCGCATGACGTACCGGCCGGCTCTCGCGCGCCTCGCGGTGACCTGGATGGTCGGGCTGGGCGGTGGAGCAGCAGGGATGGGCTGTGGCGCACAGCTCGGCCCCGACGTCACGACGTCCGAGGGAACGTACACGGATGCATCGACCGACTCGCGGCCTCCCGGCGATGCCGCGATCGACGCTCGACCGTGCGCGGGTGGCAACGCCGCACAGGTCGGCCCCGACGGCAGCTGCTTCGTTCACGTCACCACGCCGGTGACGTACATCGCGGCGCGCCAGGGCTGCATGGCGATGAACGCGCACCTCGCGTATCTGAAGGACGCGTCGCTCGACACGTTCGCCGAGCAATTTGTCGGCACGACGAACACCTGGATCGGCGGTAACGACCTCGTGACCGAGAACGCGTTCCAGTGGGACGACGGCACGGCGTTTCAGTTCACGGCGTGGGGCACGGGCGAGCCCAACAACGGCAATAACAACGGCTACCAGGAAGACTGCGTGATCATCGCCGGGGCCAAGGTTGGCAAGCGATGGGACGATCGGCCGTGCGACGCGTCCGAGTTCCCGAACAGCGGCATGTTCGCGTATCTCTGCAACTACTGACTGCAGACGTTCCAGCGCCGGTGGTCGTACAGGCCCAGCTCGACGTCTGCGTGACAGGTGCCCGCCGTCGAGTCGAACCTCGTACACGACGATGCGAGCGGATCGCAGAGGATCGTGGGACAGAACGTCGACGGCAGCGGACCGCAGAACGGCTCGCCGACCGCACCACCGGGACTGATGCAAAGGATGCATCCCTCCCCCGCGCCGCAGTCGGCCTCCGAGAGACACGCGTACGGCCGGGCGTCGATTGCCGCATCGACGGATGCATCCGGCGGAGGCCCCCCACGATGCTCGCGCGAGTCGCCGTCGCCGCACGCGAGGAGAAACACCGAGAGGATCGCCAGCCGAGACACGCCCACGCCGCGACTCTAGCGCGGTACAACGCGGGCGTGGAGCGTCTTCTTCGCCTCGTCGTCGCGATCGCGATCGCGATCACGGCACGCGAGGCGTCCGCGCACCAGACGTCGGTGAAGTACATCGATCTGTCGCTCGCCGACACGCGCGTCGACGTGACGTTGCGATTCGCGCCCGGCGACGTCACCGAGCCGCTGCACCTGCCGGCCGACGCGCAGCCGCCGATGGCCGACGTGCTCGCGAATCCGGCGGTCGCGCCGTACGTCCAGCACTGGCTCGCGATCGTCGGGTGCCCGACGGTGACCGCGCCGGTGCTCGCGAAGGCGGACGACAAGTTCGTCGCCGCGACATGGTCGGCGACGTGCGCCGAGGCGTCGCGCAGCGTCACGCTCGACTTCGCCGGGTTCTTCGCGCTCGACAAGCGTCACGAGGCGATCGTGCGGCTGACCGCGCCCGACGCCAAGCCGATCCAGACGATCGTCCGTGCCGGCGACTCGCCGGTGACGCTGCGCGCGGGGCACTCGCCGTCGCTGCTCGCGTGGGTGAAGACCGGGATGGATCACATCTTCGAGGGCACCGATCACATCCTGTTCGTGATCTCGCTGCTGCTCGTCGTGATGCTGTGGCGCAGCTCGGACTGGCACCTGCGCGGCTACGTGTTGACGCTGCGCTCGACCGCGGTCGTGATCACGGCGTTCACGATCGCGCACTCGATCTCGCTGATCGCCGCGGCGCTCGGCTACGTGCAGCTGCCGGGCAGGTTCGTCGAGTGCATGATCGCGCTGTCGATCGCGTACACGGCGATCGAGGACATCGTGAAGCCGGACGTGCGGTGGCGGTTCCTGCTGACGTTCGGGTTCGGGCTCGTGCACGGCCTCGGCTTCGCGAGCACGCTTGCCGAGCTGCTTCCACCGAGCGACGTGATCGTGCCGCTCCTGTGCTTCAACATCGGCGTCGAGGTCGGCCAGCTGACGATCGTCCTCGTCGCGCTACCGCTTCTATACGTGGTGGCGAAGCTGTTCGGCGCAGCGCGCTATCGCCGCGTCGTGCTTCCGGTTCTCGCCAGCGCGATCGCGCTCGTCGCGCTTCAGATGTTCGCGGAGCGCATCTAGGCCTACCTGGTCGTACTTCAAAATTCGAGTAACGCCACCTTCAACGTATCGGGGGTGAGGTCGACCCATCTATAATGGGAGGCACATTGGGAGTGCTCGACGGTCAAGATGCGACCGAAGATCCGGGGAAGCCAGTTGTCGTCTGTGTCGATGATGACCAGAACAACTTGAATGCCCTGGGGCGCGTGCTACGTGCGCGCTGCACGGTGTTGCTCGCATCGAGCGGCCAGCAGGCGCTCGAGATCATGCAGCAGCAGCAGGACATCGCGGCGGTGCTCGCGGATCTGCACATGCCCGGGCTGCCGGGCGCCGAGCTCCTCGCGCGCGTCGCGCAGATGCGACCGCACTGCCGCCGCGCGGTCGTCACCGGCTATCCCGAGTCCGAGGAGCTGATCTCGGCGATCAACGCGGGACAGATCCACTACGTCATCACGAAGCCGTGGAAGCTGACCGATCTGCTGCAGGTCGTCGACCAGCTGATCCACACGTTCAAGCTCGAGCGCGACAACAACCGGCTCGTCGACGAGCTGCGCTCGGTCAACACGCAGCTGCGCGAGCACGAGCGCATCCTCGAGGCGCAGCTGTCCGAGCGCGGCCGCGAGATCAGCGCGGCGACCGAACAGCTCGCCCAGATGGGTAACCAGCTCGACGCGCTGACGCTGCGCGATCCGCTGACCGGTCTCTACACGCACCGCGCGTTCCAGGAGCGACTTCGCGAGGAGGTCGCGCGCGCGAATCGCTACAGCCAGCCGATGTCGCTCCTGATCGCCGACATCGATCAGTTCGCGAGCGTCAACTACGACCTCGGCTACCAGGCCGGCGACGAGATCCTGCGCAAGATCGCCGTCATCCTCGCCGAGGACGAGTCGCCCGATCGCGTGCGCAGCTCCGACGTCGTCGCGCGCTACTCCGGCGAGGAGTTCGTGTTGCTCCTGCCGGAGACGGCCAAGCCCGGGGCGCTGACGAAGGCGGCACGCCTCCGCGATGCGGTCGCGGTCTCGAACATGCCGGGCGATCGCAAGCTGACGCTGTCGATCGGCGTCGCGTGCTTGCCCGAGGACGCCGCAGACCCCGAGGGTCTGCTCACCGCCGCGGAGGCCGCGCTGCGCGGCGCCAAGCGCGGTGGACCCGGTCGCGTGCACTTCTTCTCGTCGGGAGATGCCGGTCCGGCGGCGCACCGCAGCCGGCCGTTCGGCCGCGCGCGCGAGGCCGAGGTCGATCGATTCCGGCCGTACCAGGAGCGCATGAACGAGGTGACCGCGATCCTGCATCGCGATCGCTCGCTGTCGTGTCTGCTCGTCGATCTGTCGCGCCTGCACCGCGTCGAGCTCGATCTCGGCGTCGCCCACCACAGCGAGATCTACGATCACGCCGCCGCGGTCCTCGATCGCCTGCGCGGCGCCGTGCTCGATCCGGCCGACCTCGTGTGCCGCAGCGGCGACGGCGACGGCTATCTCGTGATCCTCGCGCCGCGCGGCGCGCACCGCATCGATCTCGAGCAGCTCGCGACGAGCGTCGAGCGCGCTGTCGAGGAGGCGCTGTCGCCGATGGTCAGCGAGGTGCTGCGCGAGCAGCCGCGGATCACCGTCGGTGCGGCACGCGTGCTCGGCAACTCGCTGCTTCGCCCCGAGCGTCTGACCGCGCGTCTCGTCGCCGACGCGAGCGACAACGCGCGCAACCTGCGCGAGCGCAAGGCGCACCGCGATCGGACGACGCTGCAGGACGTCATCCTCGGCGAGGGCCTGACGAGCGTGTACCAGCCGATCGTCGACCTCGGCACCGGCGACATCTTCGCGTTCGAGGCGCTGTCGCGCGGCCCGCGCACGACCGCGTTCGAGTCACCGGCGACGCTGTTCGCGATCGCCGACGAGGTCGATCTCACGGTCGAGCTCGACCGCGCGTGCTTCCGCGGCGCGCTGCGCAACGCGATGGCCCTCGAGCCGGTGCACCGGCTGTTCGTGAACCTCCTGCCGATGTCGTTCTACGACTCGGCGTTCATCGAGGTCGAGGTCGGAAATCTTCTGTCGGCCGCCGGTCTCACGCCCGCGAACATCGTGTTCGAGATCACGGAGCGTCTCGCGATCGAGAACTTCGCGTCGTTCAAGCGCGCGCTCGCGCAGTACACGGCGATGGGGTTCGGCGTCGCGATCGACGACGTCGGCACGCGCCACTCGAACCTCGAGACCGTGATGTCGCTGCGCCCGCACTTCATCAAGATCTCCGACGTGCTCGTCCGCGGCATCGCGCGCTCGACGGTGAAGCGCGAGATGCTGCGCTCGCTGCGGCACATCGCCGAGACGATCGACGCCGTGATGATCGCCGAGGGCATCGAGCACGTCGAGGATGTCGTCGCGCTGCGCGACCTCGGCCTGCGCTACGGCCAGGGCTACTACATGGCGCGACCGGGACCGCCGTTTCCGTCGCTGCCGGACCACGTGCGCGCCGAGCTGCGCAGCGTCAACTCGACCGCGTCGCTGCAGCCGGCGAAGATCTCGTCGGCGACCGAGGACGACGACGACGAGGACGATCGCGATCTCCCGATCGCGACGGCGCCCGTCAAGAGCACCGGCGTCCCGCGCAACGTGTTCGGCCGCCCCGAGGACGAGATCACGAGCGACTTCGCGATCCCGGGCGCGGAGCGGCCGCGTCCGCGCGCGTCCGAGCCGCCGAGCGAGCAGCCGCCGATCGCGTCCGTCGCGCCGTGGCAGCCGCTCAGCGACGACGAGGCGACGGGCGAGGCGCTTCTCTCCAGCCTGAACCGCACCGAAAATCCGTCGGAGGGCGAGCCAGGACCTGGGGGACCGGGTTTAAACTGAAGCGGTCCCTATGGACCGCAACGCGTTTCATAAGCTCCTGGCATTTGGTATCGAGCGCGGCGTCTCGGACATCCACTTCGAAGTCGGGTACCCGCCGCACTACCGCCTCCACGGCGAGCTGCTCGGCGCGATCAAGGTGCCACCGCTGACCGCGGCGGACACCGAGGCGATCGCCCGGATGATCCTCGAGGACCGCAGCATCACCGTCGACTTCACGCGCCGCTTCGCCGAGATCGATGTCTCGTACTCGCTCGCCCAGCGCGGACGGTTCCGCGCGTCGATCTTCCGCCAGCGCGGCGCGGTCGGCATCGTGATGCGCCTGATCCCGATCCAGGTGCTCTCGATCGAGCAGCTGAACCTGCCGCCGGTGCTCGCCGAGATCGCCGACGCTCGTCGCGGCCTCGTGCTGATCACCGGTGCGACCGGCAACGGCAAGACGACGACGATGGCGGCGATGCTGCGCTACATCAACGAGACGCGGCACGCGCACATCGTCACGATCGAAGATCCGATCGAGTTCATCCACGAGCCGCAGAAGTGCATGATCATCCAGCGCGAGGTCGGCGCGGATACCGAGAGCTTCCGCGACGCGATGACCGCGGCGATGCGCCAGGATCCCGACGTCATCCTCGTCGGCGAGATCCGCGACCGCGAGACCGCATCGACCGCCCTCAAGGCGGCCGAGACCGGTCACCTCGTGATCTCGGCGATCCATACGCCCGACGCGGTCGCGACGGTCCAGCGCTACGTCGGTCTGTTCGAGGCCGACGCGCAGGACGTCATTCGCGATCGCCTCGGCGATTGCCTCCAGGCGGTCGTGTCGCTGCGCTTGCTCGCGAGCAAGGACGGCCGGCGCCGCCTGCCGGGCGTCGAGATCCTTCGCGTCACGCGGACGATCCGCGAGTGCATTCGCTCCTCGCGCCTGTCCGATATCCCGGAGCTCATCCGCAAGGGTCGCGACCTCTACTCGATGCAGCTGTTCGATCAGCACCTGATCGACCTCGTGAACGCGGGCCTCGTGTCGATGGAGACCGCGATCTATGCGAGCTCGAACCCCGAGGAGTTCGAGCGCGCGCTGCGCGTCGAGTAGGCAGTTTCGGGTAGGCAAAACTCGCTGCCGAAACGGCAAACGGCGCCGAGGTGGCGCCGTTTGTTAACGCTACAGGGTGTAGCTCAGTTGCGACGGACCGTGCCGCGCGCCGGCGGTGCCGACGGAGCGGGCGTCACCGAGCGGCTCGGCGC
>JAEWJO010000396.1 GCA_023386455.1 Pseudomonadota bacterium | reverse complement strand
GCCGAGGGCCGCGGCGCGCACGCCGGCTCGGGCTACAGCTCCCGCCGCACCCGCCGCATCGCCCGCGCGCGCCGGCAAGCGCCTCGTCCTCGAGGCCGGCAACCGCAAGGTCGAGACCTACGTGTCGATCGAGGGCAACCGCGTCCGCATGGACTCGACCGAGACGTACTCGAGCCCGGACGCCGCGAAGAAGGCCGAGGAGCGCCTGCGCAGGATGCTGCTCGCCGAGGGATACAAGGAAGGCTGATGGCGAACACGCTCGCCGACGGCGACAAGGTCTCGGTCCAGGGCTCGAGCAGCACCTACGAGCTCGCGCGCACCGGGTCGGTGTACTCGTGCACGTGTCCGGCGTGGCGCAACCAGGGCACGGCGATCGGGCTGCGCACGTGCAAGCACCTGCGCGCGTACCTCGGCGATGCCGTCGAGACCGCGCGCGTCGGTGGCGCCGCGCCCACGGTCAGCGCCGCGACCCGGAAGAAGCAGGCCGATGCCAACAGCGGGCCCCGTGTCAAGATCGGCCCCGGCGGGGTGCAAAGCACCACGGGGGGGCCGCCGCCGGTCCTGCTCGCGCACAAGTGGGAGACCGACCACGACCCGACCGGCTGGTGGATGAGCGAGAAGCTCGACGGCGTCCGCGCCTACTGGGACGGCGAGGCATTCGTCTCGCGCCTCGGCAACAAGTTCTACGCGCCCGACTGGTTCATCGCCGATCTGCCGGCGGACACGCTCGATGGCGAGCTCTGGGTCGGCCGCAAGATGTTCCAGCGCACCATCTCGATCGTCCGCTCCGGCACGCAGAGCGACGAGTGGAAGCGCGTCAGCTACGTCGTGTTCGACGCGCCAAACGCGCGCGGCACGTTCGAGGATCGGATCGCGCACGCGCAGAAGGTGCTGACGAAAGCCGGGGCGCCGCACGCGCGCTGGCTCGATCACGTCGTCTGCCAGGGCTTCGATCACATGCGCGAGGAGCTGTCGCGCGTCGAGGGGCTCGGCGGTGAGGGCCTCATGCTGCGGCGACCGAAGTCGATGTACGAGGTCGGCCGGTCGAGCTCGCTGCTCAAGGTGAAGACGTTCCACGACGCCGAGGCCTCGGTCATCGGCCACGCGCCGGGCACCGGCAAGCACAAGGGCCGGCTCGGCGCGCTGATCGTCGAGCTCGCCGACGGCACGCGCTTCAACGTCGGCACCGGGTTCTCCGATGCCGAGCGCGAGGATCCGCCGCGGGTCGGCTCGGTGATCACGTTTCGCTACCAGGAGCTGTCGAACGACGGCGTGCCGCGCTTTCCGAGCTACGTCGGCGAGCGGATCGACGTGAACACACCAGCGGCGATCAGCAAGTCGACCGCGAGGCCGCCCGCGGCCGCCGCGATCGCCGCACGCCCGGCCGCGACGCCGGCAAAGACCCCGACGACGATGACCGCGACGACCGCGACGACCGCGACGACGACCGCCGGTGGCTTCAAGGTCAGCCTCGTCCACGAGGGCGAGAACAAGTGGTGGGAGATCGAGGTGAAGGGGACGGCGCACTACACGCGGTTCGGCAAGGTCGGCAGCCCCGGGCAGACCCGCGTCAGCGATCTCGGCAGCGCGACCGCGGCGCAGTCGGATGCCGACAATCGCGCACAGCAGAAGCGTCGCGAAGGCTACACGCCCGCGAAGTGACCCATCGCTCGCGTTGCGGGCGTATGATCGACGAATGGGGGGATTCACGGCGCTCGCGCTCGCTCTGTCGCTGACCGGCTGCTCGTTGTTCATGACGCAGAATCCCAAGCCGCTTCCGTCGGCTCCCGACTGCGACGGCTCTCCTGCGCCGCCGATCATCGACGGCGTCGTTGGCGTCGTCGCACTGTTCACCGCCGCCGGGTTCGGGCTCGCATCGGCAATCGCGCACGATGACGACACGAACAACGATCGCGCGGATAACTACGCGACGACCGCGAAGGTGATGCTGCTGACCGGCCTCGTCGAGTTGCCGGTCGCGCTCGTCGGCGGGTTCCGGGTCGGCCGTTGCAACAACGCGCACCGTGCCTACGAGCGTGCGCAGCAGCAGCCGTATTACCCGCAGCCGTATCCGGGGCAGTATCCGCAGCAGCCGTATCCGGGGCAGCCATACCCGGGGCAGCCGTACCCGCCGCAGCCGTACCCGCCGCAGCCGTACCCGCCGCAGCCGTATGCACCTGCACCTGCACCGGCGAGCCCGAGCCCGAGCCCGAGCCCGAGCCCGAGCCCGATCTCCCCTCCGCATTCCAACTAGGCAACTAAACGGTTGCGCATCGCCTCGACGGGCGGTATACGACAGGCAACCCGGAGGTTGCCCATGTCTTCGCCGACCGATCGCATCGTCAAGTCCGCCATCCTGAGGGCCTCGCACGACCGCGTGTGGCGCGCGATCAGCGACAGCACCCAGTTCGGCACCTGGTTCGGCGTCGAGATCGCCGGCTCGTTCACGCCCGGCGCTCGTCTGGCCTGCACGATCGTCCCGACGAAGGTCGATCCGGAGATCGCGAAGGCGCAGGAGCCCTACGCCGGCTCGCCGTTCGAGATCGTCGTCGAGCAGGTCCAGCCGAAGACGCTGCTCTCGTTTCGCTGGCATCCGTACGGCGTGGACGCCGGTGATCTATCGAAGGAACCGATGACGCTCGTCGAATTCGCGCTCGAGGAGGCCGCCGGTGGCACGAGGCTCACGATCACCGAGTCGGGCTTCGACCAGATCCCGCTCGACCGCCGCGCGACGGCGTTTGCCGCGAACGAGGGCGGCTGGACCGCGCAGCTCGAGCTCGTCGCGAAGTTCCTCGCGCGAGGTGACGCGGCGTGATGCGCTCGGCGCTGCGTCCAGCAGCAGCCGCGCCGGTGTTCGCGGCGCTCGGTGACGAGACCCGGCTCGCGATCGTCGCGCGCCTGTGCACGACAGGGCCGCAGTCGATCGTCGAGCTCACCGAGGATGCGGGCGTCACGCGGCAGGCGGTGACGAAGCACCTGCACGCGCTCTCCGCCGCGGGGCTCGTCACGAGCACGCGCGAGGGCCGCGAGCGGATCTGGGAGATCCAGCCGCGCAGGCTGGCCGATGCGAAGCACTACCTCGATCAGATCGCGAGCCAGTGGGACGCCGCGATCGAGCGCCTGCGCGCGTTCGTCGAGACCGATGACTAGGGGCCCGCGTTCCCCCAGGCCGCGTCGCCGGTCGCCCACTGGTTCACCCAGGTCGCCAGCACGACGCCATTGCTCGTCATCGTCGCCAGGTTGCCGAGCAGCACGTGCGACGTTCCCTCGACGACGAAGGCCGCCTGATCGCCGGACATCGCCGCCTGCTCCGCGAGCACCGCCGTCCGCAGCTGGTCCTGCGTGAGCCCGAAGTACGTCGAGATGGTCTGATCGCGCGTGTTCGAGAGCAGACCGTAGCGATCGCCCGCGGGCGTCTCGGCTTTCAGTGCCGCGGGTAGCGCGCCGAGGTCGGTGCTGCAGGTCGTGCACGCGTCGGGGAATCGCATCGCCCACGACGCCTGCATCGCCGCCCACCGCGTCGGCTCGAGCTTGACCAGCGGCGACGAGTCGGCGAGGGCGTGGACCCGCGCGCCAGGCCACGCGCGGTGCGCCGCGCCGAAGT
>JAEWJO010000383.1 GCA_023386455.1 Pseudomonadota bacterium | reverse complement strand
ACCGGCTGCTCTATCCGCTGTGGGACGAGAAGCTCGCGATCGGTCACGCGTTGCGCGAGGCCCGCGCCGTCGCCCGACTCGCACGCGACGATCTCGCGACCGCGACCGCGCTCCTCGATGCGCGCCACATCGCCGGCGATCGCCGGCTGTCGTCGGATCTCGTCCGCGCGACGCTCGCCGCGCTCGCGCCCGGCGGCAACCCGAACGAGCTGATCGGCATGCTCGCGAACGAGAAGAAGGCGCGCCACGATCGCTTCGGCGCATCGCTCTACCTCCTCGAACCAAACCTCAAGCAGGGCATCGGCGCGCTCCGCGATCTCGCGACCGCGCTATGGGCGGCGCAGGTCCGCTGGCACCCGCCGCGTCCGGACAGCGATCCCGAAGGCGCCGAGACGCTGATCGGAAACCTCGTCGCGATGGGCCACCTGACGCGCCGACAGGGCGACGTCCTCGTCGGCGCGCGCGACTTCCTGCTGCGCATCCGCGCGCTCGTCCAGCTCACCGGCAAGCGCCGCTTCGATCAGCTGACGTTCGAGATCCAGGAGGCGATCGCGCCGACCTTGTATCCCGACGCGCGCGCACCGGGCGACGAGAGCAAGCTCGGGCCGATGCACCCGCGCGCTGCGGTCGCGCCCGCCGTCGAGGCGCTGATGCGCGACTACTACCTGCACGCGCGCGAGGTCGTCCAGGTCGCCGACCGCCTGCTCGAGTCCGCCCGCGTGCCCGCGCGCCGCAAGCCTCGCATCGCCCAGATCGACTCGAGCTTCATCACGTTCAACGGCGAGCTCGCGATCAAGGATCCGCGGCTGTTCGTCGAGCGGCCGAGCGAGATGATCCGGCTGTTCCGCATCGCCGTCGACGAGAAGCTGCCGGTCTACGGTCATACGCGCGAGCTCGCGACCGAGACGATCGCGCGCGATCCGGCGCCGCTCGCACGCGATCCGCTCTCGGCGCGGCTGTTTCTCGAGGCGCTCGTCGACGTCCGCGACGCCGAGCTGCCCTCGGCGTTCGAGATCATGCATCAGCTCGGCATCCTGTCGGCGCTGATGCCCGAGTGGAAGCCGTGCACCGGCCGCGTCCAGCACGACCTCTATCACGTCTACACCGTCGACCAGCACCAGCTCTACGCGCTCGCGATGCAGAAGCGGCTCGCGCGCGGCGAGCTCGCCGACGAGCATCCACTCGCGACCGAGCTATGGAAGGACGTGAAGCGGCCGGGCGCGCTGTTCCTCGGCACGCTGCTGCACGACGTCGGCAAACCACTCGGCAAGGGCCACGCCGAGAAGGGCGCCGTCGTCGCCGGCGGCATCGCGCGTCGCCTCGGGATGGCCGAGGATGACGTCGAGGTCACCGAGTTCCTCGTGCGTCAGCACCTGACGATGTCGCACCTCTCGCAGCGCCGCGACCTCTCGGATCCCGAGGTCATCGCCCGGTTCGCCGAGCGCGTCGGCACCGAGGATCGCCTGGTCAAGCTCTACCTCCTCACGCTCTGCGACACCGCGATGACGGCGCCCGACAACCTGACGACGTGGAAGGCGGGCCTCTTGCGCGAGCTCATGCTGCGGACGCGCGAGTACTTCCGCGGCCAGGCGACCGGCGAGACGCAGCTCGCCGACTCGAGCCGCGAGCGCGAGACGCGCGACAAGATCGTCCAGCTCGCAGGCCTCGACGATGGCCGTGCGCTCGCCGACGGCATCGACGCGCGCCTGTTCACCCAGCTCACGCCGCGTCAGGCCGCGCGGCACGTCCGGCTCGTCGCGACCGCGCAGCACAAGCAGCCGCCGGTCGCCGTCGAGGTCCATTGCTTCCCGATGAGGGGCCACTCCGAGCTTGCCGTCGTCGCACCCGACGAGCCCGGCGTGCTCGCCGCGATCGCCGGCGCGCTCACCGCGGCGCGCGTCGACGTCCTCGGCGCCGTCCTCGGTCACCTCGATACGCCACACCGCCGCGTCGTCGTCGACACGTTCTACGTGCGCGACCTGAAGGGCGAGGCGATCACGGACGACGACACCCGCTGGGTCCGCCTCGCGAACGACCTGCGCGAGCTGCTGTCCGGCCCGCCGGATCCCGGCGCGGTCGCGTCGCTGATCGCGCGGCGTCGCCCCAAGTCGGGCATGCCGAAGCGCGTGACGCCGGCGGTCGCGACCGACATCCGCATCCACGACGACTCGACGCAGGCGACGATCATCGAGGTGTTCACGCTCGATCGCGTCGGCGTGCTGTACGCGATCACGCAGACGCTCGCCGACCTCGGCCTCGACATCCAGCTCGCGAAGGTCTCGACGGAGGGCGAGAAGGTCGCCGACGTGTTCTACGTGACCCGCGGCGGCAAGCGCATCACCGACGAGGTCGAGCGCGCGGTGATGCTGCAGCGCCTGCGAATGGCCGTCGAGGCGCCGGGCCTCACCGGAGGGTAACGTCGACTTGGCCGTGCACCTTGACGTGAGCGCGCGGCGGACAGGGGTCAGACATGACTTCCATGACTTGCTGCGCAGCCCGCGAGTCATACAAGTCATGACTGACCCCGGCCGCATGGCGGACAATGCTGACCCGGATCGCGACGCCGAGATGAACGCATGAGCGCCCTGGATCTCCCGCCCGGCATCGGCCTCGTCGGCACGCCGCTCGGCGTCTTTCGCGCGCCACAGCGCGCGCGCCGGCTGGCGACGATCTCGCTCGTGTCGGTCGCGATCCTCGGCGGCATCACGTGGGCATTCGTGTGGCGCCATCCGTATCGCTGGCACGCGAGCACGCAGTTCGTGCTTCCGATCGCACTCGCCGCGTTCTCGACCCTCGGCTTCGCGGTGCGCCGCGCGCGCGTCGCGATCACGCGCGACGGCGTGCGCTGGGGCTGGAACACGCTCGCGTTCACGCAGGAGGCGAGTCGCATCGTCACCGCGCACGTCTACAGCGACGGCATCGCACTCGAGGCCCGGCGCGGCTCGCGCTGGTTCCTCGCCGCGCGCGACTGGGAGCGGTTCGATGCACTCGTTCGCCAGCTGAAGCGCACCGAGCTGCCGCTCGCGGAGCATGGTGGGACGGCGCCGCTTCGCATGCGGTTGCAGAGCTATGGCCGTTTCCTCGACGGCCTGCTCGTGCTGTCGATCGCCGGCGCGCTCGCCGTGATGCTCTGGGCGGCCTAGACTGCGAGTGCCTCGCGCAGCTGCGCGCCGGTGAAGTCGCGCTTGCCGCCGCGCTCCGCTTCGCGCACGAGCTGGATGAGGCGCGCGTTGACCGGCGCCTTCGTGCCGAGCCGCTCGGCGAGCGCGACGATCTCGCCCGCGATGTAATCGATCTCGGTCGGCCGCTTCGCCTCGAGGTCGTCCCACATCGACGATCGCGCGGTTGGATCGATCGCGACCACCTTGCCGGCGAGCAGCTTGAACATGCCATCGGGCACGGTCAGCAAGCGCGGCAGCCACGGCGTCGGCAGCGCGGTCACGCGCGCGAGCGGCTGATCGGCGGCCCGGATCAGCGCGACGGCCTCGCGCTGCGCGGCGGCGAGGCAGCGCCGGAAGTCGCGGTCGCCGAGCTCCTGCGCGAGCGGCACGCCGGACAGCGCGTTGATCGGGTTGTTGAGGTTCAGTACGAGCTTGGACCACTGCACGGCGGGCATGTCGTCGCGCAGCTCGAACGGCAGGTCGGCGCGCAGGCACGCGTCGGACAGCGGCGCCGCGGCGTCGCTCGACTCGAACATCAGCACGCCGGCGGACGCGCGATGGTACTGGCCGGGTGCGCGGCGAATGACGTTGAACGGCACCATGCCGGCGAGCACGCGGTGGTCGGGCAGGGCGTCGCGCAGCACGCGGACATTTCGCACGCCGTTCTGCAGGCTGACGATCACCGCACGCGGGCCGAGGTGTGGTGCGAGCTCGCGCGCCGCGTCGGCAGTCGCAGCGGACTTGACCGTGACGAGGACGAGATCGGCGCCGGCGGCGGCCGCAGCGTCGGTCGCGAGCGTTGGTGTCGCTGTGCGCGTACCGCCGTGCAGCTCGCTCGTACGAAGTCCGGACGCGCACTCGCTCATCACGCGAGGTCTTCCGATGAGCGTGATGTCAGATCCGCCCGCGGCGAGGCGGCCGCCCACCCAGCAACCAATCGCGCCCGCTCCAAACACGACGATGCGAGTCATGTCCGCACATTCGCGTAGCGGGCATGGCCGATGCAATTTCTGCGAGGCATGAACAACGCGCTCGTCAAAGCTCCAAGGTTCTACGAGAAAGGTGCGATCGGCTACGTGCTCGCGTGGGTGCTCGGGATCCCGATCCCGATCCTCCTTCTCATCTTTCTGATCCGCGGTTGCGATTGAAAGGAGTCTTCGCCATGAAGTCGAAACTCGTTAGCTTGATGCTCGCCGGCGTAGCCGCCGCCAGCGTCCCGGCACTGGCCGCGTGTACCGGCTCCGGTCGCGCGTACATCGTCGCGGACTCTGGCTATGACGATCCGCCGCCGCCGATGCGCGAGGAGTACGTCGCGGTTCGTCCAGGGTTCGTCTGGATCCACGGCAACTGGGAGCGCGACAACGGCCGGTGGCACTGGCGCAACGGCCACTACGAGCGCGAGCGTGCGAATCACGTCTGGCGCGACGGCCGGTGGGCCCGCAACGGCCACAACTGGGTCTGGGTGCGCGGCACGTGGCAGCCGCGCGGCGAGGTCGTGATCCGCGGCCGCGTCCGCTAGTCACGTGACGACGTTCATCGCGAGTGCTCTCAGGGCTTCGCGATGATCGTCGTGATCTCGTCGTCGATCTCGAGCGGCGCCGAGCTCGACTGCGTGCCGCGGGGAGCGCGGCTGCGCGGGAGCTCGACGAACTCGCGATCCGTCGCCATGCGTTGTGCGACGGCGGCGAGCAGCTTGATCTCGGTCGTATCGGCGGAGTCGTGGTCGAACGATCGCGCGAACGGATTGGTCTCGTGCTCGGCATCGTCGAGCTCGATGACCTCGATCCGGAAGCGCGACGTTCGCGTCACGGCTTGGCGCCCTTTTCGATCCAGAGCAGGAACAGCTTGTAGTCGGCGTCGTTGACGTCGAGGAACGTCGCGTTCGGGTGATCCTGCGGCGTCGGCGGTGCCTCGTAGAGCGGGCGCTCGAGCAGCAGCGAGTCGGCCGGCGTCGTCGCGTTGATGACGCCCGGGCGCGCCGTGATGTTCGCGAGCACCGTCCCCGCCGGCTCGTCGTACTTCAGGACCGCGGCGGGGCCCGTCAGCGTGTGGCAGTTCGCGCAGCCGAGGCCGCCGGCGCCGGCACGCTGGAGCTTGGGATAGATGTGCGTCGCGAACGACGGATCGGTGATGTTGCCGCCACCGCCGCCGCCGCCACCACCGCCGCCCATGCCGCCGGTGAGGAGCAGCGTGCCGCCGTCGGCCGCCGCGGTCACCGGGGTGTTCATCGTCGTGTCCTGCAGCATGTCGTTCGGGTACGTGACCGCGAGCGTGTACGTCCCGGGCGGCACGTCGAGGTACGCGATGCGCGCCTTGCCGCCGAACGTCGTCACCGTCGTCGCCAGCTGATCGACGCTGCCGCCCGCATTGAAGCCGAACGGGCCCTTCGCGGTCGTGACGACGACGTTGTTCGCGTCGAGCAGCTGGATGTTCGTCAGCGGGATGCCGTCGAGCGGCATGCCGTTGTTGCGCCGCAGCTGGGCGACGACGATCGCGGTGCCGGCGGTCGGCGTCGCGCCGACGGCGGTGTACTGGTTGCGCACGTCCTGCTCGGCCATCACGTAGATGTCCTGCATGACCGCCATCTCGCCGATGTCGACCGACGAGTTGCGCGTCGTGCGGTAGGTGGCCTTGCTCGCGAGCAGGAACACCTTGCTGCCGACCGCGACCTCGACGGCATAGGCGCCGTCGGTCGTGCTCGTCGTCGATCTCGGCGGCTCGAGGCCGTCGGTGGCGATCATGGCGTCCTCGACGGCCGTGCCGCCGAAGTAGTCCATGACCTTGCCGCTCAGCATCAGCGCCGTCGTCGTCGAGCCGTCGCCGGTCGCCGCGTCGGGCTGCGCGTTTTGATCGTCCGGGGCCGCGCCGGGGCAACCGGCGATCCCTGCCACGAGAAACAAGCTAAGGGTTCTGCGCATCACGGACTCTCCCGTTGCACCTACCTCCACCGAACATGCCAGCGTAACATCTGCAAATACAGCTTCTTGCGTGGACCCTCCGTGGGGGTGAACGCCCCACGCCCGGGACCTCGGACCCCGGAGCCGGTCACTCGGGTAGGCCGAAGGGCGCATTGCCACGATCAGACCTCTCATCTAAGGTGCGCCATGCTCGAGGAACCTCTTCGAGAAGCCCTCACCTTCGACGACGTCCTGCTCGTCCCGTCGTACAGCGAGGTGATCCCGCGCGACGTCGACGTCACCACGCGACTCACGCCGCTCATCCCGCTGCGGATGCCGCTCGTCAGCTCGGCGATGGACACCGTCACCGAGGCCGCCACCGCGATCCGGATGGCTCGCGAAGGTGGGATGGGCTTCATCCACAAGAACCTGTCGATCGAGGACCAGGCGCGCGAGGTGAATCGCGTCAAGAAGGCCCAGTCCGGCATCGTCGTCGATCCGCTGACGATCGCACCGTCGCGCACGCTCGAGGAAGCGCTGTCGATCATGCGCGCGCACCGCATCAGCGGCCTGCCGGTCGTCGACGCGGACATGCGCCCGGTCGGCATCCTCACGAACCGCGATGTCCGCTTCGAGAAGCGCTTCGACATCCAGGTCGGCGAGGTGATGACGAAGAGCCCGGTGACCGTGAAGGAGGGCGTCTCGATCGACGAGGCCAAGGACCTGCTCCACAAGCACCGCATCGAGAAGCTGCTCGTCGTCGACGGCGCCGGCAAGCTGAAGGGGCTCATCACGATCCGCGACATCGAGCAGGCGCAGGAGAATCCGCTCGCGGCGACCGACGAGCGCGGCCGGCTCCGCGTCGGTGCTGCGGTCGGCGTCGGCGCCGATCGCGACGCGCGCATCGAGGCGCTGATCGGCGCCGGCTGCGACGTCATCTGCATCGACACCGCGCACGGTCACTCGGCCGGCGTGCTCGAGTCCGTTCGCCAGACGCGCAAGAAGTTCCCGAACATCCAGCTCGTCGCCGGCAACGTCGCGACGGCCGATGCGACGCGAGCGCTGATCGAGTGCGGCGTCAACGCCGTCAAGGTCGGCGTCGGTCCCGGCTCGATCTGCACGACGCGCATCGTCGCGGGCGTCGGCGTGCCGCAGCTGACGGCGATCTCCGACGCGGTGTCCGCGGCCAAGGGCACGGGCGTCGCGATCATCGCGGACGGCGGCATCAAGTTCTCCGGCGACGTCGCGAAGGCGCTCGCCGCGGGAGCCGACACGGTGATGATCGGCTCGCTGTTCGCCGGCACCGACGAGGCCCCCGGTGAGGTCATCCTCTACCAGGGCCGCAGCTACAAGTCGTATCGCGGCATGGGTTCGATCGGCGCGATGAAGGAGGGGTCGAAGGACCGCTACTTCCAGGGCGACGTCGAGAGCGCGCAGAAGCTCGTGCCGGAGGGCATCGAGGGTCGCGTGCCGTACAAGGGCGCGCTGCGCGAGTCGATCTATCAGCTCGTCGGCGGCCTCCGGTCGTCGATGGGCTACTGCGGCTGCGCGACGATCGCGGAGCTGCACGCCAAGGCCCGGTTCGTGAAGATCTCGTCCGCGGGGCTGCGCGAGAGTCACGTCCACGACGTCATCATCACGAAGGAAGCCCCGAATTACCGCGTGGAGTAACGATCAGTGGCGCATCAGCTCGTCCTCGTCCTCGATTTCGGATCGCAGTACACCCAGCTGATCGCGCGGCGGATTCGCGAGCAGAGCGTCTACACGGAGATCCATCCGTACACGATCGCGACCGGCCCGGACGGTCTGCAGAAGATCCGCGACCTGAAGCCGGTCGGCATCGTGCTGTCGGGCGGTCCGAACTCCGTCTACGACGAGGGCGCGCCGACGGTGCCCGCCGGCATCTTCGAGCTCGGCGTCCCGGTGCTCGGCATCTGCTACGGCGCGCAGCTGACCGCGCTGCTCCTCGGCGGCAAGGTCCGCCCCGCCGACAAGCGCGAGTACGGCCGCGCGACGGTGCGCGTGAAGGAGGGCGGCGAGGGCGTGTTCCGCACCGTGAAGGCGGGCGAGGACCTGCATGTGTGGGCGAGCCACGGCGATCACGTCGATGCGATCCCGCCGGGCTTCGTGCACACCGCCGAGAGCGACAACTGCTTCTACTCGGGCTTCACGAACGCGCAGCGGCGCATCCACTGCGTGCAGTTTCACCCCGAGGTCGTCCACACGCCGCGCGGCTCCGAGCTGCTCGGCAACTGGCTGTTCGGCGTCGTCGGCGCGGCCGGCGACTGGTCGATGGCGAGCTTCGTCGACGAGGCCGTCGCGAAGATCCGCGCGCAGGTCGGCAGCGACGGCCGGATCATCTGCGGCCTGTCGGGCGGCGTCGACTCGAGCGTCGCGGCGGCGCTGATCCATCGCGCGATCGGCGAGCGGCTGACGTGCATCTTCGTCGACAACGGCCTCCTGCGGAAGGGCGAGCGCGAGCAGGTCGCCGCGATCTTCCGCGACCACTTCCACGTCGACCTCCGCGTGATCGACGCCGAGGAGCGCTTCCTCGCGCAGCTGTCGCAGACCACCGATCCGGAGAAGAAGCGGAAGATCATCGGCTACGAGTTCATCGCCGTGTTCGACGAACAGGCGAAGACGATCCAGAACGCGAAGTTCCTCGCGCAGGGCACGCTGTATCCCGACGTGATCGAGAGCGTCTCGTTCAAGGGACCGAGCCACACGATCAAGAGCCACCACAACGTCGGCGGTCTGCCCGAGCGCATGCAGCTCTCGCTCGTCGAGCCGCTGCGCGAGCTGTTCAAGGACGAGGTCCGCCAGCTCGGCCTCGAGCTCGGGCTGCCGCGGCACATGGTGTGGCGCCAGCCGTTCCCCGGCCCGGGCCTCGCGGTCCGCTGCCTCGGCAACCTGAACCGCGAGCGCCTGGACGTCCTGCGCGCCGCGGACGCGATCATCGAGGAAGAGATCCGCGCCGCGGGCCTCTACGAATCGATCTGGCAGTCGTTCGGCGTGCTCTTGCCGGTGAAGTCGGTCGGCGTCATGGGCGATGCGCGCACGTACGAGGAGACGCTCGCGGTCCGCGCGGTGCACTCGCGCGACGGCATGACCGCCGACTGGGTGCAGCTGCCGTACGACGTGCTCGGCCGGATCAGCTCGCGCGTCATCAACGAGGTGCGCGGGATCAACCGCGTCGTCTACGACATCACGAGCAAGCCGCCCGGCACGATCGAGTGGGAGTAGTTCTCGCGGGACGTCGCCCGCGACACCCCAGGTGTCGCGTCGGGCACGTGAACGCCTTCGCGTCGGCTGTCGGAAGTCCGTACAACGGCTAGACCGATCTCCCCGTTTGGCCGCTCCAGCGGGTTGCTGGGGCGGGTTTTCGATGAAACCGTGTGGCCTCTCGCTTGCTCCAAGGGGCCCCCATGCTTCGTTCGTTCATCGTGGCCGGGCTGGCCAGCGTCGCGCTGGTCACGCCGGCGGCGGCTCAGCCCGGTCGGGCCGTGCCACCCAGAACAACCGGCGCGCCGGTGATTCCGACCCAGGGCGCGCCTGGAACGGGCACGCCGCTGTCGCTCGAGGATGCGCTCAGCTCGGCGGCCAAGGCCTCCGAGGAGATCGAGGTCGCTCGTTATGATGTGGAGCGGTCGCGCTCGTTCGTGACCACGGCGCGCGCCGGTTACCTTCCGACGATCAACGGGACGGCGTCGTATCAGCGGACGCTCGCGACCGAGTTCGACGACATCAGCTTCGGCCAGCCGGGCATGATGACCGACGAGGAGATCGATCTCCCGTTCGGCCGCCGGAACAACTGGCGCGTCGGCGTGACCGCGTCGCAGCCACTGTTCGACGGCTTCCGCACGCGCTCGCAGGTCGCGCAGGCGAAGTCGGGAGTGCGCCAGGCCGAGCTCGGCGTCACGACGACGAAGACCGAGCTCGTGCTCCAGGTCTCGACCGCGTACTACGACGCGGTGCTCGCCGACCGCCAGCTCGAGATCGCCGAGGTGACGCTCCAGCAGGCCGAGCAGACGCTCAAGGAGACGCAGCTCAAGTTCAACCAGGGCACCGCACCGGAGTTCGACCTCGTGCGTGCGCAGGTCTCGCGCGACAACCAGAGCACCATCCTCGTCCAGTTCCGCGTCCAGCGCGACGTCGCGTACGTGCAGCTGCGCCGGCTGATCGGCGCGCCGCTCGACCAGCCGCTATCGCTGACGTCGCGGCTCGATGCCGACGATGTCGACAACATGCTCGGCACCGCGCGCGGCGCCGCGGGCATCCCGGCGAACACGCCGCGCGTCGCGATCGAGCAGGCGCGCGAGCAGGTCGTCGCGGACGAGGCAGGTGTGAAGATCGCGCGGTCTCAGTGGTACCCGACGATCGCCGCGGGCACCGACCTCGGTCTCGTGTCCTACGAGGACCAGCCGTTCAACTCCGACTGGCGCACGAACTGGACGCTCGGCGTGAACCTCTCGATCCCGATCTTCGATGGGTTCCGGCGCAGCGCGAACGTCGCGGCGAACAAGGCCGCGTTGAAGGCGGCGCGGTACCAGCTGCAGAACGTCACCGAGATCGCGCAGGTCGAGGCGGCGCAGGCCGACGCGAACGTCCAGGCGAGCGTCGTGACGCTCGAGACGACGACGCGCACGGTCGGCCAGGCCAAGCGCGCGTACGAGATCGCGGAGCTGCGGTTCTCGCAGGGCGCCTCGACGCACCTCGAGCTCGTCGACGCCCGCGTCCAGCTCGAACAATCACAGGTCAACCTCGCGCGCTCGCAGCACTCGCTGCGCCTCGCGCGGATGCGCCAGGAGCTGCTCGTCGGGCTGCGCCTCGGCGGCATCGCACCGGCGGCGGCGACCTCGGCCGCGACCGCGGCATCGGCACCGATCGGCGGAACGAGCACCGTCCAGGCAGTGGGGTTCTAGGAGTCTTATGCGTCGTCTATCCTTCGTCTTCATCTCGATCCTCGCGGCCGGCTCGCTGGCTGCCTGCAAGAAGCCCTCGCCCACGGAGACCAAGACCCAGGGCGAGGAACCGGCGATCAAGCTCGCGCCCGAGGACATCGTCACCGTCCAGCGCGGCGAGCTGCAGACCGGACCGCGGATCTCCGGTGCGCTCGAGGCGAGCCTGCGCTCGGTCGTCCGCGCCGAGACCGGCGGCACCGTGCTGCAGATCGGTCCCGAGCTCGGTCAGCCCGTGAAGAAGGGCGACCTGCTCGCGCGCATCGAGGCGAAGGCACTCGGCGACATGTCGAGCTCCGCGCAGTCGGGCGTCGCGAATGCGCAGGCGCAGCTCGACCTCGCGAAGCGCGAGGTTCAGCGCACCGAGGCGCTCGTGAAGGGCGGGGCGCTCGCCCAGCGCGAGCTCGATCGCGCGCAGAGCCAGGTCACGGCGGCGCAGGCGCAGCTGAACCAGGCCAAGGCGCAGCTCGCGTCGTCGAAGAGCCAGCTCGGTGACGCGACCGCGCGCGCTCCGTTCGCCGGTGTCGTCGCGCGTCGCTCGGTCTCGGCCGGCGACGTCGTGTCGCCCGGCAGCGAGCTCTACGAGATCATCGAGCCGTCGTCGATGCGGCTCGACGCCTCGGTCGCGTCTGACGATCTGTCGTCGATCGAGCACGGCAAGACGGTCGACTTCTCGGTCCGCGGCTATCCCGGCCAGAAGTTCACCGGCACGATCACGCGCATCGCTCCGGCGGCCGACCCGGTGACGCGTCAGATCCAGATCCTCGTCGATATCCCGAACCCCGGCGGCAAGTTGATCGCCGGCCTCTACGCGGAGGGCCGGGTTGCCGTCGAGAAGCGAGAGGCTCTCGTCGCGCCGCTCGCGGCGATCGACATGACCGGCGATCAGCCGAGCGTGCTGCGCGTCAAGGGTGGCACGGTCGAGCGCTCGGTCGTCGCGCTCGGCGTTCGCGACGAGCGTGCCGAGGTCGTCGAGGTGCTGAGCGGCCTCGAGCCCGGTGACGTGCTGCTGCTCGCGCGCGCGACGAAGAACGTCGTGCCCGGTTCGAAGGTCCAGATCGGCAGCGACAAGCCGGCCCCTGCGGCTCCCGCCGGCTCGGCAGGTTCCGCCGGCTCGGCCGCGACGAAGACCGCGCCGCCGCCGGTCGCTTCCCCCGCGGAGAAGAAATAGATGTGGATCAGTAACTACGCGATCAAGAAGCCGATCATCACGACCGTCGTGATGATCGCGCTGGTCGTGTTTGGCGGCATCGCGCTGCTCAAGCTCAAGACCGACGAGTTCCCCGAGGTCACCGCGCCGGTCGTCAACGTGTCGATCGTCTACCCGGGCGCCTCGCCGGCCGTCGTCGAGCGCGAGCTCATCGATCCGCTCGAGGAGTCGTTCCGATCGATCTCGGGCGTCGACCAGATCAACTCGACCGCGGTCGACGGCTACGCCGTGCTGACCGTCCAGTTCGTGTTCGAGAAGGACATCCAGCAGGCGACGCAGGACATCCGCGACAAGATCTCCGAGTCGCGCGCCGACCTGCCGCTCGAGATGGAGGAGCCGGTGCTGACGCGATTCGCGAGCACCGACTTCCCGATCATCTCGATGACGCTGACGTCCGAGACGCTGAAGCCCGTGCCGCTGACGCAGCTCGCCGAGGATCGCATCCGGCGCGAGCTGACGGCGCTGCCGGGCGTCGCGAGCGTCGACGTGATCGGCGGCCTCGAGCGCGAGCTCACCGTCGAGCTACGCCCCGACGCACTCCGCGCGTCCGGCATCTCGATCGGCCAGATCGTCCAGACACTGCAGACCGAGAACCTCGCGGTGCCCGTCGGCAAGCTGTCGGGAACGCTCGACGAGCGCACGATCCGGCTGCGCGGCCGCCTGTCGGGCCCGACCGAGTTCGAGCAGCTCGTCGTCGGCCGCAATGGCAATCGCGTCGTCCGGCTCGGCGATGTCGCCGACGTCAAGGACGGCAGCGAGGAGGCGAAGACCGCGGCGCTCTACAACACGACGCAGGCCGTCGGCATCGATATCAAGAAGGCGCTCGGCTACTCGACGACCGATGTGTCCAAGCGGGTGCTGAAGCGCATCGACGAGCTGCAGAACGAGCTGCCGAAGGGCACGCGCATGGAGGTCGTGCGCGACTCGGGTGCGCGCGTCGAGGACTCGGTGTCGGACGTGCAGACCTCGCTGTTCGAGGGCGCGCTCCTGACGATCCTCGTCGTCTTCATCTTCCTCAAGTCCTGGCGATCGACGGTCATCACCGGTCTCGCGCTGCCGGTGTCGGTCGTGTCGTCGTTCATCGCGGTGCTCGCGTTCGGGTTCACGCTCAACGTGATGTCGCTGCTCGGGCTGTCGCTCGCGATCGGTATCCTCGTCGACGACGCGATCGTCGTCCGCGAGAACATCGTGCGGCACATGGAGATGGGCAAGGACCACCTCCGCGCCGCTGCCGAGGGCACCTCCGAGATCGGTCTCGCGGTCGCCGCGACGACGTTCTCGATCGTCGTCGTGTTCGTGCCGATCGCGTTCATGGGCGGCATCGCCCAGCAGTGGTTCGCGCCGTTCGCGCTGACGATCGCGTGCTCGGTCATGGTGTCGCTGTTCGTGTCGTTCTCGCTCGATCCGATGCTGTCGGCCGTGTGGGAGGACCCGGACGTCGGCCATCACGCCGGCCGGTCGTGGATCTCGCGCAAGCTCGACATCTTCGATCGCGCGTTCACCCGGCTGACGCGGTTCTACAAGCGCGTCATCGGCTGGGCACTCCGTCACCGCTTCCTGATGGTCGTACTCGCGCTCGCCGCGTTCATCGGCGCGCTCGCGATCCCGGCGACCGGCGCGGTCGGTAGCGGGTTCTTCCCGGTCGAGGATCGCTCGGAGTTCCAGATCACGCTCGAGTGCGCGCCGGGCGCGAGCCTCGAGTACACGAAGCGCAAGGTGATCGCAGCCGTCGAGCTCGCGCGCAAGCACGAGGAGGTCATGTACACGTACTCGACCGTCGGCGGCGCGACCGGCAGCGACACGGCGCAGATCTACGTGCGGCTGACGCCGAAGAAGCAGCGCTCGGTCCACCAGGATGTCGTCGCCCAGGCGTTGCGCAACGAGATCCGGCAGATGAGCGGCGTGACCGCGTACATCTCGACCGGCTTTGGCAACTTCCGCCAGATCCAGATCCAGCTGATCGGTCCCGACACCGACATCCTGAACGGTCTCGCCGAGAGGATCGCGGCGGAGGTTCGCCAGGTGCCGGGTGCGGTCGACGTCGGCCTGTCGAGCAAGGGCCAGCGGCCCGAGGTCGAGGTCTCGCTCGATCGCGACCTCGCGGGCCAGCTCGGCGTCAGCGCGGCAACGCTCGCGCAGGCGCTGCGTCCCGCCTTCGCCGGGCTCGAGTCGGGCAAGTGGATCGACCCGGACGGCGAGACCCGCGACGTCGTCGTCCGGCTCGGCGCCGACTGGCGGACGCGGCCGGAGGCGATCGAGGCGCTGCCGATCATGCTGCCGCAGACCGGCCCGGAGCCCGCGCGGACGATCCAGCTCGGTCAGCTCGCGAAGGTGCGGCGAGGGCTCGCGCCCGCGCAGATCGAGCACCTCGACGGATCGCGCGTCGTCACCGTCGGTGCGAACGCCGAGGGCATGCCGCTGTCGGCCGTCGTCGCCGGCATCGAGAAGCGGATCGGCAACATCAAGCTGCCGCCGGGCTACTCGCGCAAGCAGGGCGGCGAGACCGAGGACCAGAAGGAGGTCTTCGGCCGCATCCTGATCGCGCTCGGCACCGCCGTGATGCTGATGTACTTCATCCTCGTCATCCAGTTCGGGTCGTTCCTCGAGCCGATTCCGATCATGGCGTCGCTGCCGATGTCGCTGATCGGCGTCATGCTCGCGATGCTGGTCACAGGCTCGACGCTGAACCTCATGTCGATGATCGGCGTCATCATGCTGATGGGTATCGTCGCCAAGAACGCGATCCTCCTGATCGACTTCGCGAAGCACGCGGAGGCGAGCGGGATGTCGCGCGAGGAAGCGATCATCGAGGCCGGCGGTGTCCGCCTGCGTCCGATCGTGATGACCAGCGTCGCGATCATCGCCGGCATGATCCCGGTCGCGATCGGCTCGGGTGAGGGCGGTGACTTCCGCGCGCCGCTCGGCCGCGCCGTCATCGGCGGCGTGATCACGTCGACGGTGCTGACGCTGCTCGTGATCCCGACGTTCTACGACATCATCACGC
The DNA here is from genome assembly GCA_023386455.1 of Pseudomonadota bacterium. Lineage (GTDB taxonomy): Bacteria > Myxococcota_A > Polyangia > Haliangiales > Haliangiaceae > JABFXX01. The sequence goes on along the minus strand of JAEWJO010000383.1, from coordinate 9,437 downwards.
ACTGGCGCGATTCGCTGATCGGGCGCTTCCTGCGCAAGCCCAGGAAGACGGCGCTCCACCTCGAGGCCGACGCGAACCTGCCGCCGAGCGAGGGTCCACGCGAATGATGCGTGCGCTCGTCGTCGCGTTCGCGGTCGTCGCGAGCCTCGCCGGACCGGCCTCTGCCGAGCCGGCGAAGGTCGACTGGGCGAAGGGCCTCGTCACCGCGAAGGGTGTCGGCATCGCGGATCGCCACGCGCCGAACCCGGCGGTCGCGCGCGGCACCTCGCGCCGCGGGGCCGAGGACGCGGCGAAGAAGCTCATCGCGTCGAAGATCTCCGAGCTCCCGATCGCCGGCGGCGGCAAGGTCGCCGACAAGAAGAAGGACAAGGACGTCGCCGAGCGGCTCGCTCGTGCGGTCGACGCCGCGATCTCGGTCGCGGCCGAGCCCGAGACCGACGGTGCGTGGCAGGTGACGATGGCGGTGCCGCTCGAGGCGGTACGCCAGGCGATCGTCGGCCCGCGCGCGCTCCCGCCCGATGGCGACAAGGGCCCGGTCGCGGTCGTCGTCACCGGCGCCGCCGCCAAGCCGGCGATCGGCTGGAAGGTCGGCACGGTCGAGGCACCGACCCTGTTCGTCTCCGAGGTCCCTGCCTGGGCCAAGGACGCCCCGAGGGTCGCCGCGAAGTCCGCGAAGGGTGGGGCGATCGCCGTCGAGGGAATCGACGTCACGTCCGCGACGTTATTCGTGATCGTCGCGGCTCCGTGAACGTCGCCGCCGATTCGAAGCCGTCCTCCATCTTTGCTAGGCTACCGGGCGTGATCCGCCGTGTCCTCGTCGCCGTGCTGTTCGCAACCGCCGTCACCGCGCCGCGCGCGTACGCCGAAGACGTCATCGCGTATCAGGCCGAGGGCGACGCACCGACGAGTGCCGCCGACGCGCGCCTGATGGCGCTCGACGAGGCGTTCGCTCGCGCCGCCACCACCGCGCTGTCGGACCTCGTCGCCGGCGACATCCGCACGTCGCGCAAGGGCGAGCTCGACGCCGAGATCATCGGCCACGCCCGCCTGTGGGTCTCCAAGTTCTCCGTCACCAAGGACGAGACCGTCGATGGCCGGCGCGAGCTGACCGTCAGCGTCCGCATCGATCGCGACAAGATCCGCACGCGCCTCGGCGAGCTCGGCATCACGATGAAGGACGCCGTGACGACGTCCGGCGAGCCCGCGGCCAAGACGGTGACGATCCTGCTCCGCATCGCCGCGCCGAGCGGCATCCGCGCCGACTATGGCCCGCAGGCCGACAACAACGCGCCCGGCGTCGGCGCGCTGACGACGATGCTGCGCAACGCCGGCTTCGCGGTTCGCCGCGCGCCGGCATCCGGTGCCGTGCCGCGCGCCGAGGGCGAGCTGCCACTCTCCGACGACGAGGCCGACCTCCTCGCGAACGAGGCCAAGGCCGACGTCATGGCGATCGCCGGCGTCACGCTGTCCGCGCCGGTTCCCGTGCGAGGCCTGCCGACGACCGCCTCGCTCATCACCGCGAACGTCCGCGTCGTCGATCGCAAGGAACGAAAGGCGCTCGGGCACGGCAGTGCGATCGGCGCGACGAAGGGCGACGACATCGCGTACGCGATCGATCGCGCGGCCGCGGGCGCGCTCTCGGACGTCCTGCCGCCGCCGGCAACGAAGCTTGCCCAGGCGGGCGCGTTCAAGGGCGACGACACGCCGATCGCCGAGCCGGGCATCGTGCTCGTGCGCCTCCCGGCGCGGACGCCGTACTCGATGGTCCTCAGCGAGCAGAAGTACCTCGCCGGTGCCAAGGGCGTGCGTGCAGCGTCGCTGCGCCGGCTCTCGCCGGGCGGCTGGGTCATCGGCGTCACGACGAGCGAGTCCGTCGAGCAGGTCGCGCGGATCGCGAAGAAGGCGCCGGCGAGCGACACCAGCGCCAGCGTCAAGATCGTCGGCGACCTCGTCGAGGTCACCCTGTCGGGCACGCCATGAAGCTCGCCCTCGCCCTCGTTCTCGGACTCTGCGCCTGCGGCGGCCGTCAGCAGCCGAGCTCCGGTGTCACCGCCGACGACGCGATCTTCTACGTGACGTCGAACGTCGGTGACGCGAACCTGTTCGTCGACGGTCGGTTCGTCGGCCCGGTCGGTGTCCTGAAGGGCGGCATCGCGGTCGTCCCCGGCCACCACCGCGTCGAGCTGCGCCACGAGGACTACTTCTCGCGCTACGTCGAGCTCGACCTCAAGCGCGCAGACCGCAAGCGTCTCGCCCTCGATCTCGCGCCGGTTCTGCCGTAGCGGTTGCTACAAGAACCGGATGTTCGCGCGTAGCACGAGCAGCGCTTCGACCTGGATCGACTGGTAGTGCGTCTCGAGGTTATTCGCGGTCGCGCCGTTGCCGCTCTTGAAGAAGTAACCGTACGACGCGGGCACCGCGATGCCGATGTCGAACACCTTGTTGAGGTGCTTGCCGAAGTCGAAGCGGCCCTCGAGCAGGAACCCCTTGTCGGTCAGCTCGGAGTTGTCGAGCGGCGGCATCACCTGCGCGCCCGTGCCGATGCCGAACGCGGCTCCCGCACCGACGGAGGCGTAGCCGCCCTTGCCGACCTTCTTCTCCTGCTCGGTTCCGCTGTCGATGCCGAAATGGAGGCCGACGCCGAACTGCGTCCACGTCTTCAGGCCGTCGCCGTTGACGTACTGGCGGTGACTGATGTGGCCGTCGAATACGAGGATCTGCGCACCGACCTGGACGCCATACGCGCCGCCCTTGCCGCGGCCGAAGAACGAATCGCCCTTCTGCTCGCCGGAGATGCCCTTGCCGTACATGCCGCCGCCCTGTGCCTCGCCGTAGAGCTTGAACACGTCCGCCGAGGCGGTGGCCGGAGCGGCCGCAGCCGCCATGGCGGCAGCGAGCACGAGACGGTGGATTCGACCCATCGCTCGATTCTCGCACAGCGTCGTGTACAGTGACGGTGATGAAGCGGGCGTTCGTGATCTGTGTCGCCCTGCTGGGAGCGTGCGCAGATCACGAAGCGGGCAAGCTGAAGAAGGTCCGCGACGAGGTCTGTCACTGCAAGACCGCGTCGTGCGCCGAGACAGCGATGGGCCTCCTGCCGAAGGACACGAAGCAGCCGTCGCGCAAGGCGCAGCAGTACGCGCGCGAGATGCTCGACTGCCTGGCGGAGATCTACGACCGCGACCGGCCGACGACCGATCCGGACGCACCGACGGACTAGGCTGGGTCCTTCGGCAGGTCGCCGTCGTGATTCGGTTCCGTCGCGGGCGCATCCGTCGCTCCATCGGTGCGCACGACGCCCGGGCCGGCGCTGCCGAGCTCGGGCTCCATCCACTCCTCGTCGTCGTCGCCGGCATCGTCGGGCACGACCGGTACGGGCGCCGGCGGCTGGATCTTGGCGTCGACGCGCGTCTCGAGCCGGACCCCCGGCATGATCAGCGCCATGCTCGGCGTGATCACGACGTCGGCATCGCTCTCGCGGCCGAAGAACGCGGTGTGCTCGTAGTAGCGGACGGCGTAGCGGACGAGCACCGCGCACGTCGCTGCGATCGGCACGGCGAGCACGACGCCGACGAAGCCGAGCAGCTTGCCGCCGGCGACGACGGCGAACAACGCGCCGGTCTCCGACAGGCCGACGCGATGGCCGACGATCTTCGGGGTCAAGAAGCCGGCCTCGAACAGGTGGAGCACGAGGATGACGGCGCCGACCATGCCGAGCGTCTCGAACGACGCGCCGTCCGCGACCGTGACGATCGCGGCGATCCCCGCGCCGACGAACGTGCCGACAAACGGGATGACCGTGAGCGCGCCGACGAGGAGGCCGATCGGCACCGACAGCGGCATGTCGACGATCGAGAAGCCGACCGCGTAGAGCACCGCGAGGATCGACGTGACGATGCCCTGGCCGCGGACCCAGCCGGCGACGACGCGATCGATCTCGCGCAGGACCTCGCGCACGCCGCGGCGCTTGCGCGGCGGGATCATGTGGTCGATGCGGCGGAGCAGGTTGGGCCAGTCGAGGAGGAAGTAGAACGCGAACACCGGGACGAGCAGAAACTCGGCGATGACCGCGAGCAGCGTGAACACGCCGCCGAGCGCCGCGGTCGCGAGCTCGCGCAGCGGGCCCTCGGCGCCGAACGTCTTCTCGAGGTTCTCCTTCGTCAGGTACTGCCGCCAGTCCTCGGGCAGCTGGAAGCCGAAGTGGTCGTGAAGCCAGACGTCGAGGTTCGCCATGAGGCGGGGCAGGTCGTGGACGAAGTGATTGACCTGCGCGGCGACGGCCGGGATCGCGAGCGCGACCGCGCCGGCGATCAGGGCGATGAACGAGATGAGGAGCAGGCCGGCGCCGAGGCCGCGCGACACGCCACGGCGTACGAGGCGCTCGAGGATCGGGTTCAGGAGGTACGCGATGCCGAGCGCCGCGAGGATCGGCGCGAGGATCTTCGCGAGGTACGAGAGCGTGACCCAGCCGATCACCACGAACACGGCGATCAGGAGCCAGCGCAGCAGCTCGAGCACCTGCGTCGTCTGTGGCGAACCCGGCGTCGTCACCCGATCCGGAGTACCACGATCACCGGCCGCGAGGGGTTCCGCCGCGCCGTTCGCGAAGTCACGAGCTGCGGCGATCTCCTACGCTCAGTCGATCCAGCGGCGCTCGAGCGGGCGGAGCCCGTAGGCCTCGCGCACCTCGTCCAGCGGCTCGCTCCACATCTCTTCCCAGTACACGGGCATGAGCGGCTCGGCATCGCGACCGGCGACGTACGCCTCGCGCATCGAGTGGCGCAGCGCGCCCCACCGGCGCTCGCCGACGATGTGCTTCATCGTCCCGAACACCATGATCAGGGCGGAGACGGGCAGCCGGAGCTGGCCGTAGGAGAACCAGTGGATGATGACCTCCTCGTGGCCGGTGATGCCGAGGCCGAGGAGCGCGTGCCAGACGTCGTGGGTCTGACGGAAGCGGCGCATGAGGTACGCGATGTCCGGATCGTCGACGTGGCGGGTCGCCGCGGCCTGATAGTCGGCTGTGATGCCGTTGTCGTCGAGGTGGCGGGCGTACGCGCCGCCGAACGTCGTCGCGGGGAGTGCGCGCAGCGCAGCATAGTCGACGCTCTCGCTCGACAGCTCCGGGCGCTCGGCCAGGAGGCGGCGCCCCTCGGGCGAGGCGTTCATCTCGTCGAGGAGCCGGCGGAATCGCGGCCGCCCGGTGATCTCCTCGACGCGATGGATCTCGTGCGTCTTCGTCGAGTCGCCGAGCACGCGAACGATCGCCTGCCCGACGCGATAGCTATCCTTGAGGAGCGCCGGCGCCGCCATGCGCTCACCTTACACCGGGTTCACCGCGGGTCGAGCAGATCTTCGCCGAGCCGCCGGAAGTGCCACGTGTGCAGGATCTGCCGCTCTTGAGACCGCGTCAGCGTCGAGCGCAAGCGCGCGATGAAGACCGCGGGCACGACGGCGACGCACGCGTTGGCGACGACGATGAACGCGAGCGTCGCGAGCCGAGGAAGCGAGGTCATCTGCGGTAGCACGACGAGGCCGTCGGTAGTGAACGCGACGGAGCTCGGCAGGACGCCGGCGAGCTCGAGGAGCGTCGGCGCGATGATCGAGACGGCGGCCGCGGCGAGGCAGAAGCCGCGCATCACGCGATCGGGATGGGCCTGCGAGACGATCGCGAACGCGGCGAGGATCGTCGGCATCAGCACGAGTGGGCTGAACATGCGCGAGAGCGCCATCGCGCCGAGGAACCACGACACCGCCATCGCGAGCTGGATCGGCCGGCCGATCCGCGCCTGCCGCGAGGCGACGAGACCGAGCGCGGCGGTGACGAGCGCCGGCACCGCGACCCACGCGACGTGATCGTAGCGCTGGATGCCGAGCAGAAGCAGGCCCGGTAGAAACGCGAACCACGACAGCGTCGCGATCGCGGCGTATCGCGCACCCGACCTCGCGACCGCCTGGCGCGACAGCTCGATCGACTCGGCGACCGCGGACGGCGTCTCGCGCGGCGGCGTGCTCATCATCTCGGCGAGCATCGCGACGTGCTCGCGGTTCGGCTCGAGGAGGAGCGCACGCTGGAGCTCGCGCATCGCGGCACCGCGCTCGCCGTCGGGGTCGCCGCCCGGTGCGTTCGCACGCTCGAGGGCCTCCCGCGCGCGCGCGGCGTGATCGGCGGCGAGCTGGCGGCGCTGGCCGAGCTCGCGATCGCCCTCGAGGTAGCGCGCGACCGCGTCGTGGACCGCACGCGCCGACGGATATCGAGCCTCGGGCTCGAGCTCGGTCGCCGTCACGCAGATCGTCTCGAGCTCCGGCGCGACCTCGCGCTCCGGTGCACGCGCCGAGGCTCGCGCATCGACCGGCACCGCCAGCGCGCGTGCGTCGCGGAGTCGCTCGAGCGTCAGGATCTCGAACAGGATCGCACCGAGCGCGTAGATGTCTGCCGCCGGGCCGACCTCGGCATCGTCCAGCTGCTCGGGCGCCATGTAGAGCGGCGTGCCGAGCGTCTCGCCCGGCGACGACAGCCGCGACGCGTGCGTCGGGGTCACCGTACCCTCGTCGAGGATGCGCGCGAGCCCCCAGTCCAGCACGTAGACCTCGCCGAAGTCGCCGAGCATGATGTTCGCGGGCTTGAGGTCGCGATGGACGACGCCGCGGCTGTGCGCGTAGTCGATCGTCAGGCATACGGTCGCGAACGCCTGCAGGAGCTCGCGCCGCGTGGGGTGTGCCGCGCCGGCGCGAAGCTCGTCGATGATCGTCGCGAGCGTCTTGCCGAGGACGCGCCGCATCGTGAAGAACACCTCGCCATCGGGGCTCGTGTCGATGTCGTAGACCGGGACGATCGACGGGTGCTCCAGCTGGCCTTGCACCTGCGCCTCGCGCAAGAACCGTGCTCTCGCTTCCGGCGTGAGACCGTGGTCGGAGCGCAGCTCCTTGAGCGCGACCTCGCGGCCGATCCGCGCATCGCGGACGAGCATCACCTGACCCATGCCGCCGACCCCGAGCACATCCGTGTTGCGATACCGAAACGTCGACTCCACGATCGAGGCAGTGCCGCGTCGCACGGCCCCCGCGGGAAGGGTCTCTTGACGCGAGATCGTCCGCGCCGGGGCGGTCATCTCGAGGTCGCTCTCGTCGGACATCCGCGCCACTCTAGAGCCCGCCACCCGACGCCGCCAGGTGCGCGGCCGATCGCTGCGGTGCAGATCACGGCCGCGGGAGCGTTGGCGTGATCGCCCTCGGTTTTTTGAGAGCCGCCTCGGATCTCCGATGCGCGTGGCCGTGGGCGCCGCGCAACCTCGCCAAACGCGCGGGCTCGCGGCCGGCATCGGCCTTGCTGGGTAGGCCTGCATGAGCCGCCGCCATACCCTCACGGTCCTGGGCATCGCCCTCTCCACGCTTCCCTTGATCCCGTTGACCGCGGGGTGCGCGGACGACGATAGCGGCGGCGGAAAGCCGCTGCCGCGGCTCATGCCGCTCGCGAACTGCGGCGAAGCGCAGACCTATATCAAGCAGGTCGTCATCGACAAGATGAACAAGCGGCTCAACGACAACCTCGCCGGGTACATGCGCGGCGAGCGCTGTTACCGCGGCGGCTACGGCGAAGACGACGGCTCGCCGACCGCCGGTGGAACTGGAGGTGGTAGCGGAAGCGGCAGCGGCGGTGGCGGCCCGACGACCGGCACCGGCACCAACAACCAGGTCGCGGGGGTCGACGAGGCCGACTTCGTGAAGAACGATGGCCAGTACATCTACCTCGCGCAGAACGGCGCGCTCAGGATCGTCGACTCGTGGCCCGCATCCGAGACGCACCTCGTCTCGAAGACGCCGCTCGAGGGAACGCCGAGGAAGCTGTTCGTCATCGGCGACACCGCGCTCGTGTACGTGGCGGTCGGCGCCACCGACAGCTACTACGGCAGCCGCGAGTGCACGTACGGCTACGACTGCGACTTCTCCGGCGATGGCTCGTCGACGAAGCTGCTCGTGTTCGACATCACCGACCGCGCCGCGCCCCACCTGCAGCGCCAGATCGCGCTGTCGGGCTCGCTGATCGCGGCGCGCCGCATCGGCTCGACGGTCCACACCGTCGTCTCGCAGGCCACGGAGATGTTTCCCAACCTTCGCTACGAGCCCGACCCGCCGCCGAACGACGACCTCTGCAACTACCTCGGCTCGCGGCCGCCGGCTGCGAAGGTCGCGCGTGCGAGGTCGCTCTACGAGGCGCTCCGCGCCGAGAACATCGCGTTCATCCAGGGCGCGGACCTCGACGCGCGCCTGCCGGACCTGACCGATGACTCCGGGCTCACGCCGGCCGGCGAGGCCGCGAGCTGCACCTCGCTCTACGCCAGCTCGTACGCCGACGGTGCCGCCTTCACGAGCCTCGTCTCCGTCGATATGGAGCACGCCGGGCCGGTCCACAGCTCGACGATCATCTCGCGCGGCGGCGCGATCTACGCGTCGGCCGACTCGCTCTACATGGCGGTCGCCCACAACTGGAATGGCGACGACCTGTCGACGGTGCACAAGTTCCGGATCTCCGACGACGCCGCCGACACGCACTACCTCGCGAGCGGTGAGGTCGCGGGCCGCGCACTCAACCAGTTCGCGATGGACGAGCTGAACGGCAACCTCCGCATCGCGACGACCGACGGTCACGCGCCGTCGCCCGATGCCGCGAGCTACGTCTCGGTGCTCGGCCAGCAGGGCGACGACCTCGTGACGCTGGGCTCGCTCGGCGGCATCGCCCCGAGCGAGGACATCCGCTCGGTCCGGTTCGACGGCAACCGCGCGTACGTCGTCACGTTCAAGAAGACCGATCCGCTGTTCGCGTTCGACCTGTCGAACCCTCACGCGCCGCGCAAGCTCGGCGAGCTCAAGATCCCCGGCTTCTCGACGTACATGCACATGCTCGACGACAACCACCTGTTGACGATCGGCTACGACGCCGACGATCACGGCAGCTTCGCGTTCTTCGACGGTGTGATGCTGCAGATCTTCGACGTCTCGAACCCGACGGCGCCGTCGCTCGCGCACAAGCATGTCATCGGCACGCGCGGCTCGAGCTCCGAGGCGCTGACAAATCACCTCGCGTTCACGTGGTACCCGGAGCGCAGCCTGCTCTCGATCCCGATGACGATCTGCGAGGGTGGTAACGATGGCCAGTACGGCACGACGATGTCGTTCTCGGGGCTCATGGTGTTCGACGCGTCGGTCGCCGCAGGGTTCGCCGAGCACGGCCGCGTTCCTCACAGCGTCGCGCAGGACGTGACCTGCGGGAACTGGTGGTCGAGCGCGACGAGCGCGGTGAAGCGCTCGCTGTTCCTCGACCAGTTCGTCTACTCGATCTCCGACGCCGAGCTGAAGGTCCGCGACGTCGGCGCACTATCGACCGAGCTCGTCACGGTTCCGCTTGCGAATTAGCCGGTCGACGAGCTCGTAGAACG